>JAOUMX010000045.1 GCA_029881275.1 Gammaproteobacteria bacterium | reverse complement strand
GCAGTGCGATAAACTGATCGTGTCACGTAGAAAATAAAAAGCCTCGGTATGCCGAGGCTTTTTTTATGCATTATCCCAGATCTGTTTCCTGCATAATCCCTGGGAGTCACAGTATTCACAGGTTTTAACATCGCCCCAGGCGGGCAAAGATGCGCCGTGCTGAATTTCTTTAACCATATTTATCATACGTTGTTTATTGCTCTCATTCAGTTCATTGAGACTGTCACCGTCAACAAAGGCAGCTGATTTTACTTCACCCTGATCGAGTTTCAGGTAATGAACAGCCTGAGCATGATCAAGTAATGCAGCGTAACTTAGCAACTGTATATCTTCGCCGTTTCTAATCTGAGAATTGCTTGGCGGTGTACCGGTTTTGTAATCAATAATTGCGTATTCATTGTTGAATTTATCTATACGGTCGAGCCTGCCGTTAAGGGTAATCTGTTCATATAGATTAATGTTATGTTTTGATTCAAGCTGGTCGATTGCCCAGGTTTCCTGCCATTTTATTTGCCAGTCTATATAATCGGGAATAGTTTTTAACCATCGTTTAAGCCAGCCTCTATGCTGGATATTGTCTTCAATATTCTGGCCGAAAATATGCCTGGAGATTTTTGTTAAGTGTTCTATGGCCGGCTCTCTGGTGGTTATATTGACAGGGCCGGTGAATGCCAGTGCGGCACTCTGCTGTTGATTGTGAAAAGCATAAAGAATAGCGTGAATTTTCTCACCATATTCGGATTTTTTGAGTTCTTCTGTAATATGATCCGCCGCTTTCAGGGATAAAGCGACTGAGGTGAAAAATTGATAAGGGCAGTTAATAACTTTCTGTAATCGGTTGGCAGAGTAAGTATCAGGTTTTAATTCATCTGGCAGAACAGGGGCCGGTTGTGAGGCGATATTGATCTGATCACGATAGTTATTATCTGTAATGTAAATATTCTGATTAACCAGGGCAGTAAGTTGCTTATTGTTAAAGCTGTGATTGCTGGATATTTTTAACATGTCCTCAAGACTGGTAACCCAGGGGGAAGCGGGTAGCCATTCACCATCATGTTCATGTCGATAGGTGATGAGTATTTTGCTGGCTGAATCGAGCAGACATTTGAAACGATAGAAAAAATAATTTTTCTTAAAATTCCAGTCCTTTAAACCCAGTGAACTTTTAACTGACTGATTAAAAAAAGCCGTTTGTTCTACGCTGCCGGGTAATTTATCCTTGTTCGCGCCAGCGATAATAATGCAGTCGAAACTGCAGTACTGTGCCTGTTTGAAATTCATGAATGTGACAGCTGATCTGTCGTTATTAATGATGAGCTGTTCTTTTTCCAGTGAATAGGCTAACCAGGTTCTGAAATCCTTCCATGTCATCTTCGGTGTCGCCAGTTTTAAACTGCCGAGCATATTATTCAGTGCAGATAAAATGTCTCTTCCTGCAATATCGTTTTCAAATAAAGTGGTGATGTTTAAATCATTTAGGCTCTGTATGAGTGCACGAATGTATTGTTCTGGATGATGGAACTGACTGGATGAGTAAAGCTGTTTCAGTCGTTGAGAGGCACAATCAATGCTGTTCAGTAACTGATTGATGTTATCAAATCTTTCTGTTGGCCAGCTCTCCAGTTTGCTTTTTCTGTTTTGTAATGCTTTCTGGTAGCGGTTGATATCACGGGGGACATTTTCATGAATGATAATGTCATGTTCGAAATGATAAACCTGTTGCAAATGGGTTTCGCGAGTGTCCTGATGACAGAAGAAAGGTGACTTCAGGAGATCAAGTAATGCCTGATGGGGAAAGTCTTCTTCGATACATTCCAGCCAGCGTTCAACGGTGGTTGATGCACTGGTGGTGGATAATGCCCAGCCTGCGGTATCCTGAATCTGAATGTCGGCCCTGTCGAGTAAGGCACGTACACGGCGGGCAATTTTTCTATCTTCTGTAACAATGGCGATATTTGTTTTTTTCTCAATTAACCAGGAACGAACCTGAAGTTCAATGGCCTGTGCTTCCTGTTCATAACTGCTGGCACTAAATATGGATAATCTCCGGATAAGTGCATCCATATTTGATAATTTAGTGTAACGTCGGGTTAATGGTGTTCTATCATCATAAATAAGATCAATATCACTAATCATCTCGGTGATGTTATGGCTCGGCGCAGTTGTTGTTTCGGTTTTTGTATCAGGTGGATTATTTTGTATAAGATAGTCAAAACTGAACAGTTCGCTGTGTCTCTGACACCATGCCAGTTCTAAATTGCTCAATTGTTCAGGGCCAATGATATAAAATTTTGAATCTTGCCTGAACGCGGAATGATTTTTTAGTTGTGATGCATAAGCCGATGTTTTATCCATGATGTTCATGGCTTTCATTTGTTCATGCCATGCTTTCCATAGCGTAAAAATAATGTTTGATTCGGCTTTCAGATTCTGAATATTAATTGTCGGTCTGCCGTATGCGTCGTTTAAGGTTTGCTCCCATTGGCTGGCTGATATGTCGGACTCAATAATGTTATTACTCGACAGTTCATCAAATAAATTCAGTAAAGCATCACAGACCTGCCAGTTATTTTCGGGTCTGAATAAATCAGGGTGCTGACCAATCGCATCTAGAAATAATAAATGACGGCTTTGTTCACTGATGATGGTTGTTTCTGTATTGGCAAGAGAAATGTTGTTCGCAATCCATTGATTCATGCTGCCAATAAACGGGGGAATCAGGGCATTGTATTTGTTATGGTTTGATAAATGGTATGCAAGTTGATCCGCCGCAATTTTATTGGCAATGAATATATTGATATGACCAAGATCAGGCAGTTGATGGCTATTGGTCTCAATAATGTATTGCGCGACCTGAGATAGAAAGGGTTTGCCAGATACGAAACGTTTATTTGTGATCACGGTTTTATAAGGTCATATAAAGGTTTTACAGATATTACCACAGACTATTTGATGATATGGCCCGGTCTATATACTATAATCGTTGTTCAATAAAAAAATGGATGTAGTAATGAAGTCAATTAGAAAAGCTGTTTTTCCCGTGGCCGGTATGGGTACCCGGTTTTTACCTGCAACCAAGGCCAATCCCAAGGAAATGTTACCGATTGTTGATAAACCGTTAATTCAATATGCAGCAGAAGAAGCCGTTGCAGCAGGAATCGATACACTCATATTTATTAATGGACGCAATAAACGCTCCATTGAAGATCACTTTGACAAGGCGTATGAACTGGAAGCAGAGCTGGAAGCCAGGAATAAAAGCAAGTTACTCAAGCTGGCCCAGGAAGTTATACCGTCTCATGTAAACTGTATCTATATTCGCCAGTCGGAAGCGCTCGGATTAGGTCATGCGGTGTTATGTGCGGAGCCTGCGGTAGGTAATGAACCTTTTGCCGTCATACTGGCCGATGATTTAATTATTAACAACGGTCGTAATTGTATGGAGCAGATGGTCAAAGTTTACAATGACTATCATGGTTCCGTGATTGGCACGCAAACCGTGGCTCGAGAAGAAAGTGATAAATACGGCATGGTTGCAGGCCCTGTGATTAGCGATGGTATTTCGTTGCTTGAACAGATTGTGGAAAAACCGGCTGCCGCTGATGCGCCTTCAGATCAGGCCGTCGTCGGTCGTTATATTTTAACCCCCGGCATTTTTGACAAGTTAAAAACCACAGGGCGTGGCGCAGGCGGTGAAATTCAATTAACCGATGGTATAGCGGCACTACTACAGGACGAAAAAGTCTACGCTTATTCGTTTGAAGGCAAGCGTTACGATTGTGGAAGCAAACTGGGTTATTTACAGGCCAATGTGGAACTGGGCCTGGCGCATCCTGAATTAAAAGATGACTTCTGTCGTTATTTGAAAAGCCTTACCTTATGTGATTAGTGCGTAAGCCAGGGATGGCTGGCGCTTCACGTCCCGATTTTAACTGCAAGTATATCGCAGGGCATTTCGTGTAATACCCCATTGGCTGTTGAGCCCAGTAGTAAGCCCAGCCCATGACGACCATGGGAACCCAGAATGATCAGGTCACACTGATGGTCTCTGGCATATTGAGCGATTTCATGTTTGGGTGTGCCAATAACAACAAGTTGTTCAGCATTGTCCTGTTTGTGTCGTTCACAGAATTGCTTAAGGGATGTTTTAGCCTGTTTAACCAGTTCATTTTCATCAATGCTCCAGGTTGAACTCAGTACAGGTTCGTAGGCAATATCAATGGGTGGCAGGTATTCGACTACATGGATTATGGTAAGCCGGGTTTGATTGCGTTTGCCGATATCAATAGCTTTGGCAATAACGTCATTTGCGGCATCTGAGAAATCGATGGCGACCAGTATATTTTGATAATCAGTCATCATTCATCCTTTGATTTATGTGCTAATTATAAATTTTGTAGCGAAAAACGGGGTTGTTCTGGGTCAACTGGTGTTATTTAAGATAATAAAAACATCAACCTGTCATTTTTAACAGTGTATTAATTTTATAATATTGATCAGGTTCTGTCAGGCATAAAAAAGCCCCGCTAAAGCGAGGCTTAATTTACTTCTTTATACATCAGAGTAACTGAATCGCAACTTTGATGTGTATGTTTGGCTCCCCGACGTGGACTCGAACCACGGACCCAATGATTAACAGTCATTTGCTCTACCGACTGAGCTATCGGGGAATAGCTGTCTCTATTACCATCTGGCAGGTCTTTTAATACCTGTTCGACTTGCGGTCTAGAGGGGCGCTATACTACAGATTAGATTAATTTCGGTCAACCACCTGATACGAAATTTCCTATCCTTTCAAGGGCTTTCTCCAGGCTTGTCATGTCAGTGGCAAAGGAGATACGCATATGGCCCGGGCTGCCGAAGGCAGAGCCAGGCACCAGGGCGACTTCAGCATCAGCCAGTAGTTTTTCACCCAGTTTGACATCATCACTGATGCCCATTTTATCCATTACCTGTTTAAAGTCAGGGAAGATATAGAAGGTACCGTCGCTGGCCAGGCTGCTAACGCCCTCCATGCTGTTCAGGGCGTCGAGTACAAAGTCATGGCGCTGTTTGAACGCCGTGTTCATTTCTGCCAGTCGTGACTGGTCGCCTTCCAGTGCGGCCTGTGCCGCTACCTGTGAAATTGAGGTCGGGTTGGAGGTGCTCTGTGACTGAACCTTTTTCATACCCTTGATTAAATCAGCAGGGCCGCCGGCATAACCAATACGCCAGCCGGTCATGGCATAGGCCTTGGAAACGCCATTCAGTACGATGGTGCGCTCATAGAGTTCAGGACAGGCATTGAGGATGTTGCAGAAGCCTTCCTGGGTCCAGATGATGTGCTCATACATATCATCGGTGGCAATGATGATTTGTGGATGTTTTAGCAGCACTTCGCCCAGCGCTTTCAGTTCAGCCAGGGTATAGGCTTTACCGGATGGGTTAGAGGGGCTGTTAATGACAAATAAGCGGGTTTTATCGGTTATGGCGGCTTCCAGTTGTTCGGCTGTGATTTTAAAACCATGGGCCTGATCACCATCGACAATCACCGGCTCGGCATCGGCCAGCAGTACCATGTCGGGATAGGATACCCAGTAAGGTGCCGGAATAATGACTTCGTCACCGGGATTCAACAGCGCCTGGGCCAGATTGTAGAAACTCTGTTTGCCACCACAGGAGACCAGAATCTGTTCAGGCTGGTAGCTAAAGCCGTTATCTTTCTCGAATTTGGTTATAATGGCCTGTTTCAGGCTGGGCATGCCGTCGACAGCGGTGTACTTGGTAAAACCTTCACTAATCGCCTTGATGGCGGCCTGTTTTACATGGTCAGGTGTATCAAAGTCAGGTTCACCTGCGGCCAGTCCGATAACATCTCGCCCTTCAGCGCGAAGTCTGGCGGCCAGAGCGGTTACCGCCAGGGTGGGTGAAGGTTTAACTTTTTGAATTCGGTTGGATGGTGTGATGTCCAAAGTCGTGGATTCCCAGTAAATATGTAATCAAAAAAACGGTGCAATTGTAGTCAATGTCTAAGCTTTTTGAAATCCATACGGACAATAAACCTGCGGGCGATCAACCAACGGCCATCGCTCAACTTCTTGAAGGGTTAAATGATGGTCTTACCGATCAAACATTGCTGGGTGTTACCGGTTCCGGTAAGACGTTTACAATTGCACATGTCATTCAAACAGCTCAACGGCCATGTTTGATTCTAGCACCAAACAAAACCCTGGCGGCGCAATTATATGGCGAAATGAAGGAATTATTCCCAAATAATTCTGTTGAGTATTTTGTTTCCTATTATGACTACTATCAGCCGGAAGCTTATGTAGTTGCCAGTGACACTTTCATCGAAAAAGATGCCTCGATTAATGAGCATATTGAGCAGATGCGACTGTCGGCAACCAAGGCATTGATGGAACGCAAGGACACGATTATTGTCGCTACTGTATCTGCAATCTATGGTCTGGGTGATCCGGAGTCCTATCTTGGTATGGTGCTGCATCTGGTCAAGGGCGACATGATTAATCAACGGGATATTCTGCGCCGCCTGGCTGAAATGCAGTACACTCGTAATGATGTGGATTTTCGTCGTGGCTGTTACCGGGTGCGAGGCGAAGTGCTGGATATACACCCGGCGGATTCTGATCAGGAAGCCATACGGGTGGAAATGTTCGATGATGAAATTGAACAGCTGTGTTTTTTTGATCCCCTGACCGGCGAAGTGTTGCGTAAGGTATCGCGGTTAACGGTGTATCCAAAAACCCATTACGTGACACCGCGATCCACCATCGAAAATGCAATTGATCAGATTAAAGCTGAGTTACGTGAACGTTTACAGCAGTTACGCGATAACAATAAATTACTGGAAGCACAACGAGTCGAACAACGCACGCTTTATGATATTGAAATGATGCGTGAGCTGGGTTATTGCAATGGCATCGAAAATTATTCCCGTTATCTATCCGGTCGTGCGCCGGGTGAGCCACCACCCTGTCTGTTTGATTATTTACCGGATAACGCATTGCTGGTGATTGATGAAAGCCATGTCACTATTCCGCAACTCGGTGGCATGTATAAGGGGGATCGTTCCCGTAAGGAAAATCTGGTCACTTATGGATTTCGTTTGCCCTCGGCACTGGATAATCGTCCGTTGCGCTTTGATGAATTTGAAAAACTGCGTCCGCAGTCAATTTTTGTATCGGCAACGCCGGGAAGTTATGAACAGGAACATGCCCAGCAGGTGGTCGAGCAGGTAGTGCGACCCACGGGATTAATTGATCCTGAAGTTGAAGTCCGTCCGGTGGACACTCAGGTGGATGATGTGCTGTCTGAAATCAACAAGCGGGTGGCCGTGGGTGAGCGTGTACTGATTACCACCTTAACCAAACGTATGTCAGAGGATCTCACCGATTACCTGAGTGAACATGGGGTGCGTGTACGTTATCTTCATTCCGATATCGATACCGTTGAACGTATGGAAATTATTCGTGATCTGCGTTTAGGTGAATTTGATGTGCTGGTGGGTATTAATCTGTTACGTGAAGGTCTGGATATGCCAGAGGTGTCACTGGTGGCCATACTGGATGCGGATAAGGAAGGCTTCCTGCGCTCGGACCGTTCGCTGATTCAGACCATTGGTCGCGCAGCGCGTAATTTAAACGGCAAAGCCATTTTGTATGCTAACAAGATTACAGCTTCCATGGAACGGGCGATGGGTGAAACCAATCGGCGTCGTGAAAAACAGCGGGCCTATAACAAAGAGCATGGTATTACGCCAATGGGTATCAAGAAGGCGATTACCGATGTCATGGATGTGGGTTATGAAAAGCGTTATCAGCAGAAATTCCTGCAGGCGGCAGAACAGCATGCCCAGTATGCACACATGACAGTAGATCAGGCCAGTCGTGAAATGGATAAGCTGGAAAAGCAAATGTACGATCATGCTAAAAATCTGGAATTTGAACAGGCGGCGGCACTCAGGGATAAAATTGAAAGTCTGAGAAAACTGGCACTGGGGGCAGGCGTATAGTGAAACAAAGCATGTATAATGGCGACTTTATAAAAACATCAGCAATTAAAACGGGTAAAGGGTTTTCATTCATGATCAGGGCTTTATGGGTTTGTGTTCTATCAGCGGGTTTGCTGGCATCATGCGATAGTGATTTTAAAACACCGGATGTGGTACTGGTGGATCTGAAAATTGCACCGGTGACCGCAGAAAATATGAATACCTCTTATCACAAATCAAAACCGGTATTAGCATCATCTTTGCCATTGATCATCGATTATTCCGGATTTAATGCGGCCTTCTTGCATGAGGCCGTGGCATATCTGGATGCCAATGCCGATAGTTTTATAGATATGTTTTTTGCAACCGGGTTAAATTTATCAACTATACCCACTGACGCTGAGTTATATATCAATGCGGGTGATGATCTAACATTTACTGATCAGGCCAGTAGTTTTCCTTATCTTGTTTCCGTCAGTGATGCAACCATTGCTGATGTGCCTCAATCACTTCATGCCAGAAAATCACTGGTCAGTGATTTTACCGGTGATGATCTGGATGATATATTTGTGCTCGATCAGGGTGTCAATGATGGTTCTTTTTCAGGGGCCGCACCTAAATTACTTATTCATCAAACTCGATTAACTGATCCCAATGATCCGGCTTCAGCTTTGATTCATTCATTCAGGCACCAAATTTATGGTCAGGATGCGGGTTACCACACGGGTGGTGCTTCAGCTGATATCGACAATGATGGTGATAGTGATATTTTTGTCGGTGGGCTGGAGCCATTCTTTTATATTAATACCGGCCTTGGTGGTTTTGTCAGGGTGAACAATCGCTGGGACAGAAGTATGAACAAGGTGCTGACAGCGGAACTGGTTGATGTTGATCAGGATGGCTATGTCGACCTGATTGCCGCTGGCAATGAAACTGATGGTGATGTGACCTCGATTTACTGGGGAAACAGTACCGGTGCTTATAGCCGTGATTTAAGAACCTCGATAGACAGTTATGCGGGTTATGAGTCGGTTCTGGACATAGAAGTGGAAGACCTGGATGCTGATTCGAACAGGGATATCGTGCTCTATAGAAGAAACCCGGTCACTGATACCGACAGGGTGGTACAGATACTTAAAAATAATGCTGATCGCTCCTTTGCGGACGTGACGGCAACCACGATCGTCAATCCAGTGAATACCGTATCAGCCTGGTTAAGGGCTCAGGATTATGATAATGATGGTGATATCGATATATTGCCTGATAATGCTGCTGCCGGTTTCTGGTACCAGAATGACGGATTCGGGGTGTTTATCCAGCAATAATGGATAATTCGTAATAAAAAAGGGGTTTTTTATGAAAACCCCTGCAAAATAACCTTCTATTTACTATGCTTATCTATCAGTGGCATAGGTTTCGTTTCACTATCCCGGTTTATCTGAACTTATGTATTACAGTGACATTAAAGGATGACGTATGTCGGCTGATCTTCAGTATGTGGATTCTGGCGTGGATGATTTTGTTCGTAAAAATGCATTTCTGCTTGATATGCAGTCAAATGCTGTTGTTGTATTAAGTAGCAGCGCAGAAATTGTTTATCTGAATCCGGCATTTTTAAAGTTGTCAGGCATTTGTAGTGAAGTGGCAAAAGGGCAAAGTTTGAGTCAGCATATTCCTCGATTCAGACGGGTTGAGAAACTGATTCATGATTGTCTGGCAGAAAATAAATCGGCTGTTGTTAAAGATACCTTAAAACTTAAAGGGCAGGATTATATCCTGCCTTTTATATTCAATATCAAGCTAATCCATACCCGTTCCAGTTTAATGCCTGACGGTGTCATGCTCATTATTAATGAAGATAGTGAGCAGTTAATGGATTATTTTAATGTTGAAATAACACGATTGAGTCAACGCATTCAAGGCTTGTCAGATGAACTTCGAAGCAAACTTAAATTAATAAATGCCCTGTTTGATAATAGTCCTGTGGGTATGATGGTCCTGGATAATGAAGCGACTATTATGCAGATGAATCGTGCCGGAAAAGAAATTTTACAGGCTAACGCATCACTGGTTGGCGTGTCCTGTAAACGTTTTTATGATGTTGATATTGACGGGTTTCCAGGTAACAAAAAACATGTTCTTGATCCTGAAGAAACACCGGCGATAACAGTAGCAGGAAATAAAATAACCTTGTTGAGATGTTCTGTGCAGTCACAGGATGAGGAAAGTTTGATTTATGAAACGTTTGTTGATATCAGTCAAATAGAAAATGCCAGAATGAATCTGGAAAGGGCTAAACAGACAGCTGAAAGTGCCAATCAGGCAAAAAGTGATTTTCTGGCAAACATGACGCATGAATTGCAGACGCCATTAAATATCATCATGGGCTATTCACAATTAGGCGTCAGTATAAATAATGATACTGATATTACTGAAATTAAATCATCGTTTGAACGAATTCTGGATAGTAGTTATTTATTAAAAGGATTTATTGATGATCTGCTAGATATTTCCAAGGCTGAAGCAGGTAAGCTGGTATGTAGCAGGAATTCGGAGTTACTGGAGAATGTTATTCTGCAGGTGGTTTCTGAATGTAATGTTTTATGCCTGGATAAGGCTATTGCGTTAAAGCTTGATCTGGATGGAAACCTGGGTGAGTATGATATTGATGAAGTTCGATTTATGCAGGTGATGCGAAACTTATTAAGCAACGCACTTAAATTTTCACCTTTATCCTCTGAAATTTTAATTACAGGTAGCAGATACAGTCATTATCTGGAAATCAGGGTCATGGATAATGGTCCGGGTATTCCTGATGATGAGCTGGAGTTTATTTTTAGTAAATTTGAACAGTCCAGTAAAACACAATCATATTCTGGCGGTACAGGACTGGGCCTGGCTATTAGCAGGGAAATTATTTCTGCACATAATGGCAGAATATATGCTGAAAATCGAGCTCAGGGTGGAGCGGCTTTTGTGATTAGATTGCCAGTCTGATATGTAAAGAGACTGCGAGGTGATTAATGAAGTACGTTATTGTGATTTACAGTAATGATCCTGAAAATGTATGGAATGCTTTTCGTCTCGCTAATATGTGTTTAGCTCATGATGAAGATGTCACGGTATTTCTTTTGGGGCAGGGTGTAGAATCATCGTCAATAAAATCAATGAAATTCGATATAGAAGAGCAAATGCAGAATTTTGAAGACCACGGTGGTAAATTGATTGGCTGTACTGTTTGTTGTGATATAAGAAAATATATTATGCCTGAGCTGGAACATGACTTGCGTTGCACAATGGGTTCAATGATGGATTTATATGGATTAATTAAAGAGGGTGATAAAATTATTACTTTCTAGTTTGTTAATCAGCTTTTTTTCAGGATAAATTTATTTATTCCTGTTTATCTGTTACTCAATATCTCGTCAGTTTTTCATTTTTTAATAAACATTATTAACCTTGTTAACAGTATTGTTTGGATTCTATTGCCAGATTTAATGAGCATTTATTTATTTGTTATGCGGGTCTCAATGAATGCATAATAAGCACTGCTATCAATGCTTCAGTTAAAGGGTGTTTGTTATGAATGATATAGAAAAAGAGGCCTCAGTTAATGTGCTGGGTGAGCCATTAGTTGCCTGTGGTGATAATCCGGTGACAGGGTTTTTTCGGGATGGCAGCTGCAACACCTGTGAACAGGATGTGGGTTCCCATACAGTTTGCATTGAGGCGAGCAGGGATTTTCTTGAGTATTCTCGATTTAAGGGTAACGATTTATCAACGCCGTTACCCGAATTTGGATTCCCCGGTCTCAGGCCGGGTGATGCATGGTGTTTATGTGCGGCCAGATGGTTACAAGCCTATGAAGATAAAATGGCGCCCAGAGTGCATCTGACCAGAACGCATAAAAAAGCACTGGAGATAGTACCATTTGAATTACTGAGAAAGTTTGCAGTTGATCTGAACTAGAAGTAATAGCTTAAATTCAGTTGCACGAAATCATCTTTATTAAACATATTAAGGAAACCGGTTTTATCAATGTGTTGAAATAGCCGTGTTTCCAGTTCTATTTTCCAGTTGTTGCCGATACGTCTGCTGGCTTCGAGACTCATTAGCGTTTCATGGCTGTCCTGGTCGATAATAAAACCAAACAGTGCCTCTGTGGATTGTTCATCATTTAATACCAGGCGCAAGCCGAGCATTAAGTCATGTTCAAAAAATGTGGTTAAATACTGGTCACGATTATCGTACAGGTATTCAGCAACTATGCCCAGATCGGTATCAGTGTCGAACAGTCCAATCAGTGTGTATTCAAATCCGGCTGTGGCGGCATAAAAATGATCATTCAGCCAGTGTCGATTAATGATTTCCAGTTTCCATAGCCAGTCTTCGATTGTTGCCTGTAGATCTATACCTGTTTGCTCCATTTGTGGATAGTAAGGAATCACCGTGGGTGGGAATGTGGCAATCAATGTGGGTTGTAAAATCGGTTCTCGACTGGTGCCTTTGAAATGGGACAGGCCTATATCCCATTGACCCAGTGTATTAAACCAGCGAAGTGCATAATCGATATGTCTTTCTTTATCAGCGGATTCATATTGCGTTAAATCCGTTAATACAATGGCTGTGCTTCTCGGGCGTCCTTCTATGCCTGCATAGGTACGCTGACGAAATCCGGGTAGAATAAAAAAATCTATCAGTCCCCAGTCTCTTTCAATACTGGTTTTAATCATCGGCTGACCGAGTTTATCTTCACCGTCAATGTTCTCGACAAAATCCGTTTGATTGATGATATCAACCAGATGCTGGGATTCAGTCACTCCCCAGAATACTTTGCTAATACCGGCTTTCAGTTCCCAGTTATCAAATGTTTTTAGCCAGACCAGTTCGCGGATGTCGCCATGTGTGCGTTGTTGATCATGCTGGTCATATCTGTAGAAGGGCGTAAAGGTAATGCTCTGCTGCTCGTCATCCCAGCGGTGATAAAATTCCGGTTCTGCTGTCAGGGACAGATAATTGTCGTGTTGGCCTGCATTAACAGGAGATGAGGCATGTAAAAAATGACGTGACTGTGCGCTGATATTGCCAGACCATTCAGCTGCATCGGCAGTAGTGGATAAACATAACCATATCAGGCAGATAAAGAAGCCAGTTATTTTTATTTGCTGACCTGCCGTCATATAATTATTTTGCACGTTTAAGGCTGTTGCGACTGAAGTCGCTGTCGTTGAGTCCTGTTTTGAATGCATAATCGAACCAGCTTAGTAGAGTCGATTTTCCGGTTTGATGATTTTGCATGTGCATTTTTTCAGCGCGCCAGTATTGCCCCAGGTATTGTTTGTAATGACTATAATTCAGTGTTTTTAATAAAGTGTCTTTACGGTCATAGAAAACTATTTTTTCAGGACGATATTCATTTTTATTTACCCAGACCAGCTGGCGTGTATAGCCGGAATGTTCATAGGCAGGATAACGTTCAATTAGAAAACAGTCGATGCCATTAAGTACTTCGTCCTTAATATATTTATAAGTGTATTTATCGACTTCCTGAGACGAAATATCCTCATAGGCAAATTCACTGCCCATAAACGGGCCTGATTTGTTTTTAGAGCTGATGCGTTTGATGCGTTTCAGAGAAGGTAAATACAACCATTGTTCATCGGGTGTTAATGAATGTGAAAAAGTTAAAAAGGCAGTACCTTTCACGTCAGCCGGTTCATCGAAGATTGACATACCTTTGTCGCCATCACCGATGACTTCCAGATTTTTAACGCGTACATGACGAATAGCGGTATCACCCTGTTTGTTTTTTAATTCCATAACCAGTCGGGCTGTGGAATCTTTATAGCCGGTGTCCCTGCGATCTGCTTCTTTTGCAATTTCGAGGCCTTTATTTTCATCAGCAACCGTCTGCACAGGAACAGACAGTAACAAAATTGTGCACCAGGATATTATTAATTTCTGAATGGCGTGGTTCATGCGTTTGCCTCATCGGATTTGATTGAGTCTATTTTCATAAGTAAGGGGGGGAGCATTAGAAAATCGAGTGCTAATGCGACGGCAATAATAATACTGGTTACCAGACCCATACCGGCATTTAATTCAAATGCTGATAGTGACAGAATCATGAAGCCGGCAATTAATATGGCCGAGGTTACCCAGAGTGCAACGCCAACATTATTAAAGGCATAGCGTACTGCATCATGGCTGTTCAGATTTTTCTCTTTGCGGGCACGTATGTATTTACTCATAAAGTGAACCGTATCATCGATGACTATGCCCAGTGTCATGGCGGTAACAATGGAAAGCGCCAGTCCGATTTCACCAACAAATATAGCCCATATGCCAAAGGCACAGCCTGCAGGAAACAGATTGGGAATCAGACTGATAATGCCGTATTTGAACGAGCGCAAAGCAATGATCAGTACACCGGAGATCAGTACCAGTGCAATGGTGGTTCCCGTTAACATGCTAATAATATTGCGCCGACCAATGTGAGAAAACATAATGGTCGGGCTGGCACCATCCGTGACCAGTTCCGGCATGTTGTTTTTCATCCAGTTATTGGCTCGCTGTTCCAGTTCCAGCATCTGATTGGAGGATATGGTTTGCAGAGTAACACTGATACGGGTTGACTGTTTGCGTAAATCGATCTGGTTATTTAGATCCAGGCCAAAAGGTAATGACATTTCGTAGAGGAGTAAATATTGAGCAGCCAGTTCTTTATTGTCTGGAAGTCGATACCATTCGGGATTATCACCATGCATATTTTTATTCAGTCGTTTGAATGTGTCGGTGATGCTGCTGACATGCTGTACTTCAGGCTGTGATCGATACCAGTTAGCAAATGATTCAACTTGTTGTAAAAATTCAGGGTCACTAACACCGGTTTCCTTATGGCTGTCGATGGAATAATCAATGGTGTAGGTGCCCGATAAATGTTCAGTGGCAAAATCTGTGTCACGACGGAACTCAACGGATTCATCAAAATAATTAACAAATACATCATTGAGTTTGTTGCTGGGTATGAAACATAGCAGTGTGATAACAACAATACTCAGGCTGTAAAGTAGAGGTTTCTGTCGTTTGATAACAAATTCACCAAGTGTTTTCATACTGCTGGTACCAACCACAAAATGTTTTGTTTTAATCGGCAGACAGTACATGATGGCAGGTAGAAAACTTATGGTTAATAGAAATGCGGCAACCACACCAAAGGTTGAAATGTTGCCAAGGTCTCTAAACGGTGGTGCTTCACTTGAATTTAAACTTAAAAACCCCATCGCCGTGGTCAGACTGGTTAAAAAAATGGGTGAAAAATTAACTCGCATACTTTCAATAATGGCATCATGTTTGTTTAGTCCTCTGTTGATTTCCTGCAGCATGGTGACCAGTAAATGGACGGCGCCGGCAATAGCAATGGTTAAAATAATAATTGGTGCAGATGCGGAAGGCGGAGTTAGTTTAATACCCAGCCAGCCGGCAAGGCCCATGCCGGAAACAATCGAAAAAAGAACCAGAATAACGGTGGCCACAGTGCCGCTAATGTCGCGTAATAAAAGTAACAGGGTAATAATAATGGCAGCAAAAGCTAACGGCACCAGTGTCATGCCGTCTTTCTGACTGGCTTCAGGAAAAGCATTGTTCATCATTGACATGCCAACCAGCCTGAGTTCAAGCTCCGGGTAACGGGCTTTCATGGTTGCCAGCATGTCACGTGCATAACTGACCACCAGCGGGTTTTCCTTCATCTGGTCAATGCCGGGTAATTGAATAATGATATTCACACCGGTGTAGGCGGCATCGGGTGAAATCAGTTTATTAATTAGCATGGGTTCATGCAGGGCAATGTTTTTTACATAGCTCAGATCTTCAGCGGATAAAGATGAAGGGTCAGTCACCAGGTCATCAACAATCAGATCATCTTCTTCGGCACGGGTATGTTGAAAATTAGTGATCGAATCAACACGGATTGAATAGGGAATCTGCCACGCCTGTCTGGTAATATCTTTTATTGCGCTCAGGGTTTTCTGAGTAAATATCTGTCTGTCTTTAGGCGCAACTACAAATAATACATTATCGTTTTTAGTATAGGTGTTTTGTAATGTTTCAAAGGCATTTAACTGGGGGTTTTCTTTACTGAAAAAAACACGGTAATCATTGGTGAAGGCCAGATTCTTTGCGCCACTTGCCAGGGCGATAACGCTGATAATAGAAAGAATAATAACCAGAAACTTCCATTTTAATATCCATTCCGTGTATCTGATCAGCATATTTGCTCCTGTGTTCTGCAGGGCGCGAATACGCAAGCAGATTATGATTATTTTTGTGTCCAGTATACTAAGACGAATGTCAAATTATAGCAATACTCGTATCGTTCCCTGTATTAAGAGAGTAAAATACAGCTTATATTTTTTTCTGTGTGAATGTTCTGTGTATTTGTATAAAAGTTTATCCCATGCCTTCGGATTGCCATATATTTCCGGTGTTTTAAAATCCTCTAATCATGATTTCAAGGTTGATGAAATTATGCCGGTGCAACCAACCGGTGAGGGTGAGCATCTCTGGTTACATATAGAAAAAAACGGATGTAATACCGACTGGGTTGCTCAGCAACTTGCTCAGTTAGCCAATGTTAAATCCATGGCGGTGAGTTATGCAGGATTAAAGGATCGTCATGCGATTACCAGACAATGGTTTAGCATTCATTTGCCAGGTCAGCCAGACCCCGATTTAACAGCATTAAACACTGACGAAATTAAAATCTTACAATCGATTCGCCATGATCGAAAACTTAAACGTGGCACTCTGGCGGGTAACCGGTTTCAGTTATGTATACGTGACCTGAATGGTGATATGGATGAACTGGAACAGCGCTTATCCCTGATCAGAGAGCAGGGCGTACCTAACTATTATGGTGAGCAACGTTTCGGTCATGATATGAATAATCTTTCCAAGGCTGAGGCACTGTTTAAAGGCGGATTTAGAAAGTTAAAGAAACATCAGCGCAGCATTTATCTATCGGCTTCGCGTTCCTGGATTTTTAACCGTATACTTTCCGAGCGCATTGATCAGGGTAACTGGAATCAGTACCTGGCCGGGGATGTGTTTATGCTTGATGGCAAGTCCGCCTGTTTTGCGGATGACGGCAGTGATGATTTGCTGGAGCGGATTGCCGCGGGTGATATACACCCGACTGCGGCACTCTGGGGCAAAGGTGACAGCATGGCGCAGGGTGACTGTTATGAGCTTGAGCAGCGGGTAGCCGCTGAATACGCGGTCTTCTGTGACGGTCTGGCATCCGCGGGTATGAAACAGGAGCGACGGGCCATGAGGTTACCGGTGGCAGAGCTCAACTGGGCGCTTGAATCTGATCAAAAAATGATCATTGAGTTTAAATTACCGGCTGGAACCTATGCCACCACGGTTTTACGAGAATGTCTCGATCTGATTTAGGGTTCTGGTTTTGTCTTAAACTGGCGGGGTATTGTTGATATTTTCGCTAAATGGTCACAAAACACCCTATAGTCCTTGGCTGTGATCTAATAGCGAGTTATCATTGCACCCTAATAGTTAGACTGTACCGGCCAGGGCCGCATTTAATATAAAAATACAAGTACAATGAATCCTAATTTTCTCGATTTTGAACAACCCATTGCTGAACTAGAAGCAAAAATAGAAGAATTGCGTTATGTCGGTGATGATACAGATATCAATATCGGTGATGAGATTTCGCGCCTGCAGGACAAGTGCAAAACTCTGACCGAATCTATATTTAATAAATTATCATCATGGCAGATTTCCCAGCTGGCCAGACACCCGCAGCGTCCCTATAGCTTTGATTATATTGATCGTGTGTTTACTGATTTTCAGGAACTTCACGGTGACAGGGCCTTTGGTGATGATAAAGCTATCATCGGTGGCATGGCGCGTCTAAACGGTCGTCCGGTCATGGTGATAGGCCACCAGAAAGGTCGTGATACCAAAGAAAAAATTCTACGTAATTTCGGTATGCCCCGTCCGGAAGGTTATAGAAAAGCCTTACGCCTGATGAAAATGGCCGAGCGCTTCAAAATACCGGTGATTACCTTTATTGATACACCGGGTGCGTATCCTGGTATCGGCGCAGAAGAACGGGGTCAGTCAGAAGCCATTGCTAAAAATCTGTTTGAAATGGCGGCACTGAAGACGCCTATTATCTGCACGGTGATTGGTGAAGGCGGTTCCGGTGGAGCACTGGCTATTGGTGTTGGTGACCGTGTTATGATGTTGAAGTACAGTACCTATTCGGTTATTTCACCTGAAGGCTGTGCATCCATACTGTGGAAAAGTGCAGAAAAAGCACAGGAAGCTGCAGAA
>JAOUMX010000168.1 GCA_029881275.1 Gammaproteobacteria bacterium | reverse complement strand
GAACAGGCTAATTAATATCAGAATAAAATTTATCACTATAAGCGTTTTAATCATTACAAATACTCGAACATGAATGTAAGATCATTATATATAAATATACAGCTGGTTTATAGATTTAATATTTTTTAGACAATAACATTAGATGCCAAATATTAACTTTTATTTTAGATTCTCATTACTGGGCACAATACTCGCTATAATCGGCATATCTGGATTTACAAGTCTTGGCATATGGCAAACTAATCGAGCTCTGGAAAAACAGCAATTACAACGAGACATTGACAATAAAGCTAAACAGGGTGGATTTCAGTTAAATCATTCTATTTCTGATATAAATGAAAAAATATACCTCAATGTCAACGCATCGGGCCGCTACAATAAAAATAATGAAATCCTTATAGACAATATCGTTTATTCAGGACAGGCGGGTTATCATGTATTAACACCTTTTATCCTTGATAAAGACCAAACGGTTATCATGGTCAACAGAGGCTGGATCCCGGTGGGAAGAGACCGAAATATTCTTCCATTAATAGAAACCCCGGAAGATGAAATAAACATTCATGGTATACTGGCACCACATAAATCAAAGCCACCACTTATATTAGGCGAACTAGATCCAACCGGCAGAGTCTGGCCCTATTATGATCTACAAAAATATATTGAACATACAAAATACAATGTATTACCAGTGATGATTTTACTCGACAAAAAAGAAAAATCAGGCTATGCACGAGACTGGCCAAAATATGATGCTAAAATGGGCATGCACATTGGTTACGCCATACAATGGTTTGTTTTTGCACTCATCGTACTGATTACTTATATAGCAATTAATTTTAAGAAAAAAGTAGACAATGATAACTGAAAATACTGTAGACAACTCTAATCTAGAGAATAATCCTAAGAAAAGCAGGGCAACATTATGGATAATGATTATTTTATTTGGCCTACCATACATTGCAGCATTTTATTTTTATTTTTATGCAGATGAACTGGAATTAGGTCAAACGAACTATGGCCATTTGATTTCACCTGTTCGTCAGATAAGCGATATATCACTCAAAAGAATCGATAATTCTAATTTCACTTTTTCAGAAATGAAAGGTACGTGGATACTTGTATCAATTGGTAATTCATCATGCCAGAAGAGCTGCCTGGATAACCTGTATAAAATGCGCCAGATAAGAAAAGCCGTTGGTGAAGATAGGACACGAATACAAAGGGTATTTTTATTAACTGAATCTTCGAATATAGAATCATTCAACCGGTTATTACCTGATTATACGGGAATGGAAGTAATGATACCTGGTAATGAAAATTACAATCAGCTGATTTCAAGTTTCTCGTTGTCAGGAGAACCTACTGAAGATGGTATTTATATAATCGACCCCATGGGTAACTATATGATGGCATATCCTAAAGATGCGGATGCTGAGAAAATATTGAAAGATATAAGACGATTATTAAAAGTATCAAAAATTGGTTAAATAAACTTAATATAAGAATTAAATACGGACAAGAAAATGACTGAACTCGCACTTTATATTTCTAACATACGCTACAAGCGATACTATGAGTTATGCAAACCCAAAGTTGTTTTGCTTATTGTATTTACGGCAGTAGTGGGCATGTTGCTTTCAACACCTGGTCCCATTCCAGTTGATCTGTTCATCTATGCCACCACAGGTATTGCACTGGCATCCGCATCGGGTGCAGCCATTAATCATTGGGTTGATCAACGTATTGATACAATTATGGATCGAACAAAAAATAGGCCCTTACCACAGGGCGATATGTCCGGCATATCAGCAATCGTTTTTGCAATTTCACTTGGTGTCATCGCCATGATCATTCTGGTTACCCAGGTCAATATGATTACAGCCTTACTGACATTAACATCCTTAATTGGCTATGCCGTGATTTATACAATGTTTCTCAAACGCACTACACCTCAAAACATAGTTCTTGGAGGCGCCGCCGGAGCAGCCCCACCTGTGCTCGGATGGGCTGCGATGACAGGTGAGGTTAATACCGAAGCACTTCTGCTGTTTCTTATTATTTTTATATGGACACCACCCCATTTCTGGGCGCTGGCCATTAAGCGCAAAGATGAATATGCACGTGCAGGTTTACCTATGCTGCCCGTTACTCATGGTATTGCATTTACAAAAATACATATTTTACTTTATACCTTGATGCTTGTTGCTGTTACATTAATGCCATTCGCAATAAAAATGACAGGCCTGGTTTATCTGGCGGGTGCAATTTCTCTCGGCATAGGCTTTATCTATCACGCCTATAAACTATATAGAACCGGCAATAGTGATGCTCATGCAATGAAAACCTTTGCTTACTCAATCTTCTATTTAAGCGCTTTATTTGCCTTTTTACTGGCTGATCACTATGTAAGAATTTTACTTAGAGATTATTTTATTTAAATAATAGAATTTATATATAAAATTCACGGGCATTATTAAAACTAATAACGACGCTTGCGTAATAAAATCATTCAAATTGACATATAACAGATAGTCAGTATAACTAAACAAAAGCTATATAGTTATACTTGCAAAGGAGGGTTGTCACATGAATGCTATTATGTTTTTTATTATGCTGGCTTTTCTAGGCACTATTGCCATGCTGATGGCAGGCGGTATTTCTATGGTCAGGGGTGGCAAGTTTGATTTAGCGCATGCAAATGAACTAATGCAGGGAAGACTACTGCTACATGCTATAACACTGGGATTAATTATTATTGCCATAATAGCCTGGGCATAATTAAAACTGGCTGACACGAAATTGCTATTTAAAAGACTAGCTTTAAGAAAGCAGGGGGTTAGTGCGGTGAATTACTTGTCCACATACTACGAATCATAACAACCAGAAATAGTATTCCACCAATTATTGATATTAAGCCACCAAAGCCCATTAGCCCCATACCGATAATTTCAGGTAAATTCTCTAATCCCTGAGCACTACCAGCCGTTTTCCGTTGCACACCATAACCACCCGACCATGCAAGACCCAATATATGCATTAGTTGCCCGGCACCGTAAACATATGGCTGTATTCGAGCCATTTTCCAGTCAGGATTGTTGTAACCTAGTTTTGGTAATAAATAATAAGCCACACCCATGAAGGCCAATGTTACACCCACGATTGAACCATGATAGTGGGCTGGAATCACAACATTAACACCATGAATCAAAAAGCCAATAATGCCCCCGGCAAGGAAAAGAATAATTGAACACACAAGAGCTGCCCTGGCTGCAGCTGTCGTCTTATTCTTTTCACTTTTCGAATTAAAGAGATCCCAGACAACAATTAAACCCAACGGCAAGGCAAACAAACCACCGTATTTCATTAAATCTGTAAATTCAACCCTGTGCTCAGGTGAAAAAACATCATAGCTAGCATAAATATAAACAGCATATATCAGTGGTAATAACATACTGATAAATAACCACTTAATAGTTTCAGACTTAAATGATGAAAATGCACCAAGATAGTTTGTCAGAATTAACCACGAAAACAGCAATAAACATGTATGGCTGAACTGAAGAATATGGCCGCTGCCCCAAAAAAGATACTCATAATAAATTAAACTCTCTATATTATCAGGTACCTGTAACCAGGATATATAGAGCGAAATAAGGGAAGCGAAGGTAAATATAGCTGCAATATATGGTGCATAAGATGAAAGGCCCAGTTTAGCTGAAGGCAATATCAGTAAAACCCGAATCGTCTGCAATAAAACACCCAATGCAAATAAACCAATAGCCCAGAAAAACAGGGGATGTTGTAAAACCGGAATATAATTATTTAACAGAGGCTTACCAGCACCCAAAAAAGGAGATGCAATAAGAATAGAGGTTCCCGCAATACATAAATATAAAGCCAATCTATCTATAATTTGAAACTTTTCTCGCGAGTACAAACTCCAGAACAAACAGGAAAAGGACATGAACCAGATTAAAACAGATAAATTAACATGCACTACAAGCGCTGTATGAAAGAAATCCAGCCAGGGAATGACGTCCTGTATACCAGGGGTTCTTGATAGAACAAGCAATAATGAAAACAGTCCTGCTGCAATTAGAGATACAACACTAAGTTTTAGCCAGGATGACGCGAAAGGAGACTGATCAGTAGATATAGAAATATTCATATGTATTTATAATTATAAAATCACAGGGATTCTAACTATTAATACATATTTAAACAATAACTTAGATTGTACCCATTACGCGCAATACGATGCATATTGATATAAAAACAATTGTAAATACCCAGATCATACTTCATTTTCCATATTCAAGATGAGCTTATCGGATGAGTTGGTGCGCACTGCATAAATAAAGGTAAGCGTTGCAACAAACAATACCAAAAAGCTCAAACTGGTTGTAAGGTTAGGACTGACAAAGACCATCAATAGCAAGAATGATGAGAACAGAATGCTAAAGCTATTTATGATAAATTTCATGACCTTATAACCGATTCATAATATTAATTATTAAGTGACTTCAATATAATAGTAGATAAAATAAAATTAACCATAAAATAGTTACTGAATATCAGTCACATTTCCTGATTTGCTACAAATAGCCTTAAGTTGTACCTCAAACTCATAATTTACTAACGTATAATCTTTAATAAAAAAGCCAATCATCAATTGATACAATTTTTTGTACGCATTCGGCTCATATACAGAATTAAATGACTTCTTGAGGGCATTTGATAACATAATCCTATCTACCTGGTGCTTATTAACTGATCCTGACTCAGCTAAAAGAGGTTAATCAGATTCTATTATCATTTGTGTGCTTAACAGGATGATCTAAATATAGATACATATTTAGATTAACGTGGTGAAGAAGGTCACATCTTGGCGTTTAAGTGTCAAATTATAATATTTAACATAATATACATTATGCGTATT
>JAOUMX010000044.1 GCA_029881275.1 Gammaproteobacteria bacterium | reverse complement strand
ACTGGGTAAAGTTTCTGAATAATTCCCCAATAGCTTTAGACAGTGGAGCAGATCTTTCCGGTGATCGAATGGCGCTATTCAAGGTGGTCTGGATACCCGGGATATTAACCAGATCAATGATGACCAGATTAAAAAACTCCTGACCGGCTTCACATTGAGCCAGGTTTTCCAGAAAAGCAGACATAATCCCGGCCTGTTTCAGATAATCCCAGCATCGGCCAGAGATGGCGGCGAGGACTTCTGGGTGGCGAGCATATTCGGTATCCAGTAACATTTGCAGATATTCGGCACCCAGGCCTGTATCTTGTGAACCGGAGAGGGCGCGGATTAATAGCGATATGAGATTGCTATTTGCAGTGTCACGCTTGAGTTCTGATTCCAGTCGTTGGCCAATGGCACGCGTCAGTTCGGTTGAAATGCTTTCATGTTCCAGGCATTGGCACAGTGCTTCGAGTGGTTGAATGGGTAAATGAGGCAAGGCATTAATAATAGTTAAACAATTATCAGCTTCATCCAGTCGAGCTGCTATATCGGCAATACCCTGGAAGCCGACAAAAGCCCATTGATCGTAGCCTGGTTTACCGGCGAAATAATCCTGTGCATGTTGATAAAACTTTGAGGCGGGCTGTTGCAGAAGAAATGATGCCCGTGCATGAAAACAGGCCATATTTTCCTGTTTCGGCTTGAATCCATAAGGATTGGCTTCTTCTGTGGAGTCATTGGCATCTTTATTTATAAGCCGGTAGACAAAATCGTCGCGAATACCTGATGTCAGTCGACCACTGGCATCAAGGGGGAATTTAACAAACCAGATGACCAGATCATCTGACTGATTTTCATGCCAGACCATAATGCCAAGCCAGGCCTGCTGCTGTAGCGGGTAAGGGTAAGGGGCTTCACCCTGATCAAAAGCCAGAAAAGTTTGTTTGCTTAATTCCTGGATGCGGCGTCCAAGATCAAAAATTTTATAGTGTGTCCCGGCCTGGGTTAGAAAGTCACTGATACCTGAAATTTGCGTCATAATTAATTCTGTATTTTAAATACACCTGATTCAACGTGCAGGGATAGTTTACCATCAAGGAAGTCGAGCAGCATTTGTCCACCATGTTGTTTTCGCCACCCGGTTGAAATTGGTAAATCCCGTTCACCTCTGACCAGTGCTTCCAGTTGTTTTCTTGAGGCCATAATAGTGTGATTAATTTTATGTTTATGTGCCATTATTTTAAGGATCGCTGTCAGGCTATCAATGAGTGCGTCATCATTGAAATTGAGTTTCTGCTTTTTGGGTATCGAGGGCCATGTGTCTTTAGGCATATTAAGGCCGGCAGTAACACGGATTGCCAGTGTTTCCGCATCTTCTTTTGATAGCCGTGCCTGATTCATCGAGCGTAAAGCTAAAATAGCTGTTGATGAACTGGTTTTCTGGCGGGCAATGTCGATTAAGGCGTCATCAGATAATATTCTGCGTCTTGGCCGGTTTTTTTGTTGTGCTGTTTCTTCACGCCAGGCTGCTATCGATTGTAGTATGGCCAATTGCGGACCGCTCAGGCGCTGGTGTCCTTTTACTTTTTTCCAGATGGTATTGATATCAACCTGATATTGTTCTTTTCTGGATAATTGTTTTAAATCATCTTCTAGCCATTCAAATCGCTTAAGTTTCTTCAGGCGATCAAGAATAACCGGGTAGGCTGCTGCGAGGTATATAACATCTGACGCAGCATAATCCAGTTGTTTTTCACTGAGTGGGCGAATCATCCAGTCCGTTCGGGTTTGTGATTTATCGACATCAATATTTAAAACATCTTTAATCAGATCGGCATAACCAATTTGTTCACCATAGCCAAGTAAAGTTGCTGCTATTTGAGTATCAAAAACGGGTGAGGGCATGGTGTTAAGATGATGGAAGAATATTTCAATGTCCTGTTGAGCTGCATGAAAGACCTTGGTAATAGCAGGATTTGATAATAGTTCCAGAACAGGTTGTAAGTCTTTTATTGTTAAAGGGTCGATACAAAATGCAATGGAATCATTGGCAATCTGTAACAGGGCCAATTCAGGGTAGTAAGTTTTTTCACGATGAAATTCTGTATCAACACAAATAAACCGGCTGTTAGTTAATTGTTCACAGGATGTTATCAGTTGTTCGTAAGTTTCAATAAAAGTGTAATTCATATGTAAAATATTTTCGCTTAATAAAAGTATAGAGGCTTAGAGCTGACAACAGATCTTTTGTAACTGGATTTATTTGGCGTTGAGTAACTCGATAGGGTAGCCATCCGGATCTTCAACAAAAGCAATAATCGTGGTGCCGGCATTCATTGGGCCTGCATCACGAATAATTTTTCCATTACGTTGTTTTATTTTTTCAACGGCTTCATATACATCATCTACTTCAATTGCGATATGACCATAACCATTGCCTATGTCGTAATGGTCTGTTTCCCAGTTATGAGTTAATTCAATAACAGTATTATCAGATTCATTTCCATAGCCAACAAAAGCCAGAGTGAATTTCCCATCAGGGTAATCCTTTTGGCGGATTAATTTCATATCCAGCACTTCGGTATAAAATTTTATGGAGGTTTCCAGGTTGCCAACTCTAAGCATGGTATGTAGTAAGCGCATATTATCCTCTTTTGTTTCTAAACTTTTTCCAGTGTCTAATAATTCGCAGGCGCGTCAGGCTTATGTCTGCAAGTCTAATGTACATAACCCAGCACCAGGTGGTGAGTCTATTGAATAGTGATCTTTTGTGCCAGTCATTATATAGGATTTCCTTGCAATGACTAAAATCCTGGTTAAATATTTCTTTGACCGACTCTGTAAAATCAAAATCTTCAATTTCCTGATTGGCATCAAGATTCCAGCGCAGATTCCAGCGGTCAATATTACATGATCCTGTGGATACCCAGTTATCACAAACTATAATCTTTGCATGTAAGAAACGTGGCTGATATTCGAAAATTCGAACCTTATCTTTGAGTAATTTTGAGTAGTGATATTGAGCCAGATGACGAGTCATCGGATGATCGGTAATTGGGCCAGGTATCAGTAATCTGACATCAACACCACGGCGTGCTGTATTTCTAAGCGCATGTCGTATTTTTCGTGAGGGAACAAAATATGCAGTGCAAAACCAGACCTGCTGTTTAGCATTGCGAATTCTATTGATGGCAGAGCGTTTTATTTCGAGAAGATTAGGGCCTTCGGTCATGGCAACGCGCCCCTTATGAGAGCCCTGGTGAGATTCAGGCTCTCGAAAAGGTATTACAACATCAGACCAGTGTGACCAGTTGCGAGTGAAAAGATTTTGCCATTGATTCACATTAGGCCCTCTGATTTCAAGCATATTTTCGCGCCAGTTTAATTCGGGGTGCTCGGTAGAATCAAACTCATCAGTCAGGCCTGTGCCTCCTATGTATGCTTTGGTTCCATCAATAATTAATATTTTTCGGTGATCTCTGAACAATAACAAGGTATGCTTTTTTAAGTGTAATGGGTTGTAGTAATGCAAAAAAATATGGTTATGTGAGAGCATGTTGCGGTCAGCGGGGCCGAGTTCGCGAGCACCAAAATCATCCAGTAATATAAAAACCGCTACCCCGCGGTCAGCTGCGTCGCGTATGGCATGAATGAATTTTTGTGTTACATTGCCTGATTGAATCAGGTACATTTCAAGTAATATGTAATGTTTTGCCTGTAGAATTGCATCGAGCATTGCCGGAAAGAAAACAGGTCCATCGACCAGTAGCCTGAAGTGATTATCATATTGCCATGGATAGAGATAATTGCTGTTCTGACTATTAACATTCATTATTTATGGGCACGGATAGAAGATCGTATTGTATGATTATATAGAATTATGCAATATTTTTAATGGGTATTTTTGTAATGCAGAAGATGAACATGATTAACTTTGATGCGGTTGAGTTTAGAAAGCTGTTTAATGAGCAGGTAGCTGATTTGTCTTTAAGTCTCAGAGCTGAAAATGATGAGTCTGCAAATCAGGCAATGCAGATGATAGAAGCATTAATATCCAATATTGATATCATGCAGCGTGTCGATTCAGACTGTCAGGCAAACGGGAATGATACGCTTGCTGAAGCTGATATAAATCAGATCGGTGATTATGCGCTGAGTTTAATTACGCAACTGGTGGTTATTGCGGCTAATCGAGGCTTGCAGAAGGTAATAGTTGATTTAACTCGATTGGCTATGCCAGTTTCCAGCTGGATTGTTAGTCATAAAGGAAAAATATTACAGCTGGATACAGTTGTAAATGCGATTGCTTCTTATGCCAATGTGTTAACGAATCCAGAAATGCTTGAGCAATTAAGTTACTTTATTGAAAGTATTATGCCAGCGATAGAAGAAGACGTAAAACGTGATCTTGAGGCTACTAACCCGATGCGTCCCTGGAGGATATTAAATTTAAACTGGGGTATTGTTGCAACACGCAGTCATAACGTGAAGCTTATCGATAAAGTTTATACCCAGTTAATGATGAATATCCCGGCTGATGTTCATGGCTTTATTACAGAAGCCATGCAGCAAATGGATATTATTGGATATCCAGACCATGTACGAGAGGTGGTGGCCAGACATTATAATTCTCTGGGTTATAACCAGCAGTTACATTAACAATCAGTGTTTGGCTATTTTGGGCTGATTCATTGTTAAGTAGTCTATTAAAATATATCCGGTTTCTGTTAGCAGTGCCTCTGTTTTGTCATTCTCTTCATCGTTTTCGGCTGCATTTTCATCTTCATCTTTATCAAGCTGTTTAATGCTTGTGATGGCTTTTTCACCCTTGGCCAGTCTGCGTTTGTTTTCCAGAACAAGTTGTTTGTTTTCTAAATCATCACGTTCTTTTTTGCGCCGGCTTTCATTCAGGGACACTTCTTTCATATGACGGCGTTGTTCGATAATTTTACTGGTTTCAATTAAATAGCTGAAATCAGGATTGTGACTTGATCTTTGTTCGTGCAGCTGTTGCAGTTGTGGGAGCAGCGTAGAAAAATCATTTAACTGCTGGTAGCGTGCAGGAGAAATAAAATCCCAGGGCAAAGCTCTATCCAGAGTGTTTTCTCCAATTTCATTGATGTCATACAATGATGGTAATGTAATATCTGGCAGGACACCGCGATTTTGTGTGCTGTTGCCTGATACACGATAGAACTTTTGTTGGGTCAATGTGATCTGGCCTCGATTCAGCGGCATCATTGCCTGTACAGTGCCTTTGCCATAGGTCTGTGTGCCTACCACCAGACCGCGACGATAGTCCTGGATGGCACCGGCAAATATTTCTGAAGCAGAAGCACTTAATCTGTTTACCAGTACCGCCAGAGGGCCTGTGTAGGCTATGCTGGCATCTTCGTCATTATTGATATAAATCCTGCCGCTGGTGTTTTTCACCTGTACCGTAGGGCCTTCAGTAATGAATAATCCAATGAGTTCGTTTACTTCTCTTAACGAGCCGCCACCATTGTCACGTAAATCGATGATTAAACCATCAATATTTTCCTTATTGAGTTCATTTATCAGTTTATGAACATCACGTGTTGTGCTTCTATAGTCTGGATCACCACGGCTTGCCGCGTCAAAGTCGATATAAAATTTCGGGATATCAATAACGCCTAGCTTATATTTTTGACCTGCATTTTCAAGATCAATAATTTTTTTACTTGCCGCTTGTTCTTCCAGTTTAACGGTATCTCGAATGATAGAAATAATTTTTGTCTGTTGATCATTGGCAGAATTTCCGGGAATAATTTCAAGACGCACAGTGGAATCTTTTGGACCACGAATCAGGTCGACAACATCATCAATACGCCAGCCAATTACATCAACCAGTTCACCTTTGCTGTCCTGGCCAACAGCAATTATTTTATCATTGGCTTTCAGTTGCCCTCCCTTGTCTGCCGGACCGGCGGGAATAACACGTGTTACTTTGGTATATTCTTCTTCCGTTTGTAACATGGCGCCAATGCCTTCCAGTGACAGTTTCATTTGAATATTGAAATTCTCTGTTGCACGGGGAGAAAAATATTGTGTATGCGGGTCATAACTTAGCGTCAAAGCATTTATATAAATACGATAAGCATCTTCACTTTCGGTTTGTTTTAGACGTGTTAACTGATTGTTGTAACGTTTGCTAAGCACTTCCTGTATTTTTTCAGGTTTTTTGCCGGAAAGCTTCAGGCTTAGGACGTCATTTTTTAAACGTTTATTCCATAATTGATTCATTTCATCCATAGACTGTAACCAGGGTTGATCTTTTCTATCAATTAACAGGGTCTCGTCTTTGGTGAAGTCCAGTTTGCTGATGCCTTTGTCTAATGTGTAAACCAAAAAGTTGAGGCGTTCTATGAGTCTCTGGTGGTAGCGATTGAAAATATGAAATGCAGGCTGAAGATTGCCGGTTTTTAGAGCGTCATCGAGGAGTAGTCGGTATTTTTCGAATTCAGCGATATCTGATGCCAGAAAGTAACTACGGTCCTTGTCCAGTTCCTGCAGATAACGGTCAAATACGGTGGCTGACAAATCATCATTCAACGAAATAGACGTTCTTTGAAAATGCTGGTGTTTCAGGCGGCTAACAATCTCAGCAGTTGTTTTGCTATGTTCGGTTAAAGGGCTGAGTTCATTTGTTGATAGAGCAGAAAATGCCTGATATGGACTTGAAACAGCTATTGTAAAAGCCAGGAGAAAATAAACAAATTTCATAATAATCAATAACTTATATGTTGGTGTAGTGGGCTAATCTGTTAATTGTAGACTGTGTTGGTCACAGATATTAATAATAGTTAACAATATTGAATAATATACCAAACATAGACTATTAAAATTGATATAAGTTTTATGTTATTGATTCCTGATCAGCGGGGTTTTGCTAATCTGCTTGATCATGTCTATGGTGTTGTTATGATGGCATGTCTAAATATCAAGGGATGTTTGATTTATTAAATGAAAAAACTGCCGGAAATTGTCTTCATCTCTATTCTGCTTCTGTTCCTTTCGCTATCTGTCAGTGCCAAGCCCGTTGATGCCGAGTATTTATATGGATCTTTGAAAAGCCGTATTTACCAGATACAGGTTATTGATGTCGCTTCTGACAAGAAGTCATCTATCGGGTCTGGATTTATGATTTCAGAAAAGGGTCTGATAGCAACTAATTATCATGTTATATCGGGTGTTATACATTCACCCGAAAAATATCGTATCGAATACCTGGATTACGAGGGGCGAAAAGGTAACCTGGAATTAGTTGATATCGATATTGTTCATGATCTGGCCATTGTCCACGGTGATCTGGACGATATACCACCACTGGAAATATCGGTACAGAAGATGTCCAAAGGTGCCCATATTTATTCCCTGGGAAACCCGCATGATCTTGGTATGACCATTATTGAGGGAACTTATAATGGCTTGCTTGAAAAATCTCTTTACGAAAAAATTCTTTTTTCCGGAGCTTTAAACCCAGGAATGAGTGGTGGACCTGCGCTGGATAATAAGGGAAAAGTCATTGGTGTTAATGTGTCTACGGCAGGGAATGATTTGAGTTTCCTGGTGCCGGCGCGTTATTTATCTGAGTTATTACAGAATTTAAAAGATTCAAGTGAGCCTGTTGATTTTACTGAACGCGTTGAACAGCAGTTATTCAATAATCAGCAGGAATATATGGGTAAGTTGCTGAAAAATGAATGGGGTAGTATGAATCTGGGAGGCCTGGTTCTGCCGGCAGAACTGGATGATTATTTTAAATGCTGGGGTAAAACTGATGAAAACAAGGATCAGCTTTATAATCATAGTTATAGTGCATGCTCTAGCCCGGATTCAATTTATATTTCTTCGGATTTTGATACCGGTGAAATTGATTTTCGTTATGACTGGTTTGATGCGGATAAATTAAACACGCTTCAATTTTATACGCGTTATAGCAGTAAGTTTGAAGGTTCGTTTAGTACCAATAGTGCAACAAAAGAAGATGTCACAAATTATAAATGCAATACCGGTTTCGTAAGTTTGCAGGATAAAGACTGGAAAGTTGCATTATGTGCAAGAAATTATAAAGACTTTACCCGTTTATATGATTTGTCCCTCACTATGGCGCTGGTTAGTGAATATGACCGTGGGATAGTGATCAATTTAAATGCCTCAGGTATAGCCAAAGATATGTTATTTCAGTTTGTGCGGCGTTTTATGGGGGATATAGATTGGCAGAATTGATATTAGAGATACAGGATAATTCGAGAAGAAATCGATATTATTATCCGGTTGAATCTTTTCCAGTCAAAATAGGTCGTGGCTATGGTAATGATGTTATTATTTCTGATCCTTACGTTTGCCCTGAACATCTTGTTATTGAAAAGGACGATCAAGGCTGGATAGTACGTGATCTGGATTCTAAAAATGGTATCGAAAATAATGACGCTACGACTATTCGACCAGAATCTGGAGATTCTCTGTTAATAGGCCATACAAGAATACGTCTGTTTAAACCCGATCATCCTGTTAAGCCCACACAGTCTTTACATGAAAAACATAACATTGCCGGTTTCTTTGTTGGCCTGGCCATTACTGCAACTATTCTGGTTTTACTGGGTGCGGGTTATTTTATTGAACTTTATTTCTCTACATCGGTAAAAATACAGACTGATAAATTAATCGTGGGTTCTTTGCCTGTCATGGGTGGGGTTTTGGTCTGGGCGGGTTTCTGGTCGCTGCTGACTTATATTGTCAAGCGCAAGCTGTTTTTTTATTTTCAATTAATCGTAAGTTCCATTTATATTTTGCTGACCATTGTGACCGAAAATCTGGTTAGTTACCTGGCATATAATATTAAAAGTGTATTTGTTATTGAAAGTTTGAGTTATATCTCGGGTGGTTTATTATTTGCCGTGTTATTGTATTTTAATATGAAAAAGGCGTTGTCATTACCCAGGAAGCGACAGTGGTTAATGGCGAACCTGTTTTCATGGGGCCTGATAGGTGTAAGCCTGTTTGTTGTTATTACTAATCAGTCAGAGTTTAATTCTAAACCAGAGTATTCATCTGTTATTAAACCGCCATTTAGTCGTTGGGTTAAAGCAGAGGATGTAGATACATTTATTCAGAATTCTGAAAAAATAATTTATTTTGAACATAAAGATTAAAAGGTAATCATAATGAAACGTATAGTGACAGGTATTTCTTTAATAATGCTAACACTGAATCTGGCGCACGCTCAGGAAGGAAAAAGCAGTAAGCCATTGCTGGATAGAAGTGAAATTTCTATTGGTGGTGGCATAGCCAGGAATTCAATTGATACACCTTTTGGTGATTTTACTGAAACAGGCGTTCAGTTTTTTGCAGCCTATGATCTGAATCGGGTAAATATAATGCAGGGCGTGAATAGCTCGGTTGAATTGGGTTATATGGATTATGGGTTTGCCAGGGGGGATTCAGGTGGTTTATGGGTAACTGGTGTCATTGACGGTGCAATTCAGAACAACTTTGGCTGGTTGGCAAGACTGGGCCTGGATCTGGGTGATGATAGTGGCATTATGTTTGGTGCCGGCGTAAGTTTTGGTATAAACAGGCAGATGGATTTACGTGGTGAATATATTATTCGTGATGATATTGATTCACTACAGATAAATTTGATTTTCCATCTGTAGTATTATTTTACGGTCAGAGCATGTTTTATGCTCTGACTGTCTTTAACCTGTTTAAACGGTTTTGTAAGCTGGAAATGGTTACTTCGGGCTAATTCGTTCTTTTTTTCACAGCATGTCATTCTGATTGAGTCATTAGTAATATCATCCTGGATTAGATTATAAGGTCTACAGATTCGATATTATTGTTGCGTATATAAAAGCCGCTGATCTCAAGGACGCCTTTGGTGCTTAAAGAGATAATCAGATACAGCGTTTCAGGGTAGCTCGACTGTTCTATGTCTTTATCTGAAGGCAGGGCAGGTGCATCAGGATGCGAATGATAGATGGCGAACAGTTGTTCATCATTTTCACGCATGGTTCTCATGGCGTTTATCTGTTTTTCCGGATCCATTTCAAATAAATGTTGCTTATCTGCTGCAATGTTGTCCACGGGGTAAATGCTGACGGGTTCTCCCTCTTTTGCGCTAATAAGGCCGCAGACTTCTACATCTGCATGTCGCTGTGCCTGAGTGAGTAGTTGATTAACAATTGTGCGCGGTAATTTTATGGATTTCATGTTCGTTACTTTTGGCTGCAGACAGGACAGTCAGGATCCTTACGTAGTTTCATGCTGCGCCATTCCTGATGCAGACCATCGGTAATTAAAAGTTTGCCAGTGAGCGTTTCACCTAAACTGCTTAACAGTTTAATGGTTTCCAGTGCCTGAATGCTGCCAATGATGCCGACCATGGGTGACAGCACACCATTTTCACTACAGGTTTCTGTTATTGTGCCCTGCTCATCATACAGGCAACGATAACAGGGGCTATCTGTTTTACGCATATCAAAGATACTGACCTGTCCTTCCATGCGTATGGCCGCACCGGAAATCAGCGGTTTTTTATTTGTATAACATATTCTATTAATGGCAAATCGAGTCGGAAAATTATCCGTGGCATCAACCACAGCATCAACCTGACTAATGAGTCTGTTCAGGTCGGTTTCTTCAAGCTTGTGGTTAATGCAGTTTATTGTAATGTCTGGATTAATTTGCTGTAGATTCTGTTTTGCAGATTCGACTTTTGCCTGACCAATATTGTGTGTTCGATGAATGATCTGTCTTTGTAGATTGGATAGATCGACAACATCATGGTCCACCAGTGTCAGCTGGCCGACACCCGCTGCAGCCAGGTACATGGCAACCGGAGAGCCGAGTCCTCCGAGTCCTATAATTAATACATGGGCATCAAGTAAAGCCTGCTGACCTTCTATACCAAATTGCGGCAGTAAAATTTGTCGGCTATAGCGTAGGAGTTGTTCGTCATTCATAAACTGAATGTTAACAGTTTTACCGGTTAACGAAAAAATATCTTAAAGCCGGATGAATAAAAAGGAGCAGCGAGTTAGAGATATATGCGCCAAACTTTATAGCGTCGTAAAAAAGCGGCTGTTTTGTCTTATAGATATTTACGCCAGTGTTCCGGACGTTTGTCCCGGCAATTATGCTGGTGATTGGCGTAACGTTTAACAAAAATTTTCGTGGTATTACTGGTTTTCTGCTCTTCTATACCCAGGTTGTCTCTTTGGGTATTTTCCGAATAGGCGTATAAAGCACGTTTCATGCGATGTATCAGCCGGTTATCCAGATGATAACCAAGGCGAATCAGGACACCTTCGATCGCCTGCAGGGTAAGTTGTCTAACGTCATAGCTGATATAAATGCACAGCTTATCGATAAACTGGATATCAATGATACCGTCTGCATGGCTGAGTAAAAGAAGTGCATTTCTGGCCTGATTGGTATCAGGGTGCAGATGACAGAAACGAATTTCTCTTGTTTTTATCAATTCATTTAGATCATTCATGTTTCTAAATTATTGGAAAATAGAAAAAATATCAAGTCATAATTAATGATTACCGGTAATTGCCGATAAAAACCATATATTTTATTTATGATTGACCTAAGTTATTGATTTATAGTGTCAAATAACCCAGTGTTGCTCGTGGTTTTTTTGCTATATCTTCCAGTTGCTGAATCTTTTTGTAGCCTAGCGAGTTAAAAATTTTAAAGATTTCATCTTTCTGGTCGTGTCCATGCTCAATAATTAATAATCCGTTGGCATGTAGATGTTGACGTGCCTGATCGGCAATCTGACGAATATCATCCAGGCCGTCATGACCAGAAGAGAGTGCCGATGGTGGCTCGAATCTGACATCACCCCGGGTAAGGTGTGGATCCTGTTCCGCAATATAGGGTGGGTTGCTAATAATAATATCAAACGCTTCATCTGGCAGTGGTTGAAACCAGGAGCCCTGCCGAAATTCAATGTTGTTGAGTTTTAGCTGTGCGGCATTGAACTGTGCGGTTTTCAGCGCATCAGGCGATGCGTCGGTGGCTATGATGTGCCATTGTGGTCGTTCACTGGCCAGTGCCAGTGCTATGGCTCCGCTGCCGGTACCCAGGTCAACCAGTCTGATTGTGTGATCAGCGGGGTAGTGTTCCAGCAGGTATTCCACTAGCAGTTCCGTTTCCGGTCGTGGAATCAGGGTGTGTTGATTAACCCTGAGAGTCAGAGACCAGAATTCCTTCTGACCGGTAATATAAGCAATTGGCTCACCGGACTGGCGACGGGAGACCAGTTGCCGGTAGCAATCAGTCAATGCGGTATCAATGTTTTTTTCAGGCCAGGTGATGAGGTAGGCGCGATCTTTTTTTAATAAATAACAGAGTAGAACTTCGGCATCCAGTCGGGCAGAGTCCGAGCTGTTTTCAAGTAAACGAGTTGCCTCGGTTAACAGTTCTGAAAGGATCACTGTTCCGCTAGGGCGGCTAATTGTTCAGCCTGGTATTCATTAATTAACGGATCAACCACCTGATTCAAGCTGCCTTGCATAAACTCATCCAGTTTATAGAGGGTGAGATTGATACGGTGATCGGTAACCCGGCCCTGTGGAAAATTATAGGTTCGAATGCGTTCCGAACGGTCGCCACTGCCGACCAGCGATTTTCGTGTCTGCGCCTGTTCGGCGCGTTGTTTTTCTTTTTCGGCATTAACCAGACGTGCCTGCAACAATGACATGGCGCGAGCCCGGTTTTTATGTTGTGAACGTTCATCCTGGCATTCAACGACTGTGCCGGTGGGGATATGTGTTAAGCGGATAGCAGAATCGGTTTTATTAACATGCTGTCCACCGGCGCCGGAAGCCCGAAAGGTATCAACACGTAAATCAGCGGGATTGATGGTGATTTCTTCTGTTTCAGCGGGTTCGGGAATAATGGCAACGGTTGCCGCCGAAGTATGTACCCGTCCCTGTGATTCAGTTTCAGGTACGCGTTGTACACGATGAGCACCGGATTCAAATTTTAATTTTGAATAAGCACCTGTACCGATGATACGTGCAATAATTTCTTTATAACCGCCGTGCTCGCCCTGATTCTCATTTAAGATTTCAATCTGCCAGCGTTGTGTTTCGGCATAGCGGCTGTACATGCGGAATAAATCTCCGGCAAAAATGGCGGCTTCATCTCCACCGGTACCGGCACGAATTTCAAGAAAAATATTGCTATTGTCGTGCGGGTCTTTAGGCAGTAAAAGTTTCTGTAACTCAAGCCCGAGTCGTTCAATGCGTTCCTGAGCATCTTTCTGTTCATCATGTGCCATTTCCCTTAAATCGGGATCGCTGTCCTTGAGCATTTCGGCTGCGGTCTGTAAATCATTCTCGGCATTGCGATAACTGGTAAATGTTTTACTGACCGGTTCCAGTTGGGAGTATTCTTTGGATAATTCACGGAACTTGTTCTGGTTGGAAATGATGCTCGGGTCACCCAGTAACATACCGACTTCCTGGTAGCGCTCATGCAGATTTTCAAGTTTATTTAAAATAGAGTCTTTCATAAAAGATTAATTCGTGTCTTCCGTTTTGTTAGCATCTCTGCCCAGAAAAAGTTGTCGTGCAAATTCAATCAGATCATGGCGGCTGTCCTGTCCTGCCTGACGTAATTGAATACTGGGTTGATGTAAAAATTTATTCATTAAAGTGTGAGCCAGAAACTGCATGGTTTCTTCTGTGCTTTTCCCCTGTGCCAGTTGTTTTAATGCTTTATCCATGACTTCATTGGTCAGATGTTCTGCGCAGTCACGCATTTCACGGATTACATCAACGGCTTCAAGGGTGCGTTGCCAGTTAAGAAAATTATCCACCTGAGCATCAATAATTTCGATGGCCTGCTCGGCAGCCTGTTTTCTGGACGCCATATTATCCTGAATGATTTCCTGTAGATCATCGACGGTATACAGATAAACGTCATCCAGTTCGGCGACTTCCGGTTCGACATCCCGGGGTACAGCGATATCAACCATGAAAATAGGTTTATGCTTGCGTTTTTTCAGGGCTTTTTCGACAGCACCCTTACCCAGTATGGGGAGCTGACTGGCTGTCGATGAAATCAGGATATCAGCCTGATGCAGGTAATCCGGTATTTGTGCCAGGGCGATGGCTTCGCCACCCAGCTGCTCAACCAGATTTTGTGCCCGGTCAACGCTGCGATTGGCAATGATAATGTGTTTAATATTGCTGGCCTTGAGATGACGTCCCGCCAGTTCAATGGTTTCGCCGGCGCCAATCATCAGTGCCGTCAGTTCATTTAAATCGCCAAAAATCTGCTTCGACAGCGCGACTGCTGCAAAGGCCACGGAGACAGCACTGGCACCAATGGCTGTGTCGGTGCGAACCTGTTTGGCCACTGAAAAAGCATGCTGAAACAGTTTGCCCAGTAACATACCTATGGTGCCCTGATTAACTGCCTGGGTATAGGCCTGTTTCATCTGACCCAGAATCTGCGGTTCGCCAAGTACCATGGAATCCAGTCCTGAGGCGACGCTGAGTGCATGGCGAATGGTCTCTTCATGCTGGTGTAAATACAGGTGTTCCCGGATGTCATCGGGTTTAAAGCCATGAAACTGGCTGAACCATTCTATGATCTGGCGGTCATTCTGTGCATCATCGCCCTGTTTTACGGTGCAATAAAGCTCGGTGCGATTACAGGTGGAAAGAATAGCGGCTTCAGTGACACAATCCAGATTGGCCAGCGATTGTGTTGCCGCGGCCAGATTTTCAGGCGTGAAAGCAAGACGTTCACGCATGTTGACCGGGGTGGTTTTATGATTTAGGCCTAAAGTGATCAGAGACATGTAATATTATTCACATGTCTGGTTAGACCAAACATGTCGGATTATCCGCCAGTAACTATAAAAAACGCTAAATTTTGAGCCATAGGCGATTTTAATACAAGCATTTGCCAGCTGATCCTGTCATTTTAAATATGTGAATTTTGATATGCTTGGCTCGAACTAATCAGTAATTGGTTTATTTTGGTTTATATTTATTAATATGCCATTGGTTTTATGGCTCACACAAAAGATTATGTTACGACTAAATACATTATTTCCTGTTTATCGCTTCCCGCTGGTGTTTCTGCTGCTCGCAATGTTGCTGGGTTGCGGGGCTATTTCCCTCAAAGAGCCGGTTAGCGGGGAGAATATCGCGGATACCCCGGAACTGTCCGGGGAGTTGCTCTACCAGTTACTGGTCGGAGAGTTTGCTGGTATTAGCGGCCAGCTGGATGAATCTGCCGAATACTATTTAAAGGCTGCGGAGCAAACCAGTGATCCGCAGGTCATAGAGCGTGCAGCTCATATAGCCCTGTTTGCCAAACGTTATGATGATGTTATTAAGATCAGTCAGCGCTGGGCCAGGGTATCCGATGACAAAGCGGGAATTACCCGGGTAGAAGCGATTGCCTGGTTGCAGCTGGCCAATATCGAGCGAGCAACTCAGGCAATTGAATCGGTGCTCATTGTTGATGGTCAGGTGGATCAGACGGGTGTTGGCTGGCTAAGTCATATACTGAAGAAAGAAGCCAGTTCGGATGTTGCTATGCAGGTGCTTGCTGCATTGAATGAGCGTTATCCAGATCAGGCGTACTTACTGTTATTGCAGGCCCGTTTTGAGTCCAGTGCGAAAAATTTTGGCCGTGCCATGCAGGCTATTGAGCGCGTTATCCTGCTGGCGCCTGAAATCAGTGATAGTTATCTGATCAAGGCGCAAATACTGTCTGCCAATGGGCAGGATGCGGAAGCCGTGCAGGCCGTGCAAACTGCGGTTGAAAAACGTCCCGATGATAATCATCTTCGTTTGCAATACGCGCGTATGCTGGTGCAGCTGAAACATTACGATGAAGCCTGGGTTGAGTTTCAGCAGTTACGTGAAGCTATGCCGGAAAACCATAATATTTTATTAAGCCTTGGATTGCTTTCTATTGAAACCGGCAAGATTGATCTGGCAAAAGAATATTTGCAGACATTAATTGATGAAGGTGCGGGTGATTACCAGGCGCATTATTACCTTGGTCGTATTCAGCAAAGTCAGAATGAAATTATGCCGGCAATCGCCAATTTCGAGCGTGTACTGGACGGCGAATACATGATGGATGCACGCATTCGTACCGCCGGTCTGTATGCAAAAATTGGTCAGGTTGATGAGGCCCTTGAGCGCCTCAAGGTACTGATGAATCAGAGTCAGAACAATACGGATCAGATCAGAGTGTATCTGGCCCAGGGTGAAGTCTTAAGTGGCGCAAAACGAAACCGTGAGGCACTGGAAATTTATAATGCGGCGCTCAAAGGTTCGCCAGAAAATATTGATCTGCTTTATGCTCGTGCCCTGACAGCTGAAAAATTGAATATGCTGGATGTGACGGAATCTGATTTGCGTGCTGTGCTTAACTTTGAACCGGAAAATGTCAATGCCCTGAATGCACTGGGTTATACACTGGCAGATAAAACCGATCGCTTGCATGAAGCAAAAGATTATATTTTAAAAGCGGTGGCATTGCTGCCGGATGATCCTGCCATACTGGATAGTCTGGGCTGGGTTTATTTTCGTCTCGGTGAATATGAAAGCGCTTTAAAATGGTTACGCAAGGCATTTGCACGGCTGGAAGATGCTGAAATAGCCGCTCATCTGGGTGAAACATTGTGGCAAACAGGTAAAATAGACGACGCTCATAAAATATGGAAACGCGGTATGGAGTTGCAGGCGGATAACCCGGTGCTGCTCGATACCATGAAACGCTATCAAAATAAAAAATAATCCACTGACTATGTTTCGACTTCTTATGCTGGTGATGGTGACGGTACTTTCTGCCTGTGCGCCACCGAAAAAATTTGTTTCTACTCCGGTTGTTGAAAGTCAATGGCGGCAATATCAACAACAGGCAAGTGCAATCAGTCGCTGGAACATTAGTGGACGCATGGCCATAGAAACTGAATCTAATGGTGGTCAGGTCGATATCTTCTGGCAGCAGACTGATAATAATCATTACGATATCCGCATGGTGGCTCCTTTTGGTGGTGGCACCAGTTTTTTAAAAGCGCGATCAGACAGCGTGGTTTTTACCAGCAGTAATGGTGAACAGCTTGTTGAACAAAATGCAGATCGCTTAATGGCCCGTATTGACGGCTGGAAGTTTCCGGTTTCCGGATTGCGTTACTGGATACTGGGTATGCCAACCCCGGACAAGCATGTGCGCTTAATTAACTGGCATGAACAGGGGTATCTTCATTTAATGGAGCAGGACGGCTGGCGCATCGAAATGTTGAATTATAAACCGGTGGATGCTTATATCTTGCCGCATAAAATTTTTATTCACCGATTAGATCGTGATGATTTAAGTGTGCGCATGGTGATTCGCCAATGGGGTCTGGATCCATAATGCAACGCTGGCCAGCCCCCGCCAAACTCAATCTGTTTTTACATATTACTGCGCAACGTGATGATGGCTATCATTTATTGCAAAGTGTTTTTCAGTTTCTTGATTATAGTGACCAGCTCAGTTTTGAACTGCGTGATGACGGTGAAATTCATCGTGCGACCATTATCGAAGGCGTGGATGAGGAAAATGACTTAACCGTTAGAGCGGCAAAGTTGTTGCAGCAAACCGCAAACATTGAGCAGGGTGTGAATATTCATCTACAAAAAAAATTACCCATGGGCGGTGGCGTTGGTGGTGGCAGTTCAGATGCTGCGACCACACTGGTGGCGTTGAATTATCTCTGGCAGGCAGATTTAAGTCTGGAACAACTGGCACAACTGGGCCTGCAGCTGGGTGCTGATGTGCCAGTATTTGTGAAAGGTCAGGCCGCCTTTGCCGAAGGCGTAGGTGAGCAGCTGGAAGCGATTGAACTGGATGAGCCCTGGTTTCTGGTAGTAAAGCCACCGGTTCATGTTGCCACCGGGGAAATATTTAGCGATCCACAATTGACACGCAACAGCCCAGCCATCAAAATATGCGACCTTCGAGACGGCGCTATCAGTATTAATGACCTTGGTAATGTATGTGAGCCAGTGGCGACCCGGCGTTACCCGGAAATTGCAGATGTCATAGCGACACTGAAACAGTACGGTCAGGCTCGAATGACAGGAACAGGTGCCTGTGTATTTGTTGCTTTTGGTACAGAGGCACAAGCCCGGCAGGCGCAGCAGGCGTTACCGGAAAAATGGTCAGCCTTTGTTGCAAAAGCGAAGAATACGTCGCCATTGCATCTGTTTTTAAACGAGCAAATGCAAAAGTAAAAAGATTATTGGGCCGTCGCCAGGTGGAAAGGCAGCGGCCAGTTTTAATAAAAAAGCGATCCCGTTATCCGGATGGTTCGAAAAAATCGTCGGGCACGATTTTTAACAGTGATTGGTTTTTAATCACTGGCCCCGCAGGCGCCTACAGAGATGTAGGTGGTAGAGCAACGCAGGAGCAGTTGCCGGGGTGAGAGCGGGGCAGCCCGAATAATCCTCCTTGAGGGAGGATGCGCTAACAGAGTTTATTGGGCCGTCGCCAAGCGGTAAGGCAACGGGTTTTGATCCCGTCATC
>JAOUMX010000167.1 GCA_029881275.1 Gammaproteobacteria bacterium | reverse complement strand
GATGATGCGGAGTTTCATCCTGAAATTCGTCAATACAATGAACAGGACACTATTATCGAAGAAGGTGGCACCGACAATGAAGTCTACACACTCTTATCCGGCTCCGCTGATGTACTGGTGAAAGACACCCAGGTGGGTGTCATCAAACGCGATGAAATTTTTGGTGCCATTGCCGCACTCACCGGAACGCCCCGTACTGCAAAAGTGGTTGCCACATCAGATTGTACAGTTCTGGTTGTTCCCAGCGACCGGTTTCAGGATCTACTTAAAAAACGACCGGACACAGTTACTAAATTAATTGAGGACATGGCCAGAACAATTGTGGCGAGTAATCAGAAGATCGTAGATTTATCATCGAAATAGTTTTTTGGCTATTTGAATAACAATCCATATTTACACTTGATCATTGCACGCGCAGCACGGCAGTCTGGTATTCTGCAGCATCGAACTTTATTGCAGGTATTAAACCTTTCGCACCCCAAAACTCAACACATCCTCAATACGCTCAATCCCCAACAACACCATCAATAACCGATCCAGCCCAACTGCCACACCTGAACATTCAGGTATACCCTGTTCCAGGGCGGATAATAAATTTTCATCCACCGGTATAATATCCAGACCCAGTTGTTGGCGTTTTTTATTTTCCTCTTCAAAACGTCGCCTTTGTTCAGCGGCATTGGTTAATTCATTAAAACCATTTGCCAGTTCCAGCTCGCCATAGTAAACCTCAAACCGATGCGCCACTCGCGGATCCGCTGAATTTAACTTTGCCAATGCTGCCTGTGACGCGGGATAGTCATAAAGAAAGGTAAACTGTTTTTTATCAAGCGAGGGGGCTATAGCCTGTGTCATTAACCAGTCCAGCCACATATCCCTGTCATCTGCATCCATACCAATGGGAATTTCAATATTATTTTTCTCTGTTACCGATTTCAATTCAACGACACCGGTCTCTAATGGGTCAATACCCAGAACATCAATAAAAACCTGTTGATATGAAATACGTTTAACCGATTGCCAGCTTAATTCTGTATCCAGTTTCTTTAATAGTGTTTTAAACAGCTTTTCAATTTCATCCATTAACTGCTGCTGGTCAAAACCGACTCGATACCATTCCAGCATGGTAAATTCAGGATTATGATTTTGCCCTTGCTCATCATCCCGAAATACTTTACAGATCTGATAAATATCTCCACTGCCTGCAGCCAGCAGACGTTTCATAAAAAATTCGGGTGAAGTGTGCAAATAATAATGGTGATTAAGATAACCGGTTTTAAAACTGTGTAGATGGGGATCGGTAATCGTTGATTTCGACAGGATTGGCGTTTCCACTTCCAGTGCATTATACCGAGTAAAAAAAGCCCGAATATTTTGTAACATTCGGGCTCTAATTTTTATTGTTTCAATTGTGGCGTCAGGCTGCCAATCAGTCTTTGACACGTGAAACATATTCACCGGTGCGAGTGTCGATTTTCAGCATCTCACCGCTTTCAACAAACAGAGGTACTTTTACAACCGCTCCCGTTTCAAGAGTTGCTGGCTTGGTACCACCCTGAGCAGTATCACCTTTAAGACCGGGATCTGTTTCTGTCACAGTTAGTTCAACAAAGTTCGGTGGTGTTACCATCAATGGAGCGCCGTTCCATAATGTCACCTGACATAATTGCTGCGCTTTTAGCCATTTAGAAGCCTCACCAACGGCCTCATTACTGGCGCCAACCTGCTCATAAGTATCCGGGTCCATGAAATACCAGAACTCACCATCGTTATAGGAGAATTCCAAATTCGCATCAACGACATCTGCCGCTTCTACGGATTCACCGGATTTGAAGGTACGCTCAATCATGCGTCCGGTTTTTAAATTACGAAGTTTCACACGGTTAAAGGCCTGACCTTTACCGGGTTTAACCAGTTCATTTTCAACTATGGACACTGGATCACCGTCCAGTAATAATTTAAGCCCACCTTTGAATTCATTTGTGCTGTATGATGCCATCTGCTTTACCTTAATCAGGGCGTAAAAACGCACGTATAATACGCTTTTAAGATCAAAAATGCCAAAATCAATCTTACAAAATTTCAACTCAATCAAACCCGACTGGCAGCAGCAACTGGCTCAGGCCATAACTGACCCCCTTGAACTACTGCAATTGCTGAAGCTGGATATAGACGACTTCCCTTTTTGCCAGCAGGCCAGTGAGCAATTTCAGCTCAAACTGCCCCGTGCCTATATCAATAAGATTGAACTCGGAAACCCGAATGATCCCTTGCTAAGGCAGGTCATGGCAACAGGCGCTGAACTTACCATTAATAATCATTATTGCTCAGACCCGGTAGGTGACCTGGCATCCATGCCTGTGCCAGGTTTATTACACAAGTACCAGGGCCGGGTACTGTTGATCACCACAGGCGCCTGCGCCATCCATTGCCGCTACTGTTTTCGACGTCACTTCCCCTACAGCGACAATCACTCCAGCAAAAACCAGTGGCATGATTCTCTTCAGTATATTCAACAACATAGTGATATTTTAGAAGTCATACTCAGCGGTGGCGATCCATTAATGCTGTCGGATAGCAAACTGGAACAGCTCATTCACCAGCTGGACGCGATAAGCCATGTCAAAACCCTGCGCATCCATACTCGTATCCCAATTACCCTGCCGGCTCGTATTACTGAAGAGTTGATAATCACCCTGACATCATCCCGTTTACAGGTCTGCGTTGTAGTACATGCCAATCACCCTAATGAAATAACCGTTGAAGAGCAGCTGGCGCTCAAACGTTTGCATCAGGCTGGCATTCATTTACTTAACCAGAGCGTATTATTAAAAGACATAAATGACTGTTCGGTCATTTTGTCTGATTTAAGCCAGTCACTCTTCTCATCTGCAACCTTACCCTACTACCTCCATCTACTGGATCCCGTACAAGGTGCCAGCCATTTTCATGTGGATGAGCAACAGGCCATTAAATTGATTGAAGAACTGAGAAATACCCTGCCAGGATACCTGGTACCTAAACTGGTAAAAGAAACAGCAGGGAAAAAGAGCAAATTACCCGTATTTAGGCTATAGATTCATTTAATTACATTAAATTAACTTAAAAACCATCTCCATGTTGCTGTTTTTACTAAATTTCTTAAGATATTGAATAAAATAGGATAGACTTAGGCCATATCTACTTAATCATGAAACTATTGGGCACGTAGTAAAGGTTTAGCCTTAAAATAATTAAAATCGATGAAATTATATATCCCAGAACAAATCCCACCTTCAGAAGATGCTTTCCCTAATCATCCACGCAAGGTCAAAAACTGGCTTGCCGAATTAAAACAGGCCAACATGGGCGACTTTGCCCGTGAAGTCTATAATGGTTTATTACAGTTAAATCGCCAGGCCATGCCAACAAAGTATCGCCTGGAAAACATGGAGCTGTTACGCGCCGCATCACGTTATATATTCACCCAGCTACATAAACACTTTGTTAACCGAACACTGCCATTGCCGGAAAAAAGCCTGAAAATCATTAATTTAAATCAGGCGCTATTAAATGAAATGGCCATTGGCTATAAAATTATTATTTTTGAAAGCGCCAACAACCTGGTCAAAGTTGACAGTAAATATTTACTTATTTCCTGTGAGCGGGCGCTACACTATTTAGCTGAACAGTTACTACGTTTCAGCCAGGTGTATTCCGAATACCCTAAAGGCACCTGGTGGGATATTCACAGAATTTATGGCTACGCAGAACAGAAAAATATTCACACAAAAAAAATATCTGATGACGAACTGCGTAAAAAAACAACCACCATAGAGAATTATTACAAGCAAATCCTGTTATTCTCACTCGCACGTCCAAATGCATTAAGACAAAGTGATGCCGAGCGTTTATTCAAAATCCTGCCCGACTGGGTTGAGTTCACAACGCTTTCCAGCAAATTAAAAGCAAATAACATGAATCGCTACTTCTGCAGTAAACTGGATAGCGATCAACCACCTGCCTGTATTTCACAAAACGACACTAACAACAATAATTCCCTGAGAAATATTGAGCTCGACAACCTGGTCAATCAATTACGCAAACAGATCAATGACAGCGAAAGTTTTGGCACTCAAGTTTCCATTGGTGACCAGATGTCACAGGAAACGCTTCGAACACTGGTTTCCTCATGGAGTCAATGTGCGGCAAGACGATTTTCACGAGGTGAAAGAGAAAATGATATTAGAGCCGTTATTGGTCTAGGCTCTATTTACAAGGAACTAACAAAAGCACCTGAACCTGAACGACCCGCTGCTGCAGCACGTACAAACAAAAAACCAGGCGCAATGTTTTCACTCGAGTCCATCCCGGAAAATATGCGAACGAAACGTGAAGTATTTGACAATCAGGATCCATCGTTTTTTATTACACATCCGAATTTAAAAGCAGAAAAGGATTCTTCAGCCAGTGCTTGGGATATGGTAGCCAAAGGTCGCGCATTAACAGAAAGCTATGCTCGAGAATTGCAGACACAGAATGAAGAAATGGGCGAAATCAACAAGGAAGCACCCGATCTGCACTGGAAAATATCCAATGTCAGCGCCGGTGGTTATTGCCTGCGCTGGAATTCAAAATCTACTTCACGCGCTCAGGTTGGTGAACTTATTGGTATTCGCGAGAAAGAACCTGACCATACTTATCAATGGCGCGTTGGCGTAATTAGATGGATGCAATATACGCAAAATAATGGCCTTGAAGTTGGCATCCAGGTACTTGCACCTAAACTCATACCCTGTAAAGTAAAAAGAACAAACAGGTCGAAAGAAGAACCGTTTGAAGGCCTGATGTTACCCGGCATCAAACCCATACAGCAGCCTTCTACATTACTACTGCCTGCTCACGCTTTCAAAAAAGACAATACTTTAAGCATTAATATTCATGAACGTGATATAGAAGTGAAACTTGGGTCTATTAGAGAACATACAGGTTCATTTACTCAATTCCAGTTTTCACAAATATCAG
>JAOUMX010000043.1 GCA_029881275.1 Gammaproteobacteria bacterium | reverse complement strand
AAGCGCGTGGTGTTATTGTTAAACCCATATTCAACTTTCCCGGTGGCAGACGGTTTCACTTTACCGACCCTAATGGGAATGAATACGCGGTCTGGTCAGATGTTAATGCCTGAGACGCGATCCTTTTACCAGATTCAGGAAGACAGCGTAATGTCCTTCGCCTGTAAATCTGCATGATAAGACGACCTCACCATCGGACCACTTGCCACCTGTTTAAATCCCATCTCCAGCCCGCGTTGCCGGAGTTCCTCAAACTCTGCCGGTGTAACATAACGTTTTACTGCCAGATGATGCACACTGGGCTGTAAATACTGCCCCAGCGTTAACATATCCACATTGTGTTTACGCATGTCGCGCATGACATCAAGCACTTCTTCTTTTTCTTCACCCAGGCCGAGCATTAAACCGGATTTGGTTGGCACATCTGCACACAGTGTTTTGTAATCCCGTAACAACGCCAGCGAGCCGGCGTAATCTGCACCGGGTCGCGCTTCTTTGTATAAACGCGGTACAGTTTCCAGGTTGTGATTAAACACATCCGGGGGCGTCTGTTTTAAAATTTCTGTGGCAATAGTGACGCGACCGCGAAAATCCGGCACCAGTATTTCAACTTTTATCTGTGGATTTAACTCACGGGTTTTCGAAATACAGTCCGCAAAATGCTGTGCGCCGCCATCGCGTAAATCATCGCGGTCAACCGAGGTGATGACAACATATTTTAACTTCATCGCCTGAATAGTTGCGGCCAGACTGTCGGGTTCGTTTATGTCCAGTGGCAATGGCCGGCCATGCCCGACATCGCAGAACGGACAGCGACGGGTACAGATTTCACCCATGATCATAAAGGTGGCGGTGCCGTGACCAAAACATTCACCCAGATTGGGACAGGCGGCTTCTTCACAAACGGTAAATAATTTTTGTTCGCGGAGAATTTTTTTTAGCCGCTTCACTTCCGGATGTGCCGGTGACTTTGCCCGTATCCATTCCGGCTTGCGTAATACGGTTTCGGTTTTCTGCACCTTTACCGGAATGCGAGCCACCTTGTCTTCACCGCGCAGTTTTTCGCCGGCCACGACTTTATGTTTTGTCGACGTCTGTTTTTCAGCCATGAAGTTCTCTTATCTCATCGATACTGAATTGCTGACAGAGAAAACCCAGATAATCCTCTGTCACCTGTTTGATACTATCATTCAGCCCCAGTTTAGCCATGCTGGTCACTTTAAGGCCCGGATACCCACAGGGGTTTATCTGTTCGAACGGCGCGAGATCCATATCCACATTCAAACTCAGGCCGTGATAACAACCACCCTGCTTTACTCTTAAACCCAGTGCGGCAATTTTTTCACCCTGCACATAAACTCCCGGCGCATCTTTTCTGGCTGCGGCCTGAATATTTTTACTTGCCAGATAATCAATCACCGACTGCTCCAGTCGCGTCACTATATTGCGTACACCTTCCCTGCGGCGCTTTAGATCAAACAGAATATACACGATCAACTGGCCGGGGCCGTGATAGGTCACCTGACCGCCACGGTCGGTTGCAACTAATGGAACAGTACCGGCATCAAGCACATGCTCGGCCTTGCCATTTAACCCCAAGGTATACACCGGCGGATGTTGCAGTAACCAGATTTCATCATCGGTATTCGGGTTACGCTGCTGATTGAACGTTTGCATCTGCTGCCAGGTGGGGGCGTAGTCCTGCAGGCCCAGATGACGAACAATCACGGTCATAATGATTTAAAGAGCAAACAGCACGTGCTCACAGGCGGTGAGCTCATAATAGATACCGTCAAGATGCGCTTTGCTTTGTGCGGTAATGGTAATGGTAATGCTGGTATAGTTGCCGCCCTTGCTGGCATTCAGTTTTATCGCACCTTCGGATAAATCGGGCACATGACGATTAATAATAGCCAGCACTGCGCCTTCCAGCTCCGGACCGCTTTTACCCATGGCTTTAATGGGAAATTCACAGGGGAATGCAAACAGCGTGTCTTCTTCATTACCTGGCTCGTTCATTCTGCACCTGTTCGCAAAACATCTTTATATTGCTGAAAAATATCGATCATTCTGTTCCATATGGGGCCGGACTGGCCGTTTCCAACCGCGTCACCGTTTAGCGATATTACCGGCAGAATTTCCCTGGTAGAACTGCTTAACCAGATTTCGTCAGCCTGTGTTAATTCACCTTCGGCAATATCCCGCTCGGCACAGTCAATGCCGTTAAGTTTTGCCTGTTCCAGAATCAGATCACGGGTGACACCGGTTAACAACGTTGGTCCTACCGGCGGGGTTAATAGCACATGGTCTTTGACTATAAAGACATTACTGGCAGCACCTTCGGTCACCAGTCCATCACGAATCAGAATCGCCTCGGCAGCACCGGCAGCCGTGGCCTGCTGTCGCAACAGCGTATTGGCCAGCAGGGCAATGGCCTTGATATGACAGGCTCGCCAGCGAATATCATCAACGGTAATGGCGGCAACACCTTTTGCCAATTCATCTTTAGACTGCGCCGGCAGCAGATTGGCCATAACAAACACCGTTGGCTTGATGGCATCGGGAAAAGAATGATCTCTTTGTTCTGCCACTCCCCGCGTGACCTGCAGATAGACAGACTGATCCTGGCCCTGATTTTTTGTCAGCAGGGTTTGTAAAATCTCGATCCATTCATCTTTTGACAGCGGGTTAACCAGTTGAATAGCATCAAGACTATTTTGCAACCGTTGCAAATGTTGCGGCAGGCGCAGCAGATGACCACCATAGGCAGGGATTACTTCATAGACGCCATCCCCAAACAAAAAGCCGCGATCCAGAACCGACACCTGTGCCTGCTCAATGGGTAAATACTGGCCGTTCAAATAAACAATGCGTTGTGACATGTTATGAACCCAAAAAACAAAGTCGGGAGAACCCGACTTGTGCAAGATCTCTAAATACCTTATCCGCTACTGGAACAGCTGAATAATCTGATCCTTGGTGCGTTGCCAGATACTGCCTTCGGCAACCGCCTGCAGCGCAACCAGTGGCCGGGAAATAATTTCTTCACCATCGAGCATTACTTTTACTGTACCCAGTTGCTGACCTTTTTCCACCGGTGCAACAATATCTTTATTCACTTCCATTACGGCATCAAGATATTTGTACTGGCCCCGGGGTATAGTGACATGAAGATCTTCTTTTAAACCCAGACTGAGATTTTCATTTTCACCTTTCCAGATTCGAGCTTTATTCAAACCTTCTCCGGCGGCATATAATTTACTGCTTTCAAAAAACCGGAAACCATAGCTCAGCAGTGACTGACTCACATCGGCACGGGCTTTTTCACTACGTGTACCCAGCACCACCGCTATCAGACGCATATCATCACGCTTGGCTGAAGAAATCAAACAATAACCGGCCGACTCAGTATGTCCTGTTTTCATACCATCAACAGAATCATCACGCCACAGCAATTTATTTCGGTTGTACTGGGGTATGCCATTATAGGTAAACTGTTTTTCTGCATACAGTTTATAACGCTCAGGAAACTCCTCAATAATGGCCTTACCCAGGGTCGCAATATCCCTTGCCGATGTACGATGGTCTTTATGTGGCCAGCCGGTACTGTTTACAAAATTAGTACCATTCATACCCAGTGCACGGGCATATTGATTCATATAATCCGCAAACGTCGATTCACTACCGGCAATATGCTCGGCCAGTGCAATCGTGGCGTCATTGCCAGACTGAATGACCAGGCCTTTTAATAAATCTTCAATACTGACTTTTTTACCCACTTCGACAAACATTTTTGAACCGCCCATACGCCAGGCTTTTTCGCTAATGGTCACCATTTCATCCATTGTCAAACGACCTGCGTCCAGTTCTTTATAAACCACATAGGCGGTCATTAACTTGGTAATACTGGCCGGCTCGATTTGTTCATCGCTATTTTTTTCAGCCAGAATACGGCCACTATTAAAATCAATTAACAGAAAACTGGTAGCAGCCTGTTTAGGTGGCGCTGGCACTGGTGCAACGACAGCTTCTGCCGTGGTTGAAACAAAAACACATAAAAAGAAAAATTGTCTTAACATCTTGATCATTATTATCTACTTCTCCACTTTTATCATTTAATCAAGCAACACGCTGGCCGCATTATGCCCAATCTCATTTAAATCTTTTAATACCCTGTAAGCCAGATCCATATTTGGTATCGGGCCTATACGAACACGATAGAATTTTTTTCCATCCGCATCCGTCACATTAACGCGCACACTCTGGAAACGCTTGCCACGCAAATCGGTTGCCACCTGTTCTGCCTGGGCTGACTCATTAAAGGCAGCTACCTGAACCAGTATCTTGCCACTGGTTTTAGCGGCAGCAGGTACCACCACTGATGATGTATTTAGATCCAGTGCCGATGTATTAATAGCCCGAATCTCTACCGGTGCTGTGCCGTTTCCTGCAACACCGAGTTTAGTTGCTGCTGCATAGGATAAATCAATAATACGTCCCTCATGAAAAGGCCCCCGGTCATTCACTTTAACAATGGCTTTTTTACCATTCTCCAGGTTTTTTACTTCCACATAGGTTGGCAACGGTAAGGTCTTATGTGCCGCCGTCATGGCGTACATATTATAATCTTCGCCACTGGATGTTTTTTTACCGTGAAATTTTGTACCGTACCAGGATGCGTCACCTTTCTGCACAAAACCCAGATTGGTTGTTAATACCTGATAAGTCTTGCCCATTACTTCATAGGATTCAGGATTACCATAACGACTAAATGGCTCATTAGCAGGAACCGCGTCTCGAATGTTATTGGCATCTAATTTAACATTTGGCGCGCTATCACGAAGAGAACAGGCTGATAACGCAGAAACAAAAACAATAATAGCGACTAAACCATATTTCATTAACGACTCGCAAAATACTCGGTTGCTACTGCCTGACCTAATTGATAAACCGCCATCGCATATAGCGGGCTATGATTATAACGAGTAATCACATAAAAGTTGTTCAGGCCAAGCCAGTATTCACTGCCTTTACTACCATCCAGTTCCAGCAATGTTGCCAGTTCATTATCTGCAAATGACTGCAACGGTACTGCACCCTGTTGTTTGAAATTTTTGATACTGGTATGCGGTTTCATATCTTTACTGCCCAGTTCACGCGCCTTGTTGGTCACCTGAGCGCGGGCCACTATGGGCTTGCCTTTTACCCAGCCATGACGTTTAAAATAGTTAGCCACACTGCCAATCGCATCGGCGGTACTGGTCCATAAATCACGTTTCCCATCACCATCATAATCAACAGCATAGGCACGGAAACTACTGGAAATAAACTGCGGCATACCCATGGCTCCTGCATAAGAGCCTTTTAGACTCCGCGGATCCACCTTTTCTTCACGACTCATTAACAGATATTCTTTCAACTCTTTACGAAAAAAGATCTCACGACTTTGCTGTCTTTCTTTAGTGGTATTTTCCAGCGGATAATCAAAACCCAGCGTGGTTAAGGCATCGAGCACAGAATAGTTACCGGCTCGTCTACCATAAAACGTTTCAACACCAATGATGGCAACAATGATTTCGGCTGGCACACCATAATCATTTTCTGCTCTGGTCAGTTCATCATAATGTTGGCGCCAGAATTCGACACCTTTCTGAATACGTTTTTTGGTCAGGAAGATAGGACGATATTCTTTCCAGGGCTTGCCTTCAGCGGGTCGAGCAATCGCCTCTATCGCCGTGGTCTGTTTTTCAACCTTACTCATTAACTCGGTCAGATGATTCTTATCAAAACCATACTGTTCAACCATTTCAGCAATAAAATTTTGCACATCATCTCTTTGATGATAGGCCGCCACAACAGCCTGTGAAGTTAACGCACCAAAGAGAGAAATTATTACCAGCATTGTTTTCATCATAAACTACCCAGATCCTTTTTCATTTTTCATGCCGCTCTGACTGCATCTTATTTATAATTATCTTGCCCATATTTTCCGGTGCGTATTGATTGACATTAACATACCAAAACTGGCCATCAAGGTTACCATCGATGTACCACCATAACTAATTAAGGGTAATGGTACCCCAACCACGGGTAAAATTCCTGATACCATTCCCACATTGACAAATAAATAAACAAAAAATGTCATACTCAGACTGCCACCCAGCAGGCGGCCATAGGTATCCTGAGCATTAACCGCAATCACCAGACCCCGCAATACAATAAAGGCATACAGGGTTAATAACAGGATGCCGCCTATCAGGCCAAACTCTTCAGCAAACACCGCATAAATAAAATCCGTTGATTGCTCAGGCAGAAAATCCAGATGTGACTGACTACCATTGAGCCAGCCGCGCCCATAGACGCCACCGGATCCTATGGCTATTTTGGACTGTATAATATGGTATCCAGTTCCCAGCGGATCACTTTCAGGATTCAGAAAGGTTAATACCCGATTACGCTGATAATCATGCATATAGTGCCAGAGTACCGGCAATAATGCCGCCCCGGATATCCCCAGGCCAATCAGCAAGCGCCAGCTTAAACCACCCAGAAAAACCACAAAAAATCCGGCTGTAAATATTAACAGCGCCGTACCCAGATCAGGCTGCTTGGCAATCAGCAGGGTCGGCAACAGCAATAACACGGCAGCAACCAGTAAAGTTTTCGCCGTTGGTGGCAGCGGTTTATCCGATAAAAACCAGGCCAGCATCATTGGCGTTGCCAGCTTCATCATTTCAGAGGGCTGAAAACGGATAAAACCCAGATCAAGCCAGCGTTGCGCGCCTTTACCGACATCACCCACCAACAACACCAGGACGAGCAGAATAATGCCAATGCCATAGATCCAGGGTGACCAGAATCGTAATCCCGCAGGCGATACATGAGCCAGGGCCAGCATAATAGCAAATGCCAGAACCAGGCGGGTGGTCTGTTTATTGATCAGGGCGATGGACTGGTCTCCCGCACTGTACAGGACCACCATACCGGTCATAGATAACAGCAGGATGCCGAATAGTAAAAATGGATCCAGGTGTAAGACACGCACCACTTTTAAGGTAAAACTGTCTCGTCCATTATCATTTCTAAAACCATTATCACTAATCATTTCTGCTCCTGCGTCTCCATCCAGGTATCAAGCACTTTTCTTGCGATCGGCGCCGCCACACCACTACCACTGCTGCCGTTTTCAGCAATTACCGCAATCGCAATTTCCGGTTTATCTGCCGGTGCAAAGGTTACAAACAGCGCATGGTCACGGTGCTTTTTAGCAATAACATCTTCATCATATTCTTCATCCTGAGCGACACCGAATACCTGGGCGGTACCGGTTTTACCGGCCATCTGAAACTTCAGGCCTCCACCGACTGCCCGTGCAGTCCCCCTGATACCATGCACAACACTGATCATGCCCTTGATCACATGCTCCCAGTTGGTCTGTCGATTTAATTTCACCGGCGCCAGCGCTACAGCGTCTATGCTTCTGTTTTCACCCAGTGCCGGATCACGAATCTCCTTCAGCAGGCGAGGTTTATAGCCCTGTCCACGCATGGCCAGTATGGAGGTGGCCGAAGCCAGCTGCATGGGCGTTGCCAGCACATATCCCTGGCCGATACCGGCAATCAGCGTTTCTCCGGGAAACCAGATTTTATTGCGGGTACGCTGCTTCCATTCCCTTGATGGCAGCAGCCCCGAACGCTCGCCCAGAATATCAACACCGGTTGGTGAGCCAAAACCAAACTGCTGAAGAAAGGCATGCATTCTATCTATACCCAGTCGATAGGACAGTTCGTAGTAATAAACATCACAGGACTGGGCCAGACTGTCTTCCATATCAATATGTCCATGCCCTGTTTTTTTCCAGTCGCGGTATTTTCGTTCTTCATTCGGCAGCAGGTAATATCCTTCACAGGGAATGCTTTCCTTATGCCCCATGATTTTATTTTCCAGACCGGCCAGTGCGACAAAAGGTTTAACAGTTGAGCCCGGAGGATACTGACCATACAGGGCACGGTTATACATAGGCCGTTTTTCAGGATTCTGCAGGCGGCGGTAGTCTTTAATGCTGATCCCATGAACAAACAGATTCGGATCATAGCCAGGCATACTCACCATGGCCAGCACTTCACCATTATTCGGATTCATTGCCACCACGGCACCGTTATAATCGCCCAGCGCCTGTTCAGCAACTGACTGCATTCGACTATCCAGCGACAGAATCAGATCATTACCCGGTATTGGCTGCTTCTTGTCGAGTACTCTTAAAATGCGACCTTCAACATTGACCTCAACACTCTGGTGCCCCACCTCACCATGCAGCTCCTTTTCATAAAAACGTTCCAGTCCTGTTTTACCAATATGACTGGTACCGGCATACTGGGTTTCATCCACGTACTTGAGTTCATCTTCATCGATGCGACCCACATAACCAATCACATGGGCTGCACTTTCACCCAGGGGGTAATAACGACTCAGGCGCGCGGTAATTTCCATGCCGGGAAATTTATATCGATTCACTGCCAGGCGGGCAACTTCATCGTCTGATAATTTGGTGCGTAACGGAATACCTTCAAAAGGGCGACTGCGCGGAATGGCCTTGAGAAAACGTTTTAACGTCATCTCATCCAGTTCCACCAGCTGTCCCAGTTCTGCCAGTAAGCCGTCCATGTCATCAACCTGCTCGGGAATAATTTCAAGACGATAAGATGGACGGTTTTCTGCCAGCACAACACCATTACGATCGAAGATAAGCCCCCTGTTGGGCGCTATAGCCATCAGACGAACACGATTATTTTCTGATAATTTGTCAAAATGCTTATGCTCAATGACCTGAAGATTGACCAGACGCACCAGCAAAATAATAATAAAAACCAGACAAAACACAGCCATCACCCAGGCTCGACGCCTGAATAACATAGCTTCCAGCAAATGATCTTTAATAAGTGTGCGGCGTGACATTCAGCTGTTATTTGTCATCAGTTATTTTCCAGTCGATTGTATCGCTCAATACTGGTTATGATTTCGTTTTTGGCATCATCGACCCCAACCCAGTTTTCCACTTTAACCCATTTACCGGATTCAAGCGCCTTGTACTGTTCAAAGAAATGAGTAATTTGCCCAAGCAGACCGTCATGCAAATCCTGTGGCGATTGCACATGCTCATAAAGATTACTTAATTTACTGGTCGGCACCGCCAGCACTTTATGGTCTTCACCCGCCTCATCAATCATTTGCAGCATACCCACAGGCCTGCAACTGATGACGGATCCACTGATCAAAGGTACCGGCGTCACCACCAGTACATCCACCGGATCACCATCTTCAGATAAAGTATGAGGCATGAAGCCATAATTACAGGGATAAAACATCGCTGTTCCCATAAAACGATCTACAATCAATGCACCACTTGCCTTGTCTATTTCATACTTAACCGGAGAACCATGAGAAGGAATTTCAATGACAACATTAATACTGTTAGGCACATCATCGCCCAAAGGAAGATTTTCAAGATTCATTAGTTATCCTGTAATTTGATTTATTGCTAATTATATCAATATCTGCACATAGAATACTCGACATTATCCGTTCTTTGATTACAATCCATGAGATATTAATAAATCAGGATTTAAAGGTTATATAGCCATGAGAATCGTATTATTAGGCGCACCCGGATCTGGCAAAGGCACCCAGGCCAAACTTCTAATTGAAAAATACAACGTACCTCAGATCTCCACAGGTGATTTATTACGTGCAGCTGTTGCTGCTCAGACACCACTGGGACGTCAGGCAAAAACGATTATGGACGCTGGCCAACTGGTACCTAATGATATTGTTCTTGGCATGATCAGAGAGCGGCTGCTCAGTCCTGACACCAAAAACGGTTTTATTCTCGATGGTTTCCCGCGCAATGTTGAACAGGCTGAAGCACTGGATGACATGCTGGACAGTATGAAAAAACCGTTGGAAAAATCCATTTTGATCGATGTCGATTTTGATATCCTGATGCAACGTCTGACCGGTCGCCTGACCTGTAATGGTTGTGGCGCGGTCTACAATATGTACACCAACCCACCGACGATTGATGATCAGTGTGATGACTGTGGTGACTCACTGCATCATCGTTCTGATGATAACGAAGAGACCATTGGCAAACGATTAAAAGTTTATGAAACTCAAACTCAGCCAGTAATTAATTATTATGCCAACCAGAATATAATGAGTTCCGTTGAAGGCAAAGGTGATATTCAGGCAATCTTTGATTCTATTATCAATGCCCTGAACACCAAATCCATCAAGAAACGCGCACCCAAACCTGTAGCCACAAAGGAAACGACAACTGTGACTGAAGAAAACACTACCACTACACCTGCACCAGCTCCAACGCCAGCAATAGAAAAACCACCGGTTGTTCAACCTGCCACTGAAGCTGTTAAAAAAATCCCTGCTGCTCCGAAAAAGACAAGCGAACCCAAACCTGCTACTGCTGAAACAAAAGCAGCAGCACCCGCAACAGCTGCTAAGAAACCTGCGGCTGCTAAGAAACCTGCGGCTGCTAAGAAACCTGCGGCTGCTAAGAAACCTGCGGCTGCTAAGAAACCTGCGGCTGCTAAAAAAGCAGCCGTTAAAAAGAAAGTGACTGCCAAGAAAAAGCCCGCTAAATCATCAGCTGATACCGGTAAACAAATGACTGCCCAGCTGGCCAAACTACAACAGGAACTGAAAGCTGTAAAAGCCGCTATTCAGCAAGCTGTCGCTCGTGAAAAACAGGCTTTACAGGCGCTTAACCAGAAAAAAGCAACTGTTGCTAAAAAACCTGCCGCGAAAAAGAAACAAGCGAAAAAGAAGAAAGCCAAATAATAATCTAAGCCATTATTTACAGGCCATAAAAAAAGCCAGCTGATGCTGGCTTTTTTTATGTTCTCTTAAAGAGAAGCAATCAGCATCAGGCGTTGTTAGCCTCTTCCTGGGCAGCAGCTTCGATATCAGCTTTAACCTTATCCATATCCAGCGTTTTAACCTGCTGAATAACTTCTTCAAGGGCGTTGGCTGGCAACATACCGGCTTCAGCAAAAATAATAATCTGTTCACGGAAAATCATTAATGTAGGAATCGAACGAATCTGAAAATGAGCGGCTATCGCCTGTTCATCTTCAGTATTAATTTTGGCAAACACAATATCAGGATGCTTCTCAGAAACTTCCTCATAGATAGGACCAAATGATTTACATGGACCACACCAGGGCGCCCAGAAATCGATAATGACAATATCATTACCATTGACGGTTGATTCGAGATTCTGTTCGTTTAGTTCTACTGTTGCCACAATTATCTCCTGGTCGCGGACATTCAAACGGACAGTATACTATATCAACAAGGCCTAATATACCGCGTGACGTCATGGGCATAGGTTTACGATGCTTGCTGACCGTATAATTTCTGATAAACACCCTTTTTACTGACCAGCTCCTGATGCCGACCTTCGTCAATTATTCGACCATTATCAAAGACATAAACACGATCAGCCTGTTTAACCGCACTCAGACGATGAGCAATAATGATGGTGGTTCTGCTTTTCAGGAAATTTTCCAGTGCCTGATGCAAACGGGATTCCGTTTCGGTATCCAGTGCTGAAGATGCCTCATCGAGAATCACCACTTTAGGGTTCATGAGGATCATGCGGGCAATAGCCAGACGCTGCCGCTGCCCTCCGGACAGACGAATACCGTTTCGACCAACAATGGTATCCAGCCCCTGGGGAGCCTCTTCAACCACATCCTTTAACTGGGCAATTTCCAGCGCCTGCCAGAGCTTGTCCTCCGCTATGTGCCTGCCCAGATCGAGATTATGGCGAATACTGTCATTAAACAGGGCAGGATGCTGCAACACGGTGGCGACATGCTCACGCACCACATCGAGACCAATTTCTGTGATCGGCACGTCATTAAAATAAATCTGTCCGGCATTTGCCGGATACAAACCCAGGATGACCTGCACCAGCGTCGATTTGCCCCCGCCACTGGCACCCACCAGGGCGATTTTTTCACCCGCCTTAATATCCAGTGATACATTATCTAGCACCGGCTCACCGTCACCATAGGCAAATTTCACCTGCTCGATGCGCACACCAACAGTATGCTTGCCGGTAAATGGATTTTTCAGATGCGCATACCGGGGTTCCTGGCGAAGCTCCAGTAAGCGATTAATGCGCAACAGGGCCGCATTAGCAGAATAGTAACTGTACTGAATGCTGAGGATTTCCTGCATAGGTGTCATCATGAACCATAAATAGGCGTAAACAGCGAACATCTGACCAATGGATAAGCTGGAAAAAATCACCATGAACATGCTAACGGCGCGAAACACTTCAAAGCCAAACAGAAATACCGAAAACGAGGCTTTATTGGCAGCATCGCTTTTCCAGCTAAATGCTGATGAATGATTCTTAACGCCCCGCGCAGTATCGATGACACGCAAAATGTAATGACGCTCACGATTACTGGCACGTATTTGCTGAATACCATCCAGCGTTTCTATCAATGACTGCTGAAAAAGTTCAAACGACAGGTTTTCCTCTTTTTTTAGCTGCTTAACTTTTTTACCCAGCACGGTCGTAAAATAAATCACCACAGGATTCATGATCAGAATAAACAGGGCTAACTGCCAGTGCATCAACAGTAAAATTACAGCTACACCCGTTACAGTGAGTACCGCAACCACAAACTTGCTCAATGCCGTACCAATAAAAACATCAACTGCTTCTACATCGGTGACCAGATGGGATGCCACAGCACCGCTACCCAGAGTTTCATACTCGGCCATGGATATAAACTGCAGGCGATTTAATAAACTGCGTCTAATTCTGTAAGTAATATCCTTGGCAATAACGGTAAATTCCCTGGTTTGCCAGACCGACAGCGTCAATACAATAAAGCGCATAAACACGGTTAAAAACATAATCGCCAGCACAGTCAGCACGGGGCCATGCCAGGCTTCTGGAAACACAACATTCACAGAGGCAACCAGATGACCCGGCTTATGCAATAACACTTCATCGACCAGCAAAGGCATCAACAAGGGGACAGGGACACTGACCAGCGCTGCAAACAGGGCAATAATATGGGCTTTTATCAGCAGTGGTTTGTGCTGCCAGGCAAGATCGCGCACATAATCCCAGGAATATCGCTGAATATCTTCCTCATCTTTCACTATTTCGTTATTAAACTCTTGATTCATATAAATTTAAAATCCCGCGAGGCTAGAATATTCCCGGCGTTAAGCTATATTTTTATAGCGTCAGTAGCAGAATCATGCAGCCATCCTGCCACTGAAGACTATTTGCACTTTTCATCTTTACAGGGAAATTGATATCAACATTCTACACCCAGAACAACCGCACCATTAAAAAATGACACATACATTAGTCATCGATCAGGGAACCCATGCATCAAGAGCCATTGTATTTTCATCCACAGGAAGCATCCTTAATACGGCACAACAATCCATTAGCCTGATACAACATAGCCACAGTCATATCGAACAAAACCCGGAAGCCATACTGCAATCAGTACAGACTGTCATTCAACAGGTTCTAGCAACCTCATCTAATGAAATTACAAACTGTGCACTGACCACACAACGATCTACCATACTGGCCTGGCATAATGAATCACTCAAAAGTTTATATCCCGCACTTAGCTGGCAGGATACCCGCAGTAAAGATGACCTTAAACAGTTCCTGCCACATGAAAAACGGATTCGACAAATCACTGGACTGCCATTATCTCCCCATTATGGTGCAGGCAAATTCCGCTGGTTACTAAACTATTTGCATCACCATACTGACAATATAAAGCAATCGTTTTCACTTGGCCCATTGGCAAGTTTTCTATTATGTCATCTATCATCGAAACAACAGAATCAGATTGACCATAGCAATGCACATCGCACCCTGCTGTTTAATATCAACGAACTGAAATGGTCTGATGAACTGTTAACATTGTTTGGCATTGACAGAAAATACCTGCCTCGTTGCCTGCCGGTACAATATGATTATGGAACACTGACCAACACAGGCATTACCATCTCATCAGTCAGCGGCGACCAGAATGCTGCACTCTTTTCCCAGGGTGCAATTCCTGACAATACGGCCATTGTCAATCTGGGAACAGGCGCATTTATACTCGCCCCCTGCAGCAAAACAATAACCGATGACAGATTATTAAAGGGCATTGCTCGCAGTAACGGCCATACAGAATATCTACTCGAAGGCACGGTCAATGGTGCCGGTGCAGCACTTGGCTGGGCAGAATCACAATGGCCCGTCACTGACCTGTATCACCATCTGGACACATGGCTTAACACCATTACCCGGCCTCCCATCTTCATCAATACGATTGGCAGCCTGGGATCGCCCTGGTGGATCAGCGATGTTGAGCCCTACTTTCTGACGAATAGTGAAAATATGCGCACGGAAGATCGTTATGTGGCCATTATTGAAAGCATCGTGTTTTTAATCCACAACAACCTGCAACAACTGTTAAATCACTTTGACATCAAAACACTGCGCGTCAGCGGTGGCCTGTCACAACTGAATGGCCTATGCCAGACACTGGCTGACCTTAGCGGATGCTCGGTGAACCGGCTAAATGATAGCGAAGCCAGTGCACGTGGCGCTGCCTGGTTAGCCGCTGGCTGCCCCGAAAACTGGTCACAACAATGCAGCAAAACCTTTTCATCGATTTCCCGCACCGATCTTGATCAGCGTTATCGACAGTTCACTGCTGAACTCAGCAGATTTTAATATTGCGACTAAAATCATTCATATAAATACTTAAACGACAAAAGAGGTTTAACAATCATGGCCATACCCCACTTGGTAGCTCATCGCGGCCATATGGAAACTTATCCGGAAAACACCTTGATTGGACTGGAAGCAGCCATGCAATGTGGTGCCAGCTATGTAGAATTCGATGTACAGTGCACTGCGGATGGCAGACTCGTGGTATTCCATGACACCGAACTTGAGCGCACCACCGGCGTCAAAGGCAACCTGTTTGAAATGACTTATCAGGAACTGGAAAATATTCGTGCCCATGAGCCGGAACGCTTTTCACTGGCTTTTTTTAAATCCCATATCCCCAGTCTGACCGATGTGGTTCGTCTGTTACAACGCTATCCAAAAGTCACTGCCTTTGTTGAAATAAAAGAAGCGTCGTTAAATAAATTTGGCATCGAAAACACACTGGCAAATCTCTGTCGCGAACTGGAAATCATTCATCAACAGTGCATTATCATTTCCTACCATCAGCAGGCGCTGAAACACATTAAAGATAACACTGATTTCCAGATTGGCTGGGTGTTACGTAATTATGATGAACAAAGCAGAAAACAGGCAGACAGCTTAAAGCCTGATTATTTAATTATTCATCACCGAAAAATTCCCGGCACTGAAGAACCATGGCCAGGAAACTGGCACTGGATGGTTTATGATGTCACCGATCCAGAGCTTGCCATTCATTATGCCAGTCGAAACATTCCACTGATAGAAACCCGTGATATTTGTAATATGCTGGAACACCCTCTACTGGCGCTCAATATCGACAAGCATGGCAACTGATTATGATCTTCTTGTCATAGGTGGAGGAATTCATGGCGCTGCCTGCGCACAGGCAGCAAGCGCCAGAGGGTATCGAGTGCTGGTACTGGAACAATATGAAAAGCCGGGAATGGTCACCTCATGCAAGTCCAGCAAATTAATTCATGGCGGCTTACGCTATCTTGAAACCGGACAGATCAAACTGGTACGCGAATGCTTACAGGAAAGGCATTATCTATTAGAAAACGCACCCCATCTTGTCAAACTAATTCCATTTTACATACCTGTTTACAAGCACACCAAACGCTCATCACTGGCCATACGCATTGGCTTACTGATTTACAGCTTATTTAGTAAAAAAACATTTAAAAGTATTCCCAGACATCAATGGTCAGATATGGATGGACTGAATACAAAAGACCTGAAAACATTATTTCAATATTATGACGCACAAACCGATGATCAACTATTAACTGAAGCGGTTATGGCATCTGCGCAACGCATGGGAACTGTTTTATATGCAAATACTATTTTCGATAGCGCTGATTGCAACAACAATCAATGCACTGTGTGCTTCACTCAGAATGCCATCAGCAAAAGCGTTACTACAAAATTAATTATTAACACAACCGGACCCTGGGTTAACCAGATACTGAATAAAATAAAACCCGAACAATCCGTTATTGATATCGAACTTGTTCTCGGCACGCACATCATCGTTAACGGGGAGCTCAAAAAAGGCATTTATTATCTTGAAGCGCCTCAGGATAAACGCGCGGTATTTGCCATGCCCTGGAAAAACAAAATCCTCATTGGCACAACAGAATCCATATTCAACGCACCACCGGAGACCACCGCGCCTGTAGACGCTGATATTGATTATTTACTGACTGTTTATAATGCTTACTTTAAACAGCACAAATCAACCGCAGACATAGTCGATTCTTTTGCCGGTCTGCGGGTCCTGCCCAAAACACCTGAATCCGCTTTTACCCGATCAAGGGATACTATTATTCATCACAATTCAGAAGAAAACCCCTGCGTATTCACCCTCTATGGCGGAAAACTAACTGCACACCGCGCTACAGCCGATCATCTCATGAAAATCATTCAACCATTTTTACCTGCACCTACAAAAAACATGGACACTCGCAAAATAAGCCTGCTGGAAAAATAATTTTCGATATATGCCAATTTCCTATAAAATGCTTCATTTCTGACACTCATACACAGACTTAATTATGAATAATTTGCAGGCACTGATTTTTGACGTAGATGGCACACTATCGGATACTGAACGCGATGGTCATAGAGTTGCTTTCAATCTGGCATTTAAAGAATATGATCTCGACTGGAACTGGGATATAGAACTTTATGGACAATTACTCGCTGTCACCGGCGGTAAAGAACGTATGAATTATTTTCTTGATCATTTCAATACTGATTTTCAGAAAACCGATTCCACGCAAAATTTAATTAAAGAATTACATCAGTCAAAAACACGTCATTACACCGAGTTACTGGCCACCGGCACTATTCCGTTACGCACCGGTGTGAAGCGTTTACTCAAAGAAGCACTGGACAACAATCTTCGTATTGCCATCGCCACCACCACCACACCTGAAAATGTAACTGCTCTGCTGGAACACGCTCTGGAACCCGGTTCTACTGAATGGTTTGATGTTATTGCAGCAGGCGATATTGTACCTGCAAAAAAACCGGCACCGGACATTTATACCTATGCACTGGAAAAAATGAAATTACCCGCATCAGCATGTCTTGCATTTGAAGATTCAGAAAATGGTATCCGCTCATCCATGGGCGCTGATTTAAAAACGCTTATCACCATTAATGACTACACCAAAGATCATGATTTTACTGGCGCTGCTATTGTACTCAGCGACCTTGGCGAACCGGACAACAAGTTCACCACAATTGCAGGTGATGATCATGGATTCAATTTTGTAAACATTGATATGTTAAAAGTTATTCATGGACACTAGACATGGTCTTTCAGCAAAAAATTAAAATATCAACACTGGGGCGCGGCACATCCAATATCACACGCCAGGTCAATGAGCTTATTCAGCAATCAGGAATCACTCAGGGCATAGTTAATATTTTTGTTCACCATACCAGTGCATCATTAATTCTTTGCGAAAATGCGGACCCTACGGTACGCAGCGACCTGGAGGCTTTCATGGAAAAAATAACACCTGATGGTGATACCTTGTACCGACATATCGATGAAGGTCCCGACGATATGTCAGCCCATGTACGCACAGTACTCACCGACAGTAGCCTCAGCATCCCGTTAAATCATCGTCAATGTTTGCTCGGTACCTGGCAGGGGATTTATTTGTGGGAGCACAGAACTCACCCACACAACCGGTCACTCACCATAACTGTATATGGCGAATAACACATTAAACCAGATTGCGCGATTCACCTGCATTAAATGCTTTAATATTCAACGCCACTTCATTGATTAACCGCTGCCTGGATTCCTGACTTGCCCAGGCAACATGGGGCGTCACAATTAGATTATTATGCTGCGCCATTAACAACGGATGATTTTCAGGTGGCGGCTCCACGCTTAATACATCTATACCTGCCGCTGCAATTTGCTGATCTTCAATTGCGTTTAACAAAGCCATTTCATTAACGATACCACCACGTGCCGTGTTAATAATTATTGCCGATGATTTCATTAAATTAAATTCTTTTGCATCAATCAGGTTTTCGGTTTCCCTGGTCAAAGGGCAATGCAATGATAAAACATCAACCTGCGGCAACAACTCATGCAATGCAATACGACCGCCACGAACATCCTGTTCATTACGCTGCGCAATTAACACCGTCATACCCAGTGCTTTTGCGATTCCAGCAACAGCCTGACCCAGTTCACCATAACCAACTATACCCATTGTTTTTCCCGCCAGCTCATTAACCGGGTAAGTCAGTAATGAAAAACAGGGGCTTCGAC
>JAOUMX010000166.1 GCA_029881275.1 Gammaproteobacteria bacterium | reverse complement strand
AAAAAAAAAAAAAAGAGAAGAAAGAAAAGAAAGAGAAGAAAGAGAAGAAAGAGAAGAAAGAGAAGAAAGAGAAGAAAGAGAAGAAAGAGAAGAAAGAGAAGAAAGAGAAGAAAGAGAAGGAAATGAATAAGGAAGAAGAAGAAGAAAACAAGGAAATGAACAAAGAAATGAATCAGGCTGAAAAAGAGTAACCACCTGAAATCATCATTACTAACTCAGGCGATGTGCTGCATTGAGGCACATCACCTGAATTAGTAGCATGACACAATCCTGTCTTTCATTATTAACTGCTCATCTCCCCGAAATAAGACACGCTCGCCTGTCTCAACCAGGAAACAGGGAAATACGACCCTGCAGTAAATCCATCAACGCCCTAACATCCATAGCCTCTTTATCGTACACTGACAATAACCTGGCTACTGCAGGCCATCGTGACAATGCATCATTCAACCATACTAAAAGCAATGTAAAATGCCCGCCTATAAAAAAAATAAAAAGTACTTTCTAGCCCTTGAAGCCACAGCCACTCATGATAAGGAGATAAGTTGTGGAAACTGTAACGCCTGCTGTTGCCGTTTAGAGGTATTACTTTTCACCGATACAAGTGTACCGGAACATTTTATTGAATTTAATAACCGGGGAGATATGAGTATGGCAAGACTGGATGATGGCTGGTGTTCAGCTCTGGATCGAAACACACAGCTGTGTACAATTTATGCACAAAGACCTGAGATTTGCAGTGATCTTGAGATGGGCGGTTATGAATGCATGGCTGAACGCGCTGAAAATCTATAAGACCCTGACAACCAAAATCAACATCTGCTACTCCAGATTTATCATGGATAACTGCCTTACATGAATAAGCGTTTAATACCCCGTTATTTCAGTATTCAGCAATATTAGTAAATACACTCCGATAAAAAAGACAATCTGGCTGATATTAAACGTACTCAGGAAATTAACAAGAATCAAAAAACCATAACTTGCTCATCATGAGCCGGTATAAGACCATAGTAGAATACTTGCCAAATAATATAACTAGAGACTTGCGTTAAACACAATACAGAATGTATATTTCACTTTTTAGTAGCGCAACATATCAGTTAGACATGCCATGAAATATATAGAAACAGACTTTATTCATATTAGTATATTAGATGATCGAACCGTACTTGTTGAGGCAATAGAAGGCGTCGAAATAAATCATGAAAAATCAAGACAGGCTAATGAACTGATTGAAAGCAATATGCCGGGCGACTATGGAATGATTATCGATAGAAAGTCTGATTACTCTATTGTGCCCCATGATGTTTATAATATTCTCAATTCTCTTGCCAAACTAAAAGCCATTGCCATTGTTGTGCATAAAAAGAACTTTCTGCCGATTTCTACCGAAAAAAAATTATTTCGGGGAAAACTGGAAGCCTTTTCATCAATACAGCAAGCACACGAATGGATTGCCAGTATTGTCGAGTAAGTCAATTTATCCATCAAAAATAATTAATCTATCCATTGAACACCGCTTTTTCTAACCTTGTAGAGCATGACTCTCTATCCTGATTAACTTATATAATTTCAGAAAGGATGTTTTATGAGAGAAGAAAACCTGTCATTGCGAGCCAAGTATAATATTACCGCCCTGTTTTATGACATACTGGATTACCCATGGGAACGGATTTATAGACAGTGGCGCCCCCTGTTATTAGGCGAGTTACGTGGCAAGGTACTGGAAGCCGGGGTTGGAACTGGGAGAAATTTTCAACATTATCATGAGAGCATTGAATTAACCGGCATTGATCTAAGTGATGTCATGTTAAGAAAAGCTGCTAAAAAAGCAAAAAAAGCCGCTTGTAAAATAGAACTCATACATGATGACGCCAGCACTCTACAACACCTGGACTCGAATCAATTTGACTGGGTAATCTCCACTTTTCTGTGCTGTGTAATGCCTGATGAATTTCAGCCACGCGCATTAGAGCAGTTTAGTCGTGTTCTAAAACCGGGTGGAAAATTCAAATTACTTGAAATGATTTATTCAAACAATCAGACCATAAGAAAGCGCCAGGAATTGTTCGCACCTTTTGTTGAAAAAGTATACGGTGCAAGATTTGATCGACATACACTTCAATATCTGGAAGAGTCCAGTGATCTGGAAATTACCAGCAAACGTTTTCTAAAAGATGATGTTTATCTGCTGATAGAGGGCATTAAAAAGGTGTAATGCCCTCAAAACCAGTAAGCTAAATAATGTTCCCGCCACTTTTCTTTAATAGCCCCAGAGTTTTTGTAATATCAGTTATTTAAAAAACCGTTAGACTTCAAATACGATTCTAAACAGGAAAAACCAATGGCGCTCCATGAATTAATCTACCTAAGTTCCGCGACCCGCGAAATGTCGACCAAAGATCTATCTGCACTGCTTGACCAGTCACAGGAGAAAAATGCTCGTCTCAATATTACCGGCTTACTGATCTATCATCAGCGTGAATTTATGCAGCTGCTGGAAGGTGACAAATCAGAAATATTCTCTTTATATGAAACGATCTGCAAAGACAACCGCAACAAGCAGAATATTTTATTATGGGATAGCCCTGTTGAACAACGTTCATTTGCAGACTGGTCCATGGCATTTCTTACGCCAGATAACTTACCCCTGCAGGGAAAACCGGCATATTCAAGTTTCCTGCAAACAGGGCTTAGCCATGAAGATCCCGACTCACCACCAACTGTCGGCAAAACATTTTTATTATCACTGCGGGATGATTTTCTTAAAAAACAATAAACAGTATCAGCAGGCCATTCCTGGATATTCGATCAGGCACAGATCTCTGTTAGTTTTGGGGTAATACCGTGTTGTCGTCTGGCTTGATGACAAGCGGCCTCACCGGGCAGAAAGTCACGACAAGGCGTAGGACGTTGCGGGTATATAGTACAACTTACCTGTTTGTTGATCTCACCCTGCAGGGCAAGACAATAAGGATTTTTTTGATTGGTACCTCGCATCACCACACGATGATGATTGAGTTTTTCTGTTAATGCTTCTGGTACCCCGCCGGGATTGATCAGGTCCGTCTCTCCCCAGTAAAAAGAAACCCGAAAACTGGCACAACAGGCACCACAGATAACACAGTCACTATCCTCAACCTGCTCTAACATAATCACCTAACCTCAGGCATTAAAATCGAACAGGCATATTTACAGAAAATATATTAATAAATACAACGAAAATTATTGATGCTAACGAATCATTTCTTCAATCAAAACCCATTCTATCAGTCCCTGTCATATCCGTTGCGCTGGCGTATAAACAGGAGCTACGACCCCCCTGCTATTTCAGGGTTAACGACAGCTTACTGACCGGCTTCCAGTGCGGGGTCGATACGATAAACCTCGTGGCAGGCAACACAGTTAGTCATTAAACCGGATAACTGTTCAAGCGCCAGTTTGGCATCACCGAACTGTTGTGCATCCAGTGCCAGCTGATCGAATTTGCTATGGGTATCAAAGCCCAGTTTCTTAAATTCAAGCGGCAACTTCTTAATTAATGAGGCAGGCACAGCCTTTTGTGCAGCCGCACCAACGTCCCTGGCGGCAGCCGCCACCAGCTCCAGGTTATCTTCCGTTACGCCCTGCGTGATTTGCTGGACAGTCCGTAGAAAAAGACGCATTTCACCAAGCACCAGATCACGTTCGGCAGGCTCGAGCAATAACGCCTGACGACCATCGCTGGCAACCGTGGTTTCACCGCTGATGATGAATTTGTAGGTCATTAAGGCAATAACCAACAATGAACAGATAAGTGCGACAAATGTCAGTTTACAATGCTTCATACAAATCCTGAGGCTGGTTAAGTGATCAGCATTACACAGGGTTTAAAACATAAATGACATGACCTTTATCAAGAATCAGAACCGGCTAAATATGCCTTTTCTGAGCTTTTTTCCGCCAGATAGCGCCTTTTTTATCGCCTGAAGCCCGTTTTAGGTGCGCATTTCTGTGATGAATATCTGATTTTCCGGGAACCAGGGTCTAATTTTCGACAGTCGATTAGATAAATCATGACTTATTATGCTATATGGTAATATAATTATAAACTTAGATTGCCTTTTGGAGGACACGAGATGGCTATAATGGACATCTTTACCATTGCAGGTATTGTCTGCGTTATTGCTGTAATAGTCTTTATATTTACCCTGTGTAAATCCAATGGCGGCTGCAACAAACCTCTTTGTTAATCCTGCAATTAAATGACCCGAATTTTTCAAACGCCCGCTGATGCGGGCGTTTTTCATTGTAAAAAAGTATTTCAAGCGCAGAAAATCGAATATTCCAGCTAAATACCACCGGAAGCCGTTTTACGAAAACGCGTGGATAATATTTTGCCAAAACCAAGCAATAGCTGCATAGCCAGATCAGGGTCAGATGCTGCCAGCCGTTTTAAACCATTGGGGGTAATATGCAACGCAAAGCCATTGGATCTTGCTTTAACTGCCGCAATGCGTGGTTGTTGATCAAAAAAGGATAACTCTCCAAAAATGGAACCCTGATGAATTTCGGCAATCACCTTGTCCATGCCAAAAGCACCTTTGCTCACGACTTCAACACTACCAACCATTAGAATAAACACACCTTCATCATTTTCACCAACATTGACCAGCATTTCTCCAGCAGTAAACTGGATTTTTTGTGAACACTTGATCAGCTTTTCCCGGTCATCATGGGTAATTGACTCAAGTACTGCCAGTTGCTCATCCTTATTGTGTGACATATTTTTCCCGCTAGTTTGATTAGACGAATACACGTACTGATTAATTAATCACAACTATTTATAGCATGCTATGGTATTAATTGTTCTGCTTAACACACACATATAACAAGTCCTTGCAACAACCACTGGAAATTGACCCGCGTTTTTTTAAAGAAATGCGGTTACAAAAAATATAATAAATTACTGTTTAATTTACCTATAATACATAAGCTAATAATATTATGACACTGCACCAAGACAATTAAACTCAAGGCAAAACAATGGATATTCTTGGACCGGTCCGGGCT
>JAOUMX010000165.1 GCA_029881275.1 Gammaproteobacteria bacterium | reverse complement strand
AGGCGCCGCAATTTTATGATCTTCCAGCATCACCGGACCTGGATTGACGCGCAACCAGTCAACACACTGTTTGATAATGCGATTTGACTGACGCATTTCCTCCATACGCACCAGATAGCGATCATAGGAATCACCGTTAGTGCCAACAGGAATATCAAAATCCATACGATCATAAACTTCGTAAGGCTGTTTTTTACGCAAATCCCATTCAATACCCGAGCCGCGCAACATAGGGCCGGTAAAACCAAGCTGTAAAGCACGCTCTGGAGAAACAATACCAATATCCACCAGACGCTGTTTCCAGATACGATTATCCGTTAACAATGTTTCATATTCATCAACATAACCGGGGAAACGATTAGTGAAGTCTTCAATGAAATCCAGCATCGAACCGCTGCGTACATCATTCAATTTATCGATTTCTTTTTTGCTTTGTCTTTTATTGTAAGCATACCTGGGCATGCTATCAGGAAGATCACGGGCAACTCCGCCGACACGATAGTAGGTGGCATGTAAACGTGCACCGGATACCGCCTCATATAAATCCATTAAATCTTCACGTTCACGGAAGGCATAAAGGAAAATCGTCATGGCACCCACGTCTAATCCATGTGCACCAATCCACAACAGGTGATTCAGTAAACGCGTAATTTCATCAAACATAACGCGAATATATTGCCCACGTTCAGGCACTTCTATACCGAGTAATTTTTCCACAGCCAAGAGATAGCCATGCTCATTACACATCATCGATACATAGTCGAGACGATCCATGTAACCAATGCTCTGGCTAAAAGGTTTACTCTCAGCCAGTTTTTCGGTGGCACGATGCAATAACCCGATATGCGGATCAGCGCGCTGAATAACTTCACCATCCATTTCCAGCACCAGGCGCAATACACCGTGGGCAGCAGGATGCTGGGGACCAAAATTAAGGGTGTAATTACGAATCTCAGACATCTGCCGCACCCTCTTCTGGCTCAAAATAACGATTATCTTCACGAATTACCCGTGGCACCAGCACGCGTGGCTCAATAGTGACCGGCTGATAAATAACGCGTTTCTGTTCCGGGTCATAACGCATTTCGACATGCCCAATCAATGGGAAATCTTTACGGAATGGATGACCGACAAAACCGTAATCCGTCAGTATGCGACGCAAATCAGGATGACCTTCAAAATGAATTCCAAACAGGTCGAATGCTTCACGCTCAAACCAGTTAGCGACTGACCAGATTTTTATCACCGAAGGCACAACAGGCATGGCATCATCTTCAGCAAACACACGAACACGCAGACGCTGATTATTAGAAACGGATAACAGGTGATAAACAGCAGCGAAACGTGGCTGACCGGTTTTCTTTTCAACCGGCTCATCACCAAAACGCAAACGGCCATGAGTGGCAACATCAACGCCACGACTAAAACCGGTACCGGTGGCTTCTTCAGTGGCCCATTCAGTCTGACCAAACGCTGAATAATCAACGCCGCAAATATCAATTAACTCTTCAAATGCAAAGGCATTATCATCGCGCAGTTTCAAACAGACAGTTAACAGGTCATCAACCGCAACTTCAATTGTGACTTCACCGCAATCAACAACATTAGTTTTCAGTTTTGATGCAAAAACCTGAGCCAGTTTTTCAGATAATTGTTGAACTTTATTAGTCATCGGGTCACTTCACCAGAGCACTTAACGGGCAATGGTATTGGTTCGTTTAATTTTGTTTTGCAACTGCAGAATGCCATATATCAATGCTTCTGCTGTTGGCGGACAGCCTGGAATATAAATATCCACGGGCACAATGCGATCACAACCGCGCACTACCGAATAAGAATAATGATAATAACCACCGCCATTCGCACAGGAACCCATGGAAATAACCCAGCGAGGCTCCGCCATCTGGTCATACACTTTACGTAAAGCGGGTGCCATTTTATTGGTTAAGGTACCGGCCACAATCATCACATCGGATTGCCTGGGGCTGGGGCGAAACACCACTCCAAACCGGTCAAGATCATAACGGGAAGCGCCAGCCTGCATCATTTCTACCGCACAACAGGCAAGCCCAAACGTCATTGGCCACATGGAACCGGTACGCGCCCAGTTAATCAGGCCATCCATTCCCGTGGTGACAAAACCTTTTTCAAAAACGCCTTCTATTCCCATTCCAGTGCTCCTTTCTTCCATTCATAAATAAAGCCAATGACAAGAATGCCCAGGAAAATACCCATAGCGACAATACCAAACAGACCAATTTCGTCCAGCACTATGGCCCAGGGAAACAGAAAGGCGATTTCAAGATCAAAAATAATAAACAGAATGGCGACCAGATAATAACGAACATCGAATTTCAAACGAGCATCTTCAAATGCCTCGAATCCACATTCATAGGGGGAATTTTTTTGCGGGTCTGGTCGGCGGGGTGCCAGGATAAAGCCACCCATGACAATCATCGCCAATCCAACAATCAGACCAAGACAAATAAAAATAAGGACTGGTAAATAATTTTCGAGCATCTAGTTTTTTTCTCCCAGGTCGCAAGCGACGTGGCAAGCTCTTGTTATATTTCAAAAATAAGGTTATGACTTTATTAAAAAACCGACGCCATGTCAGCACATAATATCTGAATCACACGATAAAGTCGGTTTATAAAGGTGCCCTATACTAAACAACCATAAGTTAAATACAAGCTTAATTGATGTATATTAGAGTTTATTAATAGAGATCAATTAAAGTAAATATAAAACAATAAAGTATTCACACTTAACTCAGCCATCAGCAGGCCAAATACCGGTTGAAATTAAATTTTTACTCGCAATCACTTGATCAGATTTTGATCTAAAATGGTGCCGATGGCCGGATTTGAACCGGCACGGGTTGCCCCACCACCCCCTCAAGATGGCGTGTCTACCAATTCCACCACATCGGCGTTTAATCGATATTAAACATTTTTACTGCCATCCCTGCCTTCACTCTGGTGATTTTTACAATCACCTGCACGCACTGCCTTGTGCGTACATTCGCAGCACTATAACCCGCTGCTGATCTGTATCGACTTTAACTATTTAGCAGGAACTGGAACGTCAGAATTTTCTGCTGGCGCATCCATCGCGGGCACATCCGCCTGCTCTGCTGGTGCAGCTTCCATCGCAGGAACGTCCAGAACCGGAACATCATCAACCACTGATGTCTTCTGCTCTGTCACCACTGTCTCAACTTCAACAACACTGGAAGGCGCGACACGATTTGAGGCCAGATAGGCCAGCGCCAGACTGGAGATAAAAAATATCGTGGCCAGAATCGCGGTGCTACGGCTCAGAAAATTAGCCGAACCACGGGCACCAAACACAGAACCCGACGCACCACCACCTAAAGCAGCGCCGGCTTCAGCACCTTTACCACGCTGTAACAATACCAGACCGATAATGGCCAGTGACAATATGACATGAATCACTAATAAAATAGTTTCCACTTATTTTTCCTTATCCAGCTGCTTTACAGATTGCCAGAAAATCATCAGATTTTAATGATGCGCCACCAATCAGGCCACCATCGATATCCGGTTGAGCCATCAACTCAGCCGCATTAGCCGGGTTCATTGAACCACCATACAAAATACGCAAACCATCAGCCACCCCGGCATCTAACGCCGCAATTTTGCCACGAATAAAGGCATGAACTTCCTGCGCCTGTTCAGGGCTGGCTGTTTTGCCTGTCCCTATTGCCCATACCGGCTCATAGGCAATAACACCTGATGCCAGCGCTGCTACGCCTTCCAGCTCAACAACCGCATCAATCTGACGGGCACACACGTCATTGGTAATACCCTGCTCACGCTCTTCCAGGGTTTCACCGATACAGAATATGGGTTTAACACCATTACGACGGGCTGCAGCAAAACGACGGGCAACCAGCTCATCAGTTTCGCCGTACAGACTGCGACGCTCTGAATGACCAATAATGGCATATTCACAACCCACATCTTTTAGCATCTCACCGGAAATCTCACCGGTAAAAGCACCCTTATCCTGATCACAAATATTCTGTGAACCGACTTTAACACCGGTATCCGTTGCCGCACCGGCAACTCGAGAAATGTACACCGACGGAGGACAGACAACCACTTCGGCATTATTAACCGACCCCATACCTTCGACAATACCTGCCATTAATTCTTTTACAGATTGACTGGAACCATTCATTTTCCAGTTGCCGGCGACCATGGGCTTACGCATAGGGTTTCTCTCCGTTATTGCAGTATTTCAAAGGGGGCACAGTTTAAATGGGCTTGTAGGGATTCGCAAGTAGCGAATCGCAGTCATAAGTCGGAAGTCTTCAGTCAATAGTCGTAAAAGAACCGTGCTTTTTCACTTCTAACTGACGACTTGGGACTTATAACTGATGTCGGGTTTTAACTCGCCTTGGCAACAGAATCAGAAACGGCATCGGCAATCTGCTGGGCGTATTCACGCACCTGTTTTTCATCTTCACCTTCGACCATGACCCGAATCAAGGGCTCTGTTCCAGAAGGTCGTAACAGGACCCGTCCACGACCTGCCAGTCGGGTTTCAACATCTTTAACAGCCTGTTTCACTGCTGCCTCATTGATGGGATTAATACTAATCGGCAAAGGCACATTCACCAGTACCTGGGGCATTTTGCGCATACCCTCCATGGCTTCATTCAGGCTCTTGCCACTTTCTGCCAGATAAGCCATCACCTGAAGCGCAGAAACAATACCGTCACCGGTGGTGGTCCTGTCCAGGCAAATAATGTGTCCGGAATTTTCACCACCTAAACACCAGCCCTTTTCTCGCAAACATTCCAGTACATAACGATCACCCACATCGGTCCGCACGAATTCAAGACCCAGTTCTCGAATCGCCAGTTCCAGCCCCATATTACTCATCAGCGTACCCGCAATACCTTTTTGCTCAACACCCGCTGCCATTCTGGATTTGGCAATGATATAAAGCATTTCATCACCATCGATAATCTGGCCCTTGCTGTTCACCATCACCACACGATCGCCGTCGCCATCAAAGGCAATTCCTATATCTGCCTGATTCTGCAATACCGCTGCTGCCAGGGTATTGGGATGGGTGGAGCCA
>JAOUMX010000164.1 GCA_029881275.1 Gammaproteobacteria bacterium | reverse complement strand
CACAGATGCCGATGTATTTATTTTCTGCATGGCAGGCGTCAATGGCCAGGGTAAGTATTTTTTTAATAGCAGGATTGCGTTCATCAAATAAATGCGCAACCAGACCGGAATCACGATCAAGACCCAGCATCAGCTGTGTCATATCATTCGAACCAATTGAAAAGCCATCAAAATAGTTTAAAAACTCTTTAGCCAGAATGGCATTGGATGGTATTTCACACATCATAATCACGCGTAAGTTATTTTCACCCCGTTTCAAACCATTGTTTTCAAGTAACTGAATAACCTGTTCAGCTTCTTCCAGCGTACGACAGAAGGGCACCATGATTTCAACGTTGGTTAAATTCATCTCATCGCGAACTTTTTTAAGTGCGCGGCATTCAAGCATAAAACAATCAAGAAACTCTTCTGATAAATAACGAGATGTGCCGCGAAAACCGATCATCGGATTTTCTTCGTGTGGTTCAAATAACTCTCCACCCAGCAGCTTGGCATATTCATTCGATTTAAAATCGGATAATCGAACAATCACGGGATTTGGCGCAAAAGCAGCGCCCAGGGTAGCAATGCCTTCAACCAGTTTTTCGACATAAAAGCTAACAGGGTCGTTATAACCCGCAATGCGTGAACCTATCTGCTGTTTTAAATCTTCTGACTGTTGTTCGAATTGCAGTAAAGCTTTTGGATGAATACCGATAGTATTATTAATAATAAATTCAAGACGTGCCAGTCCGACACCTGCGTTGGGTAATCTGGAAAATGCAAAAGCGCGACTGGGATTACCCACGTTCAGCATGATTTTTGATGGCAGTGCTGGCATCTCGCCGGTATCGGTACGAATAATTTCAAAATCAAGCAGACCCTGATAAACAATGCCGGTATCACCTTCAGAACAGCTAACGGTTATTTGTTCACCTTCTTTGATAAGGTCCGTGGCATTGCCACAGCCAACCACTGCCGGTATGCCCATTTCGCGTGCAATAATGGCTGCGTGACATGTGCGGCCACCACGGTTAGTGACTATGGCAGAGGCACGTTTCATGATCGGCTCCCAGTCGGGATCAGTCATATCAGTGATCAGTATGTCGCCTTCATTGATGAGTGACATTTGACTGGGGTCTTTGATTAAACAGGCTTTGCCCGAACCAATGCGTTGACCCACTGCACGTCCTTCTACCAGTACCTTACCTGTTTGTTTCAGTTCATACTGTTCAATGACGGAATGACTGGTGCGGCTTTCAACGGTTTCAGGTCGGGCCTGTACGATATATAACTGATTGTCGTTTCCATCCAGTGCCCATTCAATATCCATGGGACGGCCATAATGCTGTTCAATAATTAAAGCCTGTCGTGCCAGTTGTTCTACCTGTTCATCACTAATACAGAAGCGGTTACTTTCCTGTTCAGTCAGATCAACGGTTTTAACGGTATTATCATAAGCCGTGTTTTCACCGTGAATCATTTTTATCAGTTTACTGCCCAGTGTGCGATTTAATATGGCAGGTATGTTTTGTTGCAGATTGGGTTTATAGACAAAAAATTCATCGGGATTAACCGAACCCTGAACAATGGTCTCACCCAGTCCATAAGAACCAGTGATAAGCACAACATCACGAAAACCTGATTCAGTATCAAGTGTGAACATGACACCGCTGGCGCCAAGGTCACTGCGTACCATGCGTTGAATGCCCGCGGATAAGGCGACTTTGTCATGATCAAAATTCTGATGTACACGATAGGAAATTGCACGATCATTATAAAGTGAAGCGAACACATGTTTAATAGAAGTTAAAACATTGTCCAGACCGTTCACATTTAGAAATGTTTCCTGCTGGCCGGCAAAAGATGCATCGGGAAGATCTTCTGCGGTAGCAGATGAGCGTACTGCCACGGCGAGTGTTTGATCATCTGCCTGCAAACGTTGCCATGCTTCGCTGATTTCAGTGAGCAGGTCATCGGGGAAAGGCGTGTCTAAAATCCACTGTCGAATTTCTGTGCCGGCATCAACCAGTGCGGCTACATCATTTGTATCTAATGTCTCCAGTCGAGTACGGATTTTGGCATCAAGATTGTCCTGGGCGAGAAAATGACGAAACGCATTGGCAGTTGTGGCAAAACCATCGGGAACATTAATACCAATCCTGGATAAGTGACTGATCATTTCACCAAGAGATGCATTTTTTCCACCAACACTGTCTATGTCTTTGATGCTTAGTTGGTCAAACCAGATAACCTGTGCTGTCATTATTCTGTGTCCTGCGGCTAAAAATAAAAATAGGTCAATCTACTCACTCAAGTATATGGGAATGTTTAATTGAATAAAATCAGAGTTTGAATAGATAATGTCTTAGTCACTCTGTGTTGCTGAAATTTAAAGGATCATCGTTAGTCATTGTATCTGCTATCCGATTTTAGTCTATGTTCCACTAAAGTCGTAGATGTCAGTATCAGTCTGACGGATGTCTAGACGATGGTCTAATTGTATCTGTCTATGCAACAGACAATGATATTCTGATAATTTTTGTTGAGGTGGCAACATGAGCCAGGTGGATTCCACTAAGGATATTGTTTATCCAGTTAAAAAAAATACGAACCGTGATTTTTTAATCAATGGTGATCAGTATGCAGCCATGTATAAACAGTCGGTTGATGATAATGAAACATTCTGGGCCGAACAGGCGGGCTCATTAGACTGGACCAGGCCATTTACCTTGATAAAGGATGTCTCACTGGCGAAAAATGATTTGCACATTCGCTGGTTCGAAGACGGTGAGCTTAATGTTTGTGTCAATTGTGTGGATCGTCATCTTGCTGACAGGGCAGATCAAACCGCGATTATTTTTGAAGGTGATCAACCTGATGTAAGCTCACACATCAGTTACGCTGAATTGCATACCGAAGTCTGTAAACTGGCAAATGTCATGGAAGCCATGGGTATACAGCCGGGTGATCGCGTCATGCTGTATATGCCGATGATTCCACAAGCGGCTTACGCCATGCTGGCCTGTGCTCGTATTGGCGCCATACACTCGGTTGTATTTGGTGGATTTTCAGCCAATGCATTGGCCGATCGTGTTGCTGATTGTGGCGCAAAAATGGTTATTACCGCAGATATGGGCAAGCGCGGTTCCAAAGTGATTCCACTTAAAGCCAGTGTTGATGAAGCATTGACGTTTGCCGGTACGAACTGTGTGGAGAGTGTTCTGGTGGTGAAGAACACCGGTGATCATATTAACTGGGTTGATGGGCGGGATCACTGGTATGGTGACCTCACCGCGAAGGCAAGTGCCCAGCATCAGGCAAAATCATTTTCTGCAGAACATCCTTTATTTATTCTCTACACTTCCGGCTCAACGGGTAAGCCCAAAGGTTTGCAACATACCAGTGCGGGTTATCTGCTTTATGCGGCCAAAACATTCAGTTATGTCTTCGATTATCAGGAAGGTGATATTTACTGGTGTACGGCGGATGTCGGCTGGATCACCGGGCACAGTTATATTATTTATGGGCCACTGGCCTCGGGTGCAACCACCCTGATGTTTGAAGGGGTGCCCAATTATCCCAATCTTGGCCGCTTTGGCGAGGTAATCGATAAACACAAGGTTACTCAGTTTTATACCGCACCGACAGCGGTACGCTTATTAATGGCCGACAGTGCCACTGCACTGGCGAGCAGTCATCGCACATCATTACGTATCCTCGGCACAGTGGGTGAGCCGATTAATCCGGATGTCTGGCGTTGGTATCATGATCAATTCGGGCTGGGCCAGTGTCCGGTTGTCGATACCTGGTGGCAGACCGAAACCGGTGGTCATATGATCACGCCATTGCCCGGTGTGACGGCGTTGAAACCGGGTTCTGCGACAAATCCTTTTTTTGGTATTCAACCGGCACTGGTTGATCAGAATAGTGACATACTGGATGGTGTAAGCAGCGGGCATCTGGTTATTCTGGATAGCTGGCCGGGACAGGCCCGTACGATCTGGGGTGATCACTCGCGTTTTATCGAAACTTATTTTACTACCCATGAAGGCATGTATTTTACCGGTGATGGTGCACGGCGAGATGAAGATGGTTATTACTGGATTACCGGTCGTGTTGATGATGTGTTGAATGTATCCGGGCATCGATTAGGCACAGCAGAAATTGAGAGTGCTTTAATTTCCCACCCGGCGGTTGCCGAGGCGGCAGTTGTCGGTTATCCCCATGATATTAAAGGTGAGGCGATTTATGTTTATGTCGCGGCCAGAACGGGTGTTGAATTGTCAGATGAGATCAGCGTTGAATTGCGTAATCATGTTCGCAAGGTGTTAGGCCCTATTGCCACGCCTGATTTGATTCAGTGGACCAAAGGGCTGCCAAAGACGCGTTCCGGAAAGATTATGCGGCGTATTTTACGTAAGATTGCACACAATGATTTTGCTAATCTGGGCGATACGTCGACACTGGCTGAGCCAGGTGTGGTGGATGATTTGATTGCAGGGCGTCTTAATCGCTAGATAGATGAATCGGGTGTTCGCACAATGCCCTGGCAAGTAATGTCGATAGAAATCATGGATTGAGCTAAGATATGTTTTTACAAAACGAGAATGTATCGATGTTTCATTTCCACGTAGCCGATGATCACCCGTTATTTCGTAATGCTATTCTTGGTGTTATCAAGCGGCATTATCCGGATGCTATGGTAAGTGAATCAATGGATCTGGATAGCACGATAAAAGCGCTTGAACAGAATAAAGAAATCGATCTATTACTGCTTGATCTTCATATGCCGGGTAGCCCTGATCTGTTTGGTTTGATCATGGTTCGCAAGAAGTTTCCCAGTATTCCAGTGGCCATTATTTCAGCCGATGAAGAATACGATACTATCAATCGAGCCATGGGTCATGGTGCCTGTGGTTATATTCCCAAGTCCTGTTCTCCGCAGCTGATTCACGAAGCGATACTGACCATGCTTGATGGCGGGCACTGGGTACCGGATAGCGTTCGCAATACCCTGACGCCGGTTGATATTGAAGAAAAGAATCTTGCGGCTAAAATTGCAACCCTGACACCGCAGCAGTATCGCGTACTCTGTTATTTGCGTGAAGGCTGTTTGAATAAACAGATTGGCTATGAG
>JAOUMX010000163.1 GCA_029881275.1 Gammaproteobacteria bacterium | reverse complement strand
TAAGGATATACATATTCATGTGCCTGAAGGTGCAACGCCAAAAGATGGTCCAAGTGCCGGTGTTGGTATGTGTACTGCTATCGTATCAGCGTTAACGGGTATACCGGTGCGTGCTGATGTAGCAATGACAGGTGAAATTACACTGCGCGGAGAAGTATTACCCATTGGGGGTCTGAAAGAAAAAATACTGGCTGCTCATCGTGGGGGTATTGAGACGATTGTCATTCCTGAGGAAAATCGAAAAGACTTGACCGAGATTCCAAAAACAGTACTTGGTAAACTTGATATTAAGCCAGTTCGGTGGATTGATGAAGTTCTTGAGGTTGCTCTGCAGTATATGCCTACGCCACTGGAAGGAAGTGCTGCTGTACCAGCTCAGGAAACTTCAAAATCAAAAAAGAAAACTGATAAGAAGTCTGATTTGCTTCGTCATCATTAAAAAAGTTTTTATTAAATTAAAAAATGCGAGGTATAAAAAATACTTCGCATTTTTGTTTTAAATAATTAATTAAATTAATATTAATAGTTCTTGATAAGCTGTTTTTTATGCATGTTAAGTGTAAATTTCAATAATTGATAAATATATATATAAATAAAATTTTGCTTTAACAGTAATAAAATAAATTTAAATAAGTTGTATTATTGCCTATTTTCTCAGAAAAAGGCCTTGACATTAATTATTCATGTAACAAGTTAGGCATTTATAGTAAAAAGCCATTGACAGAGCGGTTTTGAGGCTGGTATAAAATCGCTGCGTGTGCAACGAAAATCAAATGTCCGCGATTTACTCGACCCTGATGGGCTAATTAACGAGGTCGAGATTTTCAAAATAATATACAATTTTTAATATTTTAGAATTACCACGTTTCTAAATAATACTACCTGATATAAGGAACCAAGAATGAATAAATCTGAACTTGTAGATGCTATTGCTGAAAACTCTGGTCTATCTAAAGCTGATTCTGGCAAAGCGCTGGATGCTTTAATTAAATCTGTTGGGGACGCACTGAAAAATAACGACCAGGTAACTATTGTTGGCTTTGGAACCTTCCTGGTTCGTAAAAGAGCAGCCCGTACCGGTCGAAATCCACAGACTGGAGCAGAAATTCAGATAGCCGCTGCAAATGTTCCTGCATTTAAGCCTGGTAAAGCGTTAAAAGATACAGTAAACTAGCGCCCGCTTCAACGGCGGGTGATTAGCTCAGTTGGTAGAGCGTCGCCCTTACAAGGCGAATGTCGGGGGTTCAAATCCCTCATCACCCACCACTTCGGACCGGTAGTTCAGCTGGTTAGAATGCCGGCCTGTCACGCCGGAGGTCGCGGGTTCGAGTCCCGTCCGGTCCGCCATATAGCAAAAGGCCCCCTGTTTTCAGGGGGCCTTTTTTATTTGTGACCCTTTAAATGGGTGCTGGTTTCGATTATTCGGCCATTGCCGCTTTAGATTCGACCAGCAGTCTAGTATTATTCGCCTTCATAATAATTAATACCCATTTACCAAAGGATTCTTATTCAATGTTGCAGGCGATTAATGATAAAGCGAAGGGCATTCTAGGTTGGATAGTCATTGCATTTATTTCAGTACCATTCGCTCTTTGGGGGATACAGGAATATCTGGGTGATAATCAGCCCAGTTATCTGGCCAAAGTGAATGATTCTGAAATTTCGGGCCAGGAGTTCGAGCAGGCTCTGGCACGGCATCGTGATCGCCTGAAAACCATGTTTGGCGGTGAGCTTCCAGACAGCCCGGTTTTTGATAGTCAGATAAAAAAGCAGGTGCTTGACCAGCTGATTTCAAGTCGAGTACTGGAAACCGCATCTCAGAAATCCGGGTTTAGAATTTCGGATAGTTTACTGGCAGCTAAAATCAGATCAATGGAGCCATTTCTTCAGGATGGCAAGTTTATGGCCAGTAACTATGAGCAACTACTCCGTTCACAGGGTATGAGTGTTTCTGAATTTGAATATCTGATGCGTCGTGACCTGTTAACGCAACAATTACAAAATGGTATTACGCGATCTTCAATTGTCGACGGGGCTTCAGTTAAACTTGTTGATCGGTTACAGAATCAGACACGCGATATTACCTATCTACTGGTTAAACAGGCGTCTTATCATGAAGATGTAAGCCTCACAGAAGATGAAATTCAACAATTCTATACACAGAATCAGGATCGTTATATGCATCCCGAGCAGGTTAGTGTCGCTTATATTGAATTTAAGGGTGACCAGTTAGCCGTAGACATTCCTGTTGATGAAGAAGCTGTTAGACGAGCATATGATGAGTATGTTGCCGGTATAGCTGAACAGGAAGAGCGTAAGGCTAAGCATATTCTGATTCAGGTAAATGAATCTGCCAGTGATGTCGAAAAAGCGGAAAAACAAAATAAAGCTGAATCTATTCTTGCCAGAGTCAAAGCAGGTGAGTCATTTGAAGTGCTGGCTAAAGCAGAATCTGATGATCCTGGATCTGCCAAGCAGGGTGGTGATCTGGGCTGGGTTAATAGAGGCATGATGGTGCCAGCCTTCGAAACAGCACTGTATAAATTGAATAAAAATGAAGTGAGTGATGTGATTCAAACAGGCTTTGGATTTCATATTATTCAGCTAGATGATATTAAAGCGGCTCAACCAGATTCTTTTGAAAACAAAAAACAGGAAATGGTTGCACAGCTGAAACAGCATGAGATTGATAATCAATTTTATGAGCGATCAGAAATGATGTCATCAATGACCTATGAAAATGATGATACATTACAACTTGCCGCCGATGCATTAGGTATTAAGATTCAGCATTCCGGATTATTTACTCGTTCTGCGGGTCAGGGCATTGCAAATAATGAGTCAGTTCGTGCAGCTGCATTTTCTGCCGCTGTTCTTAAGGAAGGGCGTAATTCTGATGTTATTGAACTGGAGAAAAATCATATTGTTGTTGTCAGGATTGATGAGCACCAGTCAGCGAAGCCCAAAGCATTGCAGGACGTACGAGCGGCTGTTGAGTTGGCATTAAAAACTCAAAAGGCCAGGTCAAAGGCTCAGTCTATGGCTTTACAGGTAATGGCTGATTTACAACAAATGAAGTCATTATCGGCTTTTGATAAAAATAGCCATTATGAAGTAAAGAATATAGGTTTTATCAATCGTGATTATGCCGATGCAGATAGAGCGATTATCAAAACAGCATTTGAAATGTCCAGACCCGAAGGTAATGATCCGTCTTTCACATCTATTGATTTGAATAATGGGGATGTAGCAGTTATCCAGCTTGCGGCTATACAGGAACCATCTGGATCTACTGAAACAGCTGATGCATCTAAAATCAGACAGCAAATTGAAAAAGAATTATCTAATCAGGAAATGTTATCGATTTTAGCTTATTTGAAGTCTCAGTCTGAGGTTGCTGTCGTCGGTAAGCTTTAATATGTTCAGCGCCTATTTGCGACTGCAACTACACTGGCAAATTTTAATTGCACTTGGACTTGCTGTCCTGGCAGGTCTTACAACTGGCACGGATGCCGGTGTCTTTGATATAACTTTCTATCAACTCTATGATTTCTTTGGAACACTGTTTCTGAATGCATTAAAAATGCTTATTGTTCCGTTGATTATCTCCTCAATTATTGTCGGCATGATGGGAATAGGTTCTGGTGAGCGATTAGGGCGCCTTGGAGGGAAAACCATTGCGTATTATGCAATAACCAGCTTGTTGGCTATTTTGACCGGCCTGATTATGGTGAATATAACAGCACCGGGTATTGTCGACGGTTTGTCGGTAAAAGAAATGATTGGCCTATCAGCGGAAACTGAGCAGGTTTTTGCCAATATTGATGGTAAGGGGGCCGGCGACATCGTTGATGTTTTTTTGCGCATGGTACCGGTAAATATTGTTTCGGCTGCTGCTAATGGCCAAATGCTGGGTCTGATATTTTTTAGCCTGTTATTTGGCTATTTCCTGACTCGAATTAAAGAGCCTCAGGGATCTGTATTAAGACATTTCTGGCAGGGCGTGCTGGATGTCATGATGGAAATGACTAACTGGGTAATGAAGTTTGCACCATTAGGTGTATTTGCACTGGTGGCCAAAGTAATTGCCTCTTCAGGTATCGATGTATTTAAGCCTTTAGCTGTGTTTTTCTTTACCGTTATTATTTCACTGGCTATACATTTTCTGCTGATCTTGCCGCTGATTTTAAAAACGATTGCAAAGGTGAGTCCATGGCGGCATTTTAATGCCATGTCGCCTGCCTTGTTGACGGCCTTTTCTACCAGTTCATCTTCTGCAACATTACCAGTCACCATTGATTGTGTGGAACAAAGGGCTGGTGTTTCAAATAATGTGAGCAGTTTTACTCTGCCACTGGGTGCCACGGTCAATATGGATGGCACTGCTTTATATGAATGTGTTGCAGCTATGTTTATTGCGCAGGCTTATGGGCTTGAGCTGAGTTTCGCAACCCAGTTTATGATCGTCCTGATTGCCTTGTTAACGTCTATTGGTGTGGCCGGTATACCTTCAGCCAGCCTGGTGGCTATTAGCATTATTCTGGGCGCTATAGGCTTGCCACTGGAGGGAATAGGATTGATTCTGGCAGTTGATCGTGTCCTGGATATGTGTCGCACCGCAGTGAATGTGTTCAGTGACTCTGTGGCTGCAGTAGTGATCGCTCGACTAGAAGGTGAAACGAACGTATTACAAAAAGAAATTATCTAGTCAGATTTGTCGGCTGATATAAAAAAAGGGGAGTTAACTCCCCTGGAATTCAGAGATTATTCGTTTAACAGTCCGACAATATGATAGCCGTTATCAACATAAAGAACTTCACCTGTAATGCCACTGGCCAGCCCCGAACTTAAAAAAGCGGCCGTGTTACCAACATCTTCAATAGTGACATTGCGTCTCAGTGGTGCATTTGCTTCTACATGATCGAAAATCTTTTTGAAACCACCGATGCCAGCGGCGGCCAGTGTTTTTATGGGACCAGCTGATATGGCATTAACGCGTATATTTTCTGGGCCCAGATTATGAGCTAGATAGCGGACATTAGCTTCAAGACTTGCTTTGGCCAGGCCCATGACATTATAGCCAGGAAAAGTACGTACAGCACCGAGATAACTCAGCGTAATTATTGAAGCATCTGGACGCCCTTGCATCATT
>JAOUMX010000162.1 GCA_029881275.1 Gammaproteobacteria bacterium | reverse complement strand
AGCAGGCCGGTATGATGCGCAGCATGAGTCGCAAAGGCACACCATTGGATAATGCCACCATGGAATCCTTTTTCCATACAATGAAAGCAGAACTTATTCACCAGAAGGCATTTAAGAATGACATCGAAGCTGTGGCTAGTATCGTAGAGTACATTGAGTTCTATAATCGTGAGCGACTGCACTCAGGTCTAGGCTATCATTCTCCGATGAATTATGAAAAACTATGTGCGTAAATGGTCCACTAAAGTGGTGCTAGATCACTGCCGGTTATGTAGGCGTTATGTGTAATAAATAAAAATGATGAACAAGCTATTAAGCATAATAGGTTTCATAATAATTCTAATAGGACTTTTTGTTTTTAGAGGCCCTGCAATAGAATTCCATGAATACCTTTGTTCCACTTTAATAATAGGCATTGGGATATTAATATTATGGGCAGGAAATAAAGACCTTTTCAAAAAAGACAGGCAAAACAATGAAAGCAAAGAAAACACATAACAAGACAATCAAGTTCGCCCGTAAAAATCACGGGCTTCGACGCGGCACAAAACGCCACGCCACTTATTTATAACGTTACGCTTTTAATAGATGATACAAATATATGAAAATATCTCGCTCTATAAAATCAATAGTAATTTGTTTGCTCGTGTTTCCCTTCACATCACCAATACATGCGGACTCTAATTTAACGACATATGAAGGGTACTGGGTTTATGGTTTTGAGCAGTCTGTATTTGATGCTTGTGATGGCACGAAGCACTGGATGTGGGTACCACATGAATTCAAAGGAAAATACAAAGAAGAAGGTTTTAGAAACTACGTTAAAGTTAAAGGCCATTTAAAATCGCCAGACCCTGAAAACAACATGTACTCAACACTTCCATCGTTACATGTTATAGAAATAAAACATGCGAGAGGTCGCTGCTAATCAAGCATCAGCATAACAAGGCAGTCAAGTTTGCGCATAAAGCGCGCTTGAACCTCCCTGACGGCCGGCTGATCTAGCAACACTTTGATGGTTATATTCTTGTCTATAATATCAAATGTGTTCTTACCTGAGGCAACCCATCAAGCACATTATGACTGCTATATCCTTGATTTTAAAAACAGCAAACTAATTCGCTACCCATATTACTCAGCGACTCTGGCGCTGTGTTAGCACTTTTGAATAAAATAGGATATGCTTTTTAACATCTGGAAACCCAATATACACTTTTGTGTTAACTCTACATTAGTCAGGCAGCAGATGAAATATATCGCCATTTTATTACTGTTACTATCGAACTCTGTTCTGGCTGATGATCATGCCGGTTTAGTCATACCACCATTTCCATCTGGCATAGAAAATATAGGCGCTGCATTAATCAGTAACCAGAACATAAATGACATTAAATGGTCACAAAATTTAGTCAGAATCAATAATGTCTATTATTTGTGGTTAAATAGATTCGAAAGCCGAAAAAATAAAAAGGCCTACTTCAAGGTCACTCACACTTTTCAATTACCAGACCCAGACAACCTCAATATTTATTTTGCCACCTGCAAAAATCAGAAAACAAATGAAGTCGATATTACCGCATTCGCTACGGGTCAGGCTGACAAAGAATGGCACACAAATATCACTAGTGCCTGGAAACCCAATATTAAAACCGGGAAAATTGAGGCCGTTACTATTAATAACATTATCTGTCTAAACGAAAGCTACGGCCTTTAATACCTGAACAGGGTATTCTCATATCACCTTCCGGCCCTTGTTTCAGTAACATCTGGATACAAACTTTCTCTATTATTTGAACTATTTACTCACAAAGATACCTGTTAATGATAAAATTACACCGATTTTGATGTCCTCAGACATCCATTAAATCCCAGGGCAACATGGTTATCTGCCACCAACATCCATTTTATTTACCAGAAGGCAGTTTTAATGATACCTGCAATAGAAGCACTTAAACGTCTGCAAGACGGTAACTCACGATTCGTCTCCGGTGTTCGAAGCATCGATACCCTGATGAGCCAGATGCGAAGAGATGATCTACTCACTGGCCAGACACCCTTTGCTATTATTCTGGGCTGCTCTGACTCCCGCGCACCTGCTGAACTGATCTTTGATCAGGGCCTGGGTGACCTGTTTGTGATTCGTGTTGCCGGCAATGTGGTTGCACCTTCTCAGGTTGGCAGCGTTGAATTTGCAGCCGATCGTTTTGGTACACGCCTGGTGGTTGTTATGGGTCACTCCATGTGCGGCGCTATTCTGGCCACACTTGAACAACTCCAGGAGCCTTCAAAAAACCAGTCACATAATCAGCTTTCTATTGTTGACCGTGTACGCCCTTCAGTCGAACCGCTGCTGGCAACCGAACTTAAAAACGATCATAACGAACTGGTTAAACAGGCGATTCGTGCCAATATTCGGGCATCTGCAAACCATCTCAGACACGGCTCACAATTACTTGAACAACTGATTGCTAAAGGCGAACTGCTGGTTGTTGGTGCTGAATACTCACTTGAAACCGGTGTTGTCACCTTCTTCGACGGCATGCCGGACACCGAGTAAAAAATTAATCACGGAAAAAAACACATTGATAATAGAATTCGCTGTAGCCACATTCCTGTTATCTGGTTCATACGTTATCACTGCCAGCGGCTTTCCAAACCGAAACAGTCTGAATGCAGACAATCCTGGTGGTGCCGGAAAATGCCAGACATCTGTTCAAGCTGGCTTTATATGTCAGGCGTAATCTTGTTACTTATGGTTAACGAGCAACAACAGAATTAGCACGGTTACAATGAATAATATTTTTGTCTACGGCTCTTTAATGTTTGCTCCAGTCTGGGACCGTATCATCGCCAACCATTACCAGAAATGCGAAGCTCATCTTCATGGCTTTAAACGACTCAGTATTAAAAACGAAGTCTACCCTGCCCTGGTCAAGGCCCATGAGCACAGTGTTTCGGGCGTACTGATATTTGATCTCAGGGATTCAGATCTTGCCTCACTTGATCAGTTCGAAGGTGACTACTACCAAAGAACCCCTGTTCAGGTCGAAGATAAAAATGGCACACTACACCTGTCAGATGTTTATCTGTTCGATCAACAATACAGCCATCTGCTACTGGATAGCGAATGGGATCTAAACAAATTCAGCCAGACGGGCATTGATGAGTTTCTGTCACATTATGCCGGCTTCTAGAGAACGTTCTTTATCGTGATTACCTACTCACCACCCGCTGATACCGGTCTTGATATTCTGTATCAGGATGATTATCTACTCGCGGTCAATAAACCCTGTGGCCTGCTTTCTGTTCCCGGCAAGGACCAGGATAAACAGGACTGCCTTTCACTCAGGGTACAAATGCGCTTCCCAGCAGCGCTCATTGTGCATCGACTGGATATGTCGACTTCAGGGATTATGTTAATGGCACTGGGCAAGGATATGCAGCGTGAACTGAGCAGCCTGTTTCAACAACGTCAAATCAATAAAACCTATATGGCCGTGGTCGATGGCATGATTGAAGAATATTCAGGCATTATTGATTTGCCACTGATAACAGACTGGCCTAATCGCCCGAAACAAAAAGTAGACTATGAAGCTGGAAAATCATCAATAACCTGTTACACGGTGATTGAACGCAATCAGATAAATAACAGCAGCCGTGTTGAACTAAAACCGGAAACAGGCCGCAGCCATCAGTTACGCGTACATATGCAATCTATTGGTCACCCCATTATTGGCGATCGTCTTTATGCCAGTGCTGCAGCTCAGGCTAAAGCCAGTCGAATGTTATTGCATGCCACAAAGGTGATTTTCAAACACCCTGTCAGCAATATAACCATTGATATTGAATCTCAGCCTGATTTTTAGCAGGCACCTGTTCTAGCCCCCGGACTTCTGGCCGTCATTGAATCGTAAAAATCATTGAACGCTTCGACATTCACTGGCGGACTATAAAAAAAGCCCTGTACTTCATCGCAGTCTTCTTTATACAAAAACGTCATATGTTCCTCAGTTTCTGCGCCTTCTGCAATAACAGTCATGTTAAGCGCATGACCCATAGCGATAATAGTTTTTGCAATTGCGCCGTTTTCACCATTTGAAGCTATATCCTTTATAAAGGCCCTGTCCACCTTGAGAACATCAATCGGCATCTTCTGCAGGTAGCTTAATGATGAGTGGCCAGTTCCAAAATCATCCATAGAAATCGTATACCCTGACTTTTTAAATTCATGCAGAATCTCCAGTGTTTTACCAAGATCATCCATTGCTATACTTTCTGTTATTTCCAGGTCAATGCATTGTTTTGGCACATTATATTTTTTAACCGCGTTATTAATCGCACTTACCAGTTTTGGATCAATAAACTGGCGTGCCGACAAATTGATGCCAATTCGCATACCATTCATACCACTGGTTTCCCAGTCACTGATCTGTTTGCACACAGTATCTATAATCCAGTAACCTATCTCGACAATAAGCCCTGTATCTTCTGCGACTGGAATAAATTCAACAGGTGAAACAACTTTTCCGTCATCATCAACCATTCTTATGAGTGCTTCAGCACCAATACAGCTACCACTTTTTAATCCAATCTGCGGCTGATATAACATGTGGAAGCCATTATTATCGATCGCATTTCGTATCTGCTTTTCCAGCTTACGCATACGAATTGCCTTTTCACTTAATTCCTGGGAGTGATAGCAGTACTGATTACCACCTAATGACTTGGCCTGATTCATAGCTGACTCAGCACAGGCTGTTAAATAAGCAGAATCACCATCTTCCAGCGGATAGATTACAATGCCAGAGCTACAGGAAAGAAACAATTTTTCATTATTAATTAGATAGGGATCAGATATTAATTTCTGCAGCAACTCAAGCTGCAACTCAAGCTCATCAAGATGATGCAGGCCTTTTATAATAACCGCAAAACTATCACCCGAGTATCTTGAAACTATACTATGCGGACCAGCTGCGAACTTTATACGGTCAACCGATGACTTTAGTATTTCATCACCAACTTTATAACCCAGGCTATTGTTAATGGTTTTGAATCTGTCTATGCCAATAAACACTATCGCTGTTAATTCACAGGTATCGCCTTTTTCAATAACAGCTTCTAATTCCTTATAAAAAAACTGCTTGTTGGGGGCACCTGTTAACTCATCATAATACTTCTGATATTCAATCAATGCCGAGGCATGTC
>JAOUMX010000042.1 GCA_029881275.1 Gammaproteobacteria bacterium | reverse complement strand
TCATTTGAATAATTAAAACAGACTTTACTCGAAATAGGTATACCCATGTATACCTTCTTCAAGCTCTGCCATTAACTTATCACTTTCCGGCTTACTTAATTGTGCCGAATTAATTTTTTGTTTATATGTAACCAGCATTTCATCGACATTGAAATGCACATAAGTTAATAGCTCTCGAATACTGTCGCCATACTCGGCACCTGTAAGCTCATAACCGCCATCATCATTTAGCTGAACATTAATTGCATCCGTATCACCAAACAAGTTATGCATATCACCCAGTATTTCCTGGTATGCGCCTAACAAAAAAATTCCCAGCCAGTAATTTTCATCTTTTTTAACAGCATGCAATGGCAAAGTTTTTTCAATCCCCTGATTATCGGTATAAAACTCTATATGTCCATCTGAATCACAGGTCAAATCATGAATAATTCCTCTACGCAATGGCGGCTCATGTAAACGATGCAAAGGTACAATTGGAAAAATCTGATCTATACCCCATACATCGGGTATAGATTGAAAAACTGAAAAATTACAAAAATATTTATCTGCCAGTTTTTCATTCAAATCATCCAGCATGCCCTGTTGATTACGCGAATACTTCTCAAACTTACCCTGCAACAATCTGCATGCTGAAAAATACAACTGCTCAATATTGGCTCTTTGCCGAAGACTCAAATCACCTTTTTTATATAAATCCTGAGCTTCCTCATATAATGACTGCGCAATATGATATTGCTCAATCAATGAGGCGCTACTCGTGTCATCAAGAATTTTTCGTAACTCATTAAATTGCTCATAACCAACATCATCAACATTCTGTTTTATTTCAGTATCAATTGATTCAGTTTCTATAACGTTGGTAATAAGCATTGCATGATGAGCCGTCATGGCACGGCCTGATTCAGTAATTATCCTTGGATGTTTCAATCCTTTTCTGTCACATTCCTGTTTTACTATCTGGATAATATTCGCAGCATAATCATCAATGCTATAATTCATTGAGCAATCATTTCGTGACCCTGTTCCATCATAATCAATAGCCAGACCACCGCCTATATCCAGCACCTTCAATGGCACACCCAAATTACAAAGCTCGGAATAATGCCGGACAGCTTCCAGCAGTCCTTTTTGAAGATCCCGAATATTGGCTATTTGCGAACCCATATGAAAGTGCAGTAATTTCAGATTCTGCAAATTATCATTACTTTTGAGCTGATCAAGGGCAGTTAGCACCTGACTTGCTGATAAGCCGAATTTTGCTTTTTCTCCACCGCTATTTTGCCACTTGCCTTTACCAATCGATGCCAGCCGTATTCTTATACCGATATTCGGCTCAACATTAAGATCTTTTGCTTCTTTAAGAATCAGGTCTATTTCAGATGGCTTTTCAACCACGATATACACGGTATGACCAAGTTTCTGCCCTATCAGAGCCAGCCTGATATATTCCCTGTCCTTATAACCATTACACACAATCACACCATTCTGTTTTGATAATGCCAGCACTGCCATTAACTCGGGCTTACTACCTGCTTCTAACCCAACACTATCACCACCATGATGCAATATTTCTTCAACGACACATCGCTGTTGATTAACTTTTATAGGATAAACGGCAAGATGATCAGCGGTATAATCATACAGCTTTGCTGCACGCCGGAAACCACTGCATAAACTTTGAATTCGGTGCTTCAAAATATCAGGGAAGCGCACCAGAACAGGAAATCTTAGTCCCGCTGCGTCAATGTCTGTTATCAGATGATGCAAATCAATGGATGCCCTGGATTGACCACATGGCTGCATAACCAGATGACCTGCAGAATTTGTAGTGACATAACCGCTGCCCCATTTATCAAGACCAAAAACCTGCTGTGCTGTTTCTAGCGACCACTCAATCATGGATTACCCCCAATTCAATACCGGCTATTTTACCCCAGCTTTACAAACTAAACCTAATCACATAGCTTGCGCTATAATAGCGCCTAATTTGTCCTAGAGATTTTTATTATGTCACTCAATGATCAATGGTTTACTGAAGAATACACCCATGGAGGCACAGCATTTTCCCTCAAGCTAGGAACGCACAAGAAACTACATGAGGAACAGTCACCCTTCCAGAAGATAGCCATCTATGAAACAGAAACATTTGGCAACCTGATGGTGATTGATGACTGCATTATGCTGACCACGCGTGATAATTTCATCTACCATGAAATGATGTCTCACCCGGCTCTTTTTACCCACCCTGATCCTAAAAAGGTCTTGATAATTGGTGGTGGTGACTGTGGCACTTTACGGGAAGTATTAAAACATCCAGAAGTAGAACTGGCCCAACAGGTCGATATTGATGAAAGAGTAACGCGCCTGGCAGAAAAATATTTTCCTGAGCTGTGTGAGAATAACCATGACCCACGCGCAGAACTCCGCTTTGATGATGGTATTAAATGGGTAAAAGATGCCAGCGATAACTTCTATGACCTTATTATTGTTGATAGCACTGACCCTATCGGCCCCGGTGAAGTACTGTTTACACAGGATTTCTATGATAACTGTCAACGCGTATTAGGCCCCAAAGGATTATTCGTTCAGCAGAGCGAGTCCCCTTTAATACACACAGAAAGCATTATTAAACCCATGTACAACAAACTGACTCACGCAGGCTTTAAGGACATTAACAGCTTACACTTCCCTCAATGCTCTTACCCTACCGGCTGGTGGACCTGCACCATGGCCTGTAAAGATGGTAAAATTCCACAATTTCGTCAACAGGCAGTAGAAAATAAGGTTTTTATCACCCATTATTACAATAAAGCAATTCACAATGCCTGTACCGCTACGCCTGAATTTTTAAAACTGGCGCTGAATAAATAGGACTAGAAGAACAAAATGACAAGAAAACCGGAAGATTTGGTCAAGGGAGTTATTAAACTCATTTCATTACCTGAAATCTTTATCAGGGTTAATCAGGTTATGGAAGACCCGAACCATAATGCCAAGCAACTGGGCGATGTAATCAGCCATGATCCATCTCTCACGGCCAGAATTCTGCGTATTGTCAACAGTTCGTACTACGCACTGGTGGTAAAAATTGAAATTGTCAGCAGAGCCATCTCCATTATTGGTGAAGATGATTTACGCAATCTGGTACTGGCCACTTCGGCGGTTGATTCATTCAAGCGAATTCCCAATGAACTGGTTGATATCGACCTGTTCTGGCGACATAGCGTACATACGGGCATTATTGCCCGTTTAATCTCTAAACAATGCAATATTCTCCATGGTGAACGCTTATTTGTAGCAGGACTGCTCCATGATATTGGAAAATTGATCCTTTATTTTGAAGAACCTGATTTATCACAGAAAGTTCTGCTCAGGGCTGCTGAATCCGATGGCGTTACCTACCGTGCCGAGAAGGAAATTATCGGTTTTACCCATGCAGATGTAGGTGCAGCCCTCATAAAAGCATGGCAGTTATCAGATACCCTGAACGACACTATCAGCTTCCATCACGAACCATTGCTGGCCAAAAAACACCCTCTGGAAACAGCCATAGTCCATATCGCCAACTGTATTGTAAACGCGCTGGAACCGGGTATGGAAGTAGATGAATACCTGCTTGATGATTACCCTGAATTCGAACCAGAGACCCTTAAAATCACCGGTTTTAAACTCAACAAATTACCCCAGATTATGGATAAAGCCTGGGAACAGGCCGCAGAAGTACTGGATATCATCTGTCCCAAGATCTAAAAAGGTGCTTTCCATCACGTATTTGATGTGATCCAGAGACAATAAAGCGCTCAGTTAATAAGAGCGTGACTAAATTCACAATAATACCCCGTTCAGGGGATTAGAATCATATCATCGTATAAAAGCTATTACCGATTAATAGATAACCCCATCAAATGTTCAAACGCAGCACATGAGTTCAAGAACTCTGAATAACGTGTGCACTTCAAACTGTTGTTAGCGCTATAAATGCTAATTCGTGAGAACCTCACTCAGATTAGAAGTGCTTTTGTACATCTAGGCAACATAATGGGAATAACATGAGCGCAGAAATTCACAATTTTGAAACCGCCCGAAACAAAGCGGCTATGCCTGATAATATTTCAAAAGTAATTAGTGAATTTATCAATAATGATGCAGATAACCTTGCTAAAAAAGGAGCCACAGCTTTACGTGCTCGTGCTGGCAATGTTTATGCCAGACAGGAAGTTGTAAAAGCCCTGTCAAAACTACAGTCGACGTATAAACAGGACTACATTCCTGGTCAACAGGTTAATATAAATACCGACAGCTTCAAAAAGGCCCTGCTCAATAGCATGGCAAAACTCGGTAATTCGACGATGACCAAATCGGTCAATCAAATTGATAGCAGAACCATTGATTTTGTAGAAATGATATTTGGCGCATTTCTACGTGATAAAAACATTTCAGACACCATTAAATCATTATTATTAAAACTGCAAATTCCAGTTATAAAAATAGCTCTGCTGGATATGAAGTTCTTCCATAATGACAAACACCCGGCAAGACTACTGCTTGATTCTATTGCTCATTTAGGAATAGGCATAGAAGACATCAACAACACTTTATACAAAACAATGGAGATGATACTTAACCAGCTCATCAACACCTTTGATCAGAATATTGTTAGTTTCAACACTGCGTTAAAAGCACTGGAAAGATTAGGCAGCAATGAAAAACTTTCTCAGGAAAAGAATGAAAAAGAAACCCGACAAATTATTTTAAAAGAGCATGCTAGACAAATTATTCTGGCAGAATTACAGTTCCATTTAAAAGACAAAATATTACCAAAGTCTTCGCAGCAGCTTGTTTTACGTAACTGGTCTACATTAATGTTTCACAGTTATGCACGCCACGGAAAACAGAGTGATGAATGGAATGAAGCCATAAACATCTTAAAGCTCCTGATTAAAACCCTTCAACCACCAAAAAATCGTGGCGAATACCTTTCATTAAAAGATAACCATATGGCATTGGTGCATACTATTAATGACATGTTGGGTGAAACAAAACAAAATAAAGAGCTAATACATAACGCCATTCATTCACTGAAACTCACCTACCAGAATCTGTTAGAAGCCAGTGAGTTTAAATCAATTACTTACAGTGATGGCATCAACAAGAGTAAACCACTTCATTCCGAATATAAACCAGATGAAGACACAGGGCCAAGCCCAATCGAACAAGCAATCGCTGAAGCACAAAATAAGATAGAGCAGTTACCTGAAGCTGTAAAACCTGGCGTCTGGTTTGAAATCTATGTTGATAATGATAAACCGGTAAGACGTCTTAAACTATCCGTCATAGTACAGGAAGATGCAAAACTGGTGTTTGTTGACAGACTGGGCGTAAAAGTCATGGAGAAAGATGCTGTTGATTTTGCCACTGAACTTGATGTTGGACAGTCACATATACTGGCTGATCATTCCATTTTTGATCATGCACTTTCAAATGTCATAAGTTCGTTAGCGGCTGCACATTAACTCAATTACAGTACTTTTGTATCTGCGCCTTTAACTTACTGGTTACTTTTTGTCGATCCTGATCAGACAGATGAACCCGCTTACCGTCCTTATCCAGATTGTAGAGACTGCCAGCCGTTTGATAACTGCGTAACTGATCACGAGCCCATTGGCATTTCCGTTTTAATGAACGGGCCTGTTGTTGCTCTTCTTTTTTTAGCTTTTCTTTTTCCTTGCGATCTTCCTCCATTGCATCAACCAGTTTGCGTCTTTGCTCAGCTCGATCCTCACTCTTTGTTGTCTGCCCGGGTTCATCATCTATAGAAATATTCATCTGTTCAGAATTTTTCACTGATTTATCCGTATAGTGAACAATGCCATGCTCATCCGTCCATTTATAGATTTCAGCATAAACAGAATAACTGTCTGAAATTAGAAGAAGAAAAAAGATATAAACAGATTTCATTTAGTTGCTCATCCTTGTCATTGTCATTGTCATTGTCATTGTCATCATCATGCAATCTAGTTTACTACACCATGAAACCTCATGGCAGCATCAGGTGCAACTATCTTTGAACATCATAACCGTCTGTATTTCTTAACATAAAAAAGGCCGGGTACAAATGTACCCGGCCTGACCACACACAACCAGCAGGAGTCTAATCTACTGGTATTTACCGTGTCGTTCTCGCGCATCCATGCGCTCACAACTTACCGCACTCCTGTGCATATTACTTACCGGTAAACTCTGGGTACGCTTCCATACCACAATCTACAAGGTCCATGCCTTCGTATTCATCTTCTTCACTTACACGGATTCCCATGACAGCTTTGATAACACCCCAGACAATCATACTTACACCAAACACCCATACAAAGATCGTAAGACCACCAATGATCTGACCTGAGAAGCTCACATCACCGTTAGTTACAGGCACCAGTAACAGGCCAAAAACACCACAGGTTCCATGTACTGAAATTGCACCAACTGGATCGTCAATTTTCAGTTTATCTAAAGTTATAATGCTGAATACAACCAGAACACCTGCAATCATGCCAAACAATGTTGCCTGTAATGCTGTAGGCGTTGAAGGCTCAGCAGTAATTGCGACCAGACCTGCTAATGCGCCATTCAAAATCATGGTTAAATCAGCTTTGCCAAATAACAGTTTCGCTGTGATCATGGCGGCAACTGCACCACCAGCAGCGGCTGTATTGGTATTCAGGAACACCATGGCTACTGAATTAGCACTTGCCATGTCACCTAATTTTAAAACCGATCCACCGTTGAAACCAAACCAGCCCATCCACAGAATGAATGTACCCAATGTCGCTAATGGCAAATTGGCACCAGGAATCGCATTAACCTGTCCCTCAGCACCGTATTTACCTTTACGAGCACCCAGTAGCAAAACACCGGCTAAAGCTGCTGCTGCACCTGCCATATGAACGATGCCTGATCCTGCAAAGTCAGAGAAACCAAGATCACCTAAAGTGTACATGCCGAATACAGCACCACCACCCCAGGTCCACAGACCTTCCATTGGGTAGATGAAACCTGTCATAACCACGGCAAACACCAGGAATGCCCAGAGTTTCATACGCTCAGCCACTGCACCAGAAACAATCGACATAGCAGTTGCAACGAAAACGACCTGGAAGAAAAAGTCTGAAGCACCTGAATAAACAGAGTCACCACCAAAACCATTTTCTTTAGAAGCAGCCAGAGCATCTTCAACTAATGTCTCACCACCCGCAATGCCGGTCAGGAAGAAATCACCGCCGTACATAATGGCGTAACCTGATACCAGATACATAATGCAAGACACAGCAAACAAGGAAACATTTTTTGCCAGAATTTCAGTTGTATTTTTAGAACGCACCAGACCTGCTTCTAACATTGCAAAACCGGCGGCCATCCACATAACTAATGCACCACACACCAGAAAATAGAAGGTGTCCATTGCATATTGAAGTTCAAAAATTTGATTTTCCACTTTTCTATCCCCCGTTATTAAAGCGCTTCAACGCCACTTTCACCCGTACGGATACGGACAACCTGCTCAACCGGATAGACAAAAATCTTGCCATCGCCAATCTTGCCGGTATTGGCCGCATTGCGAACAGACTCAATTACCTGATCCACAATACCGTCATCGACCGCAACTTCGATTTTCACCTTGGGCAGAAAATCAACGACATACTCAGCACCGCGATACAACTCGGTGTGACCCTTCTGGCGACCAAAACCTTTGACTTCAGTCACCGTAATACCCTGCACGCCGATGTCTGATAATGCTTCACGCACATCATCCAGCTTGAAGGGTTTAATTATGGCTGTTACTAATTTCATAAAAACCTCCGAAACGGTTTTACCAACGCAAAACCGGTTATGCAGACGAGCCATGCTCGTCTGCTAAATCATTACTTACAAACTAAATTCTTTACCCCAGGATGCAACGACCTTCACATCATCAGCACCAGCAATATCATTCTGCTCAACTGCAAACGTGAAATCTTCCTTACTTAGGCTTAATGAATAGTGGCTGTAATCAGTGCCAGTTGGATCATCAAAATCATAATCACCATATAACGCACTCATACCTAAACCATTTACTTCGAAATCAGCACTAATGCTGAAATACAGATCTTTTTCGAAAGCGGGATCACTTTCTTTAGTAAACGTTGATGCCACATAAGCAGTGACTGGACCAAAACCAATGCTGGCATAAATTTCAGCAAAATCGGCATCAACCTGAACGGTACCGCCATCATCCACTGGGTATACATATTTAATGACACCTACGTCATAACTGATATCGCCAGCTTCAGCGGCATAACCGGCATACAGATCCATTTCATACTGACCAGACTCACCATTTAATGAAGAGACTTCAGAAATCCAGGTACCTGCATATGCACCTGAGGCATGTGAATAATCAAGACCGCCACTGATCGCAGCAGTATCACTGGTTTGCGTTACACCGCGCCACAGGTAATTACTCATTACACCAATATTGCCTGTTAATTCGGCCATGGCCGTACCACTACTCAATACGCCAGTAACTGCCACACTCAGAGTTAAAGCTTTCAATTTGTTCATCGGGAACCCCTACAATTTTTGTTAATAAAGAAACTTGTGCAAATGTAAGAGCATTACCCATGCCAACCTCTAAAACCAATGTAAAATCAATCATATACATATATTTTTATGTGTTTTCACAAATCTACACAGCCTGCCTTGCACCAATTACGGTCAACTTAATCAACTTGCACCATATTGACGCCCTTTTTTAGTGCGTCATTTTAGTATCTACCATCAACACAATTCTGGGTTACAATGACACACATTATTCGGGCTCAATTATGATTACTAACCAGACCATTAACGACATCACGGATAAAATATCTGCTGTTTTACCTGACAGTATTAAAGCTGTTCAGCAGGATATCGAAAAAAATATTCGTGCCATTGTTGAATCCACATTCAGTAAAATGAATCTTGTTAGTCGGGAAGAATTTGATGTACAAGCTGCATTACTGGCCCGCACCCTGGAGAAATTAAAACAACTGGAAGAGCAAATAGCTGAACTGGAAAAAAAATAAAGTTTATTAACACAATATGGAATGGATGCCATGTCACTTGCAAAAATCTACACCCGTGCGCTTGTAGGAATTAACGCACTGCCTGTTTCTGTCGAAGTTCATATTTCAAACGGTTTACCCGCACTTTCCATTGTTGGTCTGCCAGAAGCGGCGGTAAGGGAAAGCAAAGATCGTGTCAGAGCTGCAATTATCAATTCACACTTTGAATTTCCATCACGCAGAATAACCATTAATCTTGCACCCGCTGACCTGCCAAAAGATGGCGGCCGTTATGACTTGCCCATCGCTTTAGGTATTCTCATCGCATCAGGTCAAATTAATTGTCAAACCCTGAATCAATATGAACTGCATGGTGAGCTGGCTCTCAATGGTGAGCTCAGAAGTATTACTGGTGCACTGCCTGTTGCACTGGGTGCACGCGGTGCTAAACGTAAAATAATTTTACCGGTTAATGATGCCCAACAGGCGGCACTGGTCAACAATGTCGAGGTTTTTCAGGCAAGACACTTACTGGAAGTGTGTCAGCATCTGCAACAACTAATAAAACTGCCCACCCCTTCACCTGATATTAAAATATCCAGTCAATGTCACACACTCGATATAAGTGATGTACAGGGGCAATATCGTGCAAAGCGTGCGCTGGAAATTGCTGCTGCTGGCCGCCACAACATGTTAATGATTGGCCCACCAGGAACAGGCAAAACCATGCTTGCCAGTCGACTACCCGGTTTATTACCACCAATGACAGAACAACAGGCTCTCGAATCAGCAGCAATCAATTCCATCAGTAATAATGGATTTAATATTGAAAACTGGATGATTAGACCTTTTAGATCTCCCCATCACACAGCATCAGGTGTTGCACTGGTCGGTGGTGGCTCTAACCCGAGACCCGGTGAAATATCACTCGCACACCATGGTGTTCTATTTCTGGATGAACTCACTGAATTTAATCGTCATGTTCTAGATGTATTACGTGAACCCCTCGAAACAGGTTGTATTACCATCTCACGTGCCGCGCGCCAGGCAGAATTTCCTGCTCGCTTTCAATTTATTGCCGCCATGAATCCCTGTCCCCAGGGTTATAATTGTGATGGCAAAGAGCTTTGTCAATGTACACTGGAACAACAACGAAAACATCGCTCACGCATTTCAGCACCATTACTGGATAGAATTGATATTCATATTGAAGTTCCACGCATCAGCCGAAAAGAATTAAACACTAACAAATCCAGAACTGAAACATCTCACACACTACAACAACGAATTAGTAAAACCTTTGAAATTCAGATACAACGATGCGGGAAAGCCAACGCTGATCTTAGCAGCAGGGAAATACAACAATATTGCAAATTATCCGGTGCAGATGAACAACTTCTTGATAGCGCCCTGGATCATCTCAAGCTTTCCACACGCGCGTATCATCGTATTTTAAAGCTGGCACGCACAATAGCCGATCTGGAAAACCAGACAAATATTTCCAGTAACCACTTAACAGAAGCCATTTCCTATCGATCACTGGAAAGGCTTACATCCAGCTAGAACCGGAATAATGTAAATAATCAATCTACCTTGGCAAAAAAATAAATAACCGAGATATAAAATAATTTCCCTTTTCATTTACGCTAAAATCACCCTGACCAAACTCACAGATAACAGCCGCTCAATCACCATGAGTGATTAACTGGCGGCTTTACCTGAAACTTTTAATCTCACTTAAAACCAAACCATTAAAATCATCTGCTCACTAAGAATCACACATAAGTTCTTTCTGGCTGACAAGACAATCAATCAAGTGATGTCATAACCACTCATAAGCTTGTCCATTCAACCACTAATAACAAACGAACAGAAACACATTCTCCCTGAATTATAATAACCGGTTAATTTTCTACCTTCCTGATTTACCTGATTTTTCAAGCAAGCAGACTTATAACTGGTGGCTATTTTCTGTTATCATCTGCAACGTGCGCCCTTAGCTCAGCTGGATAGAGTGCGTCCCTCCGGAGGACGAGGTCAGAGGTTCGAATCCTCTAGGGCGCGCCATTTTCAATGGATTAGCCTTTCGGATGCCTGCACTACCACAAAACCTTCGGGCATTCAGCCTGAAATGCTTAAACGCAATTTCCCAGCATCCTCACTCTCCAACACGCTATTTCAATAAGCTCTATTTTCACCACAAATTGAGCAAGATCATTTCACTATCTAGACCCATTACATATCCTTATTCATCTGATTTTATTAACTATTTTTTCTTACGGGCTTTTATTAAGCCTTAATAGTTAACTCTAACCAACTAAACTCGTTATAGGTATGGCATGACAGTCTCCAAACCAGTCAAATACACATTAATGAGCTGTTTATTATTCGGCCTTAATGCACATGCTGTCTCACCCAATAAAGCCAGCCTGCTCGCCAATGCCTGCGCAGGTTGTCATGGCCCTAATGGCTCGAGTCAGGGCCCTGCCACGCCGAGTATTGCTGAGATGTCGCCAGTGTATTTCATCGAATCCATGTCAGCCTTTAAAACAGACGAACGCCCGGCAACCGTAATGAACAGAATTGCCAAAGGCTATACCAAAGAACAAATTAAACTCATGGCTGATTTTTTCTATTCACAAAAAATGCTACGCACTGAACAACTTACTGACCCTGCAATGGCATCTCTCGGGGAAACACTACATGCTGCTAACTGCGAAAAATGTCATGCTAAGGGTGGCAGAGAATCCGCAGATGATTCCGGTCTCCTCGCAGGCCAGAAAATACCCTATTTACGTTATACCATTCAAGATATCTTAAACGGTGACCGCGCAGTTTCCAGAAAGATGTTTAAACGATTATCCAGTATTCATGATGAACTGGACTCAGATGGTATTGAACAATTACTTCATTATTATGGTAGTCAGAAATAAACAATTATTATGAGCGCTCATTCACGACGACATTTCCTAAAGCTATCCCTTGCCACAGCAGCTAGCAGCATAATTCATGCACCTTTAATTCATGCAACCATCAGTAAACATGTTGTCATTATTGGTGGTGGTATCGGTGGTTCAACGGCTGCAAGATACCTGCGCAAAATGGATAGCTCGATAAAAGTAACCCTGATAGAACCTAAGTCTCATTACACTACCTGTTTTATGAGCAATGAATTTCTTGCAGGATTACGTAGCTTTAAAAGCCTCGAATTTTCCTACCATAAATTAGCTGAACAGGGCATTTCAATTATCCATGATTACGTTGTAGCAATAGATGCTGACAAACAGTCTATTACCAGATCGTCTGGTGACACCATTCACTATGATCGCTGTATTGTATCGCCTGGTATCGATTTCAAATGGAACGCCATTGAAGGTTATGATGAAACCACAGCCAAGGATATTCCACATGCTTATCAGGCAGGCCAACAAACACTGACTTTAAAAAAACAACTGGATGCGATGCGAAATGGTGGCACCGTTATTATTGCTCCACCCGCTAATCCATTTCGCTGCCCACCGGCCCCTTATGAACGCGCTTCTCAAATTGCACATTATTTAAAAATGCATAAACCAAAATCAAAGATTATTATTCTTGATGATAAAGAAGAATTTTCTAAGCAGAAGTTGTTCGAAGCAGGCTGGAAACGTCATTATGGTTATGGCACTAATCACTCTATAATTGAATGGGTCAGTGTTGCTCAGGGCGGGCATGTCGAAAGCATCAATGCCAAATCACATATTGTCTCTGCCCAGGCAGATGATTTTAAGGCCGATGTTATTAATATTATTCCACCACAGCAAGCGGGCAAACTGGCATTTACAGCAGGCCTCACAGATCAATCTGGGTGGTGCCCAGTAGACCATAAAACTTTTGAATCAACTATCCATAAAAATATTCATGTCATAGGTGACAGCTCCATATCAAGCCCTTTACCAAAATCAGGCTATGCTGCAAATTCAGAAGCCAAAGTCTGTGCTGCTGCCATTATTTCACTATTCAATGGTGACAGACCTCTAGCGCCTTCATTAATCAATACCTGTTATAGCTTATTGGCACCCAATGACGCTATCTCAGTTGCCATGGTGTATGGTTATAAAAATGATAAAATTATCAAAATGGATGGCGCAGGTGGTTTAACTCCAAATGATACCAGTGATCATATGCGCCAAAGAGAGGCTGACTATGCCCACTCCTGGTTCAATAACATAACACATGATATTTTTGGTTAACGATACTTAGCTTTAATATGAAAAAAATCCTACTCCCCTGCTTATTATTACTGTGCATAAATACCAGTTATGCTTTAAACCCACCTGATCTTGATGTCGGTGAAGAAATTAATGAAACCTGTGCGGGCTGTCATGGTGAATATGCCGAAGGTGGTAAAGGTGGCGAATATCCTCGACTTGCGGGTTTATCTGCCAGCTACATTGAAAACCAGTTACGCCTGTTTCGCGATCGTAAACGACCCAATATACCCATGCTTGAATATCTCGACAAAGGCCAATTACCTGAACAGGAAATAGTTGATGTCGCAGCTTATCTTCAATCTATACAGTTATTAAAAAAATTACCGCCTATTATTGAAGGTGAAGAATTTGATGCGTATGAACGCATGATGATGACCAAACATTTCCTCAATATTGCCCTGTTTGATGGCGATATCGAAAAAGGCAAAAAACTTTATAATCGTGAGTGCCGCTCCTGTCATGGCAAGGAAGGTGAAGGCGATATCGAAAAAGGTGTACCCATGCTCGCAGGCCAATATACGAGATATTTAAAAAAACAGGTTAAATTATTTATAGAAAAAAAACGCATCCATGATATAGACGCGCCGGATGAGCAATTATTAATAGATTTTACCGAAGAAGAACTGAATAATATTTTTGCTTATTTATCATCTGCAGATGATAAATAACCGATTTAATTTTTATTTCATTAGACTAAAATGGCCATATTGACCATGATGACTCAAGCTCTTCCTGGCATTTTGCTAATTGAGTGTGATATCGACTGGCCCTTTTTTTTACTTTACGCGCAACTTCAATCAACCATTTCTTTTGTAGATAGGTTTTACGCTTAAACCCTCCGTGACCCTCATGATAGGCAAGGTATTGATTATATGCATCCCATTTTGAAATCCCTAACTCCTTATATGTATAACTACAATACCAACCTATAAAATCAACTGCATCACTAAAATCGTCTCGGTCAGCACCCCAGTTATCAGTTTTTTTCATATACCAGTCCCAGGTATCATCCTTAACCTGTGCATACCCATAAGCATCTGATTTTCGCCCGACAGGAATTAACCATAAAAAATACTCCATATCTGTTTTAGCATCATATCTGAACCGTGACTCCTGATGAATAATGGCAAGCTGCACGTGAATCGGCACACCCCATTTTTCATAGCTATCTTTAGCATCGTCATACCAGTCACTTTTTTCAAAAAAGATATCACAACTATTATCTGGATTTTTTGGTGGACTGACAGCGCATGCTGTTAACATAACTAACATTATTGCGATAGTAAGTTGCCTGGTGAGATTTATTTTCATTCTATAAATTAAAAAGTATAGCCTGCACAATAAACGCAAAAATAAGGATATCTAAGCAAATGTTTTATAACCACTTATTCGAATTTAAACGGTTTGCTGTATTAAAACGTATATCAAATAACACAACCTACTGCCAGGAGTAAGCAAACCGCTGTATGTGTTACCAGGGTCATGGGAATAGCAGGTATTAACTTATCGTCGATCAATGCCTTTGCTGCCTTAATAGCCGGTATGACTGCCAGCAACGCTACGTAGCTGGTAGCGGGCAATGGAGAAACTAGCAAGATGGAAAAACCGAGGACAAACCATACCGCGAGACCATAAACAGCGATATCTTTACCGAGCCTGACGGGCAGTGTTTTTTTACCTGCCTTTTTATCGGCAACAATATCTGGAATAGAATTAACCCAGAGAATGGCAGATACAAAACAGCCAATCACCGCACCTAACCAAATGGCTTCATTCATGATACTTCCATTTTGAATAAAAACAGTGCCTACGACAGGTAACACACCAAAACAAACAGCAATCACTATGTCACCCAGACCGCGACATGCCAAACAGGGTGGTGCAGAATAAAAGATGGCCAGCAAGCCGCCAGTTAACCCTATCATTAGAATAAATGGCCCGGTTATTACCGTCATAGCAACACCCAGGACAGCTCCCAGCATCATCAGGGCAAACCCGAAACGAAAGGTTTGTTCTTCCGTTAATATTCCATTCTGAATAAACCGACTGCCGCCTGAAAAAGGAAATACACGATCAATATTTGCGGCATCTGTACCATTACGCGCATCAAAATAATCATTTAATACATTTGCACCCGAATGTATAAAAATAATATTTAAAATTGTCAGTGCTGCAACTATAAAATTCAGAGATCCCTGCAATCCCCAAACCAGTCCTAGACCTGATATTACCGGCAAAACTGATGCGGTTAAAAATGGGGGCCTTGTGGCAGCGATATAGGTTATAACTTTATTACTGGTAGTTTGACCATGAAAAATGTCTACGCTGGGTTCACTCATTTGCAATCCTGTTTATGGGAGATCTGATCGTTTAAAAACTCTATAGCCAATTCCGGCACACAATGTGCCAATGATGATGGGATAAATTAATGCAAAAATCAGAAATCCTTTTGCGCCAAATTGATCAAGAATGACAAAAGCTGAAGGCCCAAGTAAAACTAGCTGTGTATCAAACAACATCATTGCTGCCGTTCTAAAAACCTGCAATGGATTAGCCAAAGACATTGCTACTGATGATTCCATGCTAATTCCTTCCTGTACCAACAAGCCTAGCAATATCAAATCCAGAAACATAATGAGTAATAGCCAGATAACAAATGCTGCACCTGTAGCGACATCAGCCGACCTGGCCAGACTCGAAATCAGCATACCAATACCCAGAAAACACCATGACAAAACTATTAATAAGCCTGTGTAGTACAAAAATATTGTCCAGGGAACTTCTGCACCTTTTATAACGCCTGCGATAACAGCAATTAACATAGCAACAAATACTGGCAGAAAAATGATTGTGAAGCGACCGCACATCTTGCCCCAGTACCATGCCGATAGTGATACAGGTAAAGAAAGCATATATTCGAAAATACCTGCCTCTCGATCTCCTGCTACCGAGCGCACCGTCGTGATGAGCACAAAAATAGGCAGTATCGCCATGGTAAGTTGAATATAGGTAATCAACAGACGAGACAAACCAGTAAAGCCCATAACACGGGATTCAGTCAGGCCAAAAACAAACAGCAACACAATAATGCTGCCAAAAATACCCGCATACACCATAAACCAGCGTGCACGAAGAGATTCAACGATATCAGCCTGCGCTGTTAACCAGAGATGCTTCATTGCATTCATCTTGCCAGAAGATCTGGCAATAGCAACTTTATTCATATCAATGATGGTCGTGCTGTTGGTGTTCATGTGACTGTTCCTTTAAGTCAGCACCTGACTGATTGAATTTTTTTTCACGTTTCATAATATAAGTTGTAGCTTCCTCATAACTCATTCCTACCAGTGGCATTTCTCTTTGTGCCCCGAGGCCAAACTCCATGGGTGTGCTCTGACCGGTAATATACCAGGCCTTTTTCGCATCAATCCATTCCCCGGTACGATGGTCATTAACCCAGACTTCTGTTTTTGTTTCGTCTTTCCAGTCTTTATCCTGCAACCATAAAATAGCACCGCCGACATCATCAAACATATAAACTTTTGATTTCTCACCACCACGAATTTGTGCTGCATGGTAACGGTCGCTTATCATCATACGACAACGCTCACAAATATCCCGATCCCACTTAACATCAACCGGACCGGTATTATTTTCACTACATGCAAATAACAGAAAACCGCTTACAAACAGTAAAATCATTTTATACATGATGACTAACCTCTTCATCATTCATCTGAATACTCGCAATCAGACCCGCATAACGTGACAAAACACCCAAAAATCGTAAACGATCCGGACCAGCTACGACACCTTCCCAAACCTTACCCTCTGCCATATCAACAAAACCCCAGTCTTTAATTGACTTGGCAAATGCCGGCTCAGCCTTCAACAAATTCAATCGACAATATAATGTACTGGTTAACTCAACCAGATCTTCTACATGATCATCAAGCACGACCTTACCCTGGTCCATTTCAATGACACGGTTAACCAGTGATGCCACCTCATCAAGTCGATGACTGGAAATCAGCATTATGGTATGTTCTGGTTTTTCCGCCAGCAACTGAAAAAAGATATGCCGAGCTTCGGGATCTAGATTAGCTGCTGGCTCATCCATAATAAGAATATCGGTATCACGTCCCAGTGCAATACTTATCAATAACTTCTGTTTCTGTCCACCGGATAACTTCAGAAATGGACGACTACTAATTTCATTTACATTTAAGCCCAGTCTCTCAGCTACATGAATCATACGATCAGGATCTGCATCACAGACGCTGGCTGAAAAATTAATTAACTGTCCTACTGGCATTTTTAACGGTGGAGGTAATTGCGGTACAAACCCAACCCGTTTTAAAACTTGCTGACGATGATCTCTAGGCTTTAGCCCATCAACACTAACATGACCATCATAATTATATTCACCCAGCAAACAACGAATCATTGTGGTTTTACCAGCACCATTACTGCCCACCAGCGCGACACGGCTGCCTGCATTTATATTCAGATTTATATTTTTTAAAACCTGAACCTTTTTGAATTGCTTACTTAACTGCTGGAATTGGATCATGTTTGTTTTCCCGGCATTTTAAATTCAAAGCGTAATGAGTCAGTTGGACATAAATCGACACATAAGCCACAACGTGTACAGTCAGCACCAAGGTCAACACGCGAATCCCTGGCACGGGTCTTAATGGTAACATCTAATACATGAGGCACCAGACATACCTTCCGACAATCACCTTCATGTGCACAATCTTGCAAATGATAGGTTACTCGCATTGGCGACACCGTACCGACAATGCCATAGGTCATGCCAATTGGACACACATAACGACACCAGGCACGACGTGAAACAAATATTTCAAACAACAGCAACACGCCAACAAAAATAAGAGCGTAGCCAGGACCATAGATTAAAGCACGACTTATTATTCCTGTGGGTGATATTGTTTCAAATACCGTATAGCCAGTGACAATTGCCAGCAATGCAAAGATCACATAAAAAACAGTTCGCACACCACGATGAAAGGTTTTATTTTCAATAATCTTTTTATTTACTAACCATAGATGTATTGCTTCCGCCCATTCTGCCAGCATATGATACGGGCACACCCAGGAGCAGAAACTACGTCCACCCAGCAACAACCACATAATTAAAATTGTTGTGGTTCCAATAATTAAATTCAACACGACTTCTTTAAATGCCAGCATAACCTGCAATGCAGAATTCAGATCTGCCATGTGAAAACCGGCAAAACGCGATGCCGTAAGTGCACCTTCGAGTAACTGAATATCAAGCTGATATGATAAAACAAATAATAAATTAATAAATAATAACGTCAGCCATCTTCGATTACGCCATTTATGACTTTTCGGCCTGTCATGTAAATCTTCTACAAACTGCTTTGTTATTGGATTTGCTTTTTTATAAAAATGAATCTCCTGCGCAGCCGGCCTGATATCCTCTTTTGCTGGCTTTACAGGTTCGGCACCAAATAATTGCGCCAGGGATTCACGTATATATTTCATGCTACTGCTCCAGTAGCACGTGCTTCTATCACTATTGCTGCTGGCTCTGTGGGACAAATCATTTCACAGACACCACAACCAACACAGCCTTCTAGCACAACTGGTTTCATCGATGCCATGCCATTAGTTGAATCTATACTTATTAATTCAATAGCTTTTTTTGGTGGACACTGGTTCTTATCCCCAGATGGAGGCTTGCCTGCATCACATTGAGCACGGCGAATTTCAATTGGGCACTGACGCATGCATAGATCACAAAGTTCGAGATCATATTCATGCTCACTCACTGGTTGCGCAATCCAGCGATCTATCTCATCGTAACGAAGCACACCTTTAAAATCATCACCTCTGGCAACACCTTTAAAGCCCTTACCCTGCATAGCCAGGCACTTTTCTGGCCTTGCCAGTTTTGCAAATCCCATTCGTGTTTCATGGGGATAATTTAATTCGTGTGTTAATGCACCAGTTGGACAGGCCAGCACGCATTGCAAACCATCACATGAAAAATCACAGGCTTGCGGTCTTGCATCAATGTATGGCACACCAATACCAAAACCATCT
>JAOUMX010000041.1 GCA_029881275.1 Gammaproteobacteria bacterium | reverse complement strand
ATTCATCGACCACCCATTTATTGAATAGCTAACCACTGACGCCGACCCGCCCTGTCGTTTGAACTTTAGTATAACTAAGACCATGGTCTAATAGCATCTATATTGTTGATAGCAGTATTGTCCCTGACAACACTATAACGAGGACTAACCATATGTCATCTACAATGAAAACAATAAACACCAATCGTCTGAAACACTTAGCATTATACTCAGGTATTGCGACTGCACTGACAGTCACTCCAATGATGGCCAGTGCAGGCGATGTTGATGTCAGTATTGGTGGTTATGCCAAATTAAGCGCCATTTATTCTGATACTGACAGTGGTGCTATTGCTGGCGACTCTGCGGGGCGTACGTTCTATGTTGCATCCACCACACCTGTCGCTGCAGCTCCACTCGCAAATTCACATAAAACACTGGATTTAACTGCCCGTGAGTCTCGTATTAACTTTAAGGCAAATACAGAACAGGATGGTCACAAACTGGGCATGACCATGGAACTGGACTTTTTAACCACCACAGAAGGTAATGAAGTGGTCAGTAATAGTTCCGCACCTCGACTGCGCCATGCCTTCTTTACCTATGATAACTACCTGTTCGGTCAAGCCTGGTCAACATTTATGGATGTCGGCGCACTGCCCGCTTCAGTTGATTTTCTCGGCGCATCGGAAGGCACCGTGTTTATTCGCCAGGCACAGGTTCGCTATACATCCGGCGACATGCAGATCGCGCTGGAAAATCCTCAAAGTGCAATCTCAAATGCAACAACTGCAGCAGCACTTGATGGTGACGTGGGCATAATACCCGATATAGCGGCCAACTATAAAATCAAAACCGATGGTGGCTATATCAGAGTCAACGGCCTGCTACGCCAGTTAGCGGTTGATCAAACCGGTTTTGATGAAACAGCATCCGGTTATGGTCTTGGTATCAGCGGTAAAATAAGTGTCGGTTCATCTGACAATATCAAATTCGCAATTAATTCCGGTGATGGTATGGGACGTTATACCAGTGTAGGCCTTGTTAAAGATGGTGTACTGATCGGCGGAAAAATTGAAACTGTTAAATCAACAACAGGTTTTGCTGCTTATCAACATGCCTGGAGTGATAAATCCAGTTCAAGCCTGATTCTCAGCTCGGCAAGCATTGATAATCCAGCGGGTGCTGCAGGTACAGAGAATAAAAGCGCCACCAGTGTACAGATCAACTACATGTACTCACCTGTAAAGAAAGTCACATTTGGCGTTATGTTCATGCAAGCCACGCGTGAAACTGAAAATGGTGATGAAGGTGAACTGAATCGTCTACAGGCCTCAGCAAAATATGATTTCTAAGTCATAAATGTGTTGCATAGAAACGGGAAGCAAGTTTAAATTTCATTTCCGTTTCTATATGCAACCCGGCTGAAATAAACCAGTAGTTTGTAATGTATTTAAACATCAATGAATGCAAGCTCGACCTTAAACAGAGGAAGTCAACAGACTTCTTCTGTTTTTTTGTCAGCCAACATTTTTAACTTACTGATATATTAACTGGCCTGAAATCTATTTTAAAAATAGTCAATCGCAATCGACTTAAACCGGAGACAAACGAATGAACTTTTTATCCATAAAAAAACTATTCATCTCGGTCATCTGTACCCTCTTACTGATGAACCAGGCGATGGCCGCTGACAAAGTATACAGGCTCACACTCGCCGAATCCTGGCCAACTAATTTCCCGGTGTTTGGTGATACCACAAAAAACATGGCCAAAATGGCAGAAACCATGTCAAACGGCCGCTTAAAAATCACCATCGATTCTAAAAACAAACATAAAGCCGCTCTTGGTATTTTTGATATGGTGCGTTCCGGCCAGTACGATATGGGGCATTCCGCTTCCTATTACTGGAAAGGTAAAGTACCTGAAACCTTATATTTCACGACCATGCCTTTTGGCATGACCACACCAGAACAATATGCCTGGTTCTATTTTGGTGATGGCATGGCATTAATGGAAAAACTGTATGACAAATATGACATGCTCTCATTTCCCGGTGGTAACACAGGTAATCAAATGGGTGGCTGGTTCAAAAAAGAAATTAATTCCATCGATGATCTAAAAGGTTTGAAAATGCGTATTCCCGGTTTTGCCGGTGAAGTACTCGCCAAGCTGGGTGCCAAACCCACCAATATTCCTGCAGGTGAACTCTATACAGCACTTGAACGCAACACTATCGATGCACTGGAATGGGTAGGCCCGTCACTGGACCTGCGTATGGGTTTCCACAAAATCGCACCTTATTACTATACCGGCTGGCATGAACCTGCAACTGAACTACAGTTCCTGTTTAATAAAAAATCATGGGCAAAACTACCCGCCGATTTACAGGAAATTCTGCGTGTAGCCATGCGTACTGCCGCTTATGACATGTACATACAGTCATACCATACAAGCGCCGAGAACTGGGCAACAATGGCTTCTGAATACCCTAATATCAAAGTAAAAACGTTTCCCCAAAGTGTTATCGATGCGTTGAAAAAAGCGAATCAGGAACTGCTGGCAGTGGAGGCTGAAAACAGCCCAATTGCCAAGGAGATTCAGGATTCACAGTCCGCTTACATGAAGAAAGCCCGCGTCTGGACGGAAATCTCTGATAAAGCCTATCTGTCTAACTAAGTTTTTTTAGAAGGCTATTTGTAGTATCCTGTTAAAGGCTGGTAAAAATTTATTACCAGCCTTTTCTATGAGAAAGACTCCATGTTTTTAATTAAAGCAGAAAAGGCTATTAACAACTTCTCTGAAATACTGGGAAAGATAACAGCCGTATTATTTATTTTATTACTGTTTAATGTCTTCTATGACGTCATTATGCGTTATCTTTTCAATGATGTTTCCATTGCCATGCAGGAAATGGAATGGCATCTTTTTGCCACTATTTTTATGCTGGGTATACCTTATACACTTTACAAAGACGGCCATGTTAGAGTGGATATTATTTATGAACGACTGAGTCTTCATAAACAGGCCTGGATTGATCTTCTCGGCACCTTATTTTTACTATTTCCTTTTACCCTGCTGGTTGCCAAGTATGGCATCGACTTCTCTATAGAATCGTATCAGTTGGGTGAAACATCTGGCGACCCTGGTGGTTTGCCTTACCGCTGGCTTATTAAAGCAATCATTCCCTTTTCCTTTATTACAATAAGCATCAGTGGTCTGGGCCTTATATTAAAATCCATCAACACACTACGTGAGCAGCCCGATATAAGCAAAGAACATGCTCGAGGGGTACCTCCATTATGATCGGCATCATTATGTTTTGTGTGGCACTGGCCATGTTATTAATTGGTTTTCCGGTCGCCTTCATATTTGGTGGTATTGCCCTGTATTTCGGTGTGTTTTCAGAGGGCGCCGAATTATTTGCCTTTATGCCATACCGCATTCAGAACATTATGCAAAATACGGTATTAATGGCTGTGCCCTTATTTGTTTTCATGGGCATTATTTTACAAAAGACCAAACTGGCAGAACAATTACTGGAGTCCATGGGAAAATTGTTTGGTAGTGTACGCGGTGGTCTGGCTATTTCCACCATACTGGTTGGTGGCTTACTCGCCGCATCGACCGGTGTTGTGGGTGCATCCGTTGTCGCGATGGGTCTTATCTCCTTACCCGTTATGCTCAAATACAATTACAATAAGTCACTGGCAACCGGCACCATTTGTGCCGCCGGAACGCTTGGACAAATTATTCCACCTTCCGTTATTTTGATTATCCTCGGTGATGTTATGGGCATCCCGGTCGGTGATTTATTCAGAGCTGCAGTGGCACCGGGTTCCATTCTGATTGGTGCCTATATTGTTTACATTCTTATTTTTACCTCAATCAATAAAAATGCAGCACCCGCCATTCCGCTAGATGAAAATGCCGGCAACAAGCGACAACAATACAAAGAAGCCATCATTGCAATCATGCCACCGCTTGCCCTGATGCTGGTCGTTCTGGGTTCTATTTTTACAGGTATCGCCACACCCACTGAATCATCTGCCCTGGGTGGTGTCGGCGCCATTATTCTTGCCTTACTGTATCGTCAGTTCAGCTGGAAAATGCTGTTTGAATCCTCTTTAGAAACAATAAAAATTACCGCTATGGTATTTGCTATCTTACTCGGTGCCACAGCCTTCTCCATGGCCTTTACCTATTCTGGTGGCGACATTATTGTTGAAGAAGCATTAGTCGGATTACCCGGTGAAAAAATTGGTTTCCTTATTGTATCCATGCTGGTCATAATGGCACTGGGCTTCTTTATCGATTTTGTTGAGATATCATTTATTATTGTGCCTATTCTTGCACCGGCTGCTGAAATTCTGGGAATTGCACCTCTCTGGTTTGCCATTCTTATTGCAATGAATTTGCAAACCTCTTTCCTGACACCGCCGTTTGGCTTTAGTTTATTTTATTTAAAGGGTGTCGCCCCTGCTGGCGTACGCACGACTGATATATATCGTGGTGTTGTACCCTTTATTATTATTCAGGTGCTTGTGGTTTTATCCCTGTTATTATTCCCTGAATATTACGGACTCTAATAAGGAAGAATAAGGTTAAAATATTTCGCCTGAATTGAGTTCTAATTCAGGCGTCATCTTTCAATTCCTTCTAAATTGCAGCCTTACTAATGGACCGATCTAATTAACACACCCATATTAAAAAAAACAGTTTTCAATATCGGCATTAATACAGCAATGAAAATCTGTCGGGATACAGTTCTTATTTCATGAACGGGTTTTAATATGCATATGAACGACCAACGTTACTTCCAATCGGTACGTGCCCTCATTTATTTGATTCTTGTTATTGCATACATGTCGGTTTTTTTTCATCGCATGGCGCCAGGTGTCGTATCAGCCGAACTCATGGCAAGCTTTCAAACATCCGCGACGGCACTGGGTTCATTAGCCGCGATGTACTACTACATTTATACTGTAATGCAGATTCCTGCCGGCGTATTAGCCGATACACTGGGAAATCGTGCTTCAATCACTGCCGGTAATTTTGTCGCAGGCATTGGTTCAATAGTTTTTGCCAGCGCAGAAACCATTGAGCTAGCATCAGTCGGTCGTTTCATGGTTGGGCTTGGCGTATCCGTTATATTTGTTGGCCTGATGAAAAACAATACGGTATGGTTCCGGGATAAAGTCTATGGACTGGTTTCAGGTTTCACCATTTTAATGGGCAATCTGGGTTCTGTATTAGCCGCAAAACCATTATCGGCTTTACTCAATATCTGGACATGGCGAGATGTGTTTATGGCCATGGGCTTTATGTCTCTTACCCTTGCCGTTCTGACCCTTCTGTATGTACGCAACCGTCCGGAAGATCTGGGTCTGCCGTCGATACGTGAAATGGATGGCATGACGTCACATGCAGAACGACATCAACATTGGCTCAAGGATTTGATCAAGGTTATTACGAATATTCATGTCTGGCCTGGCTTCTGGATTAATTTTGGTATGGCAGGCAGTTTATTTGCCTTTGCCGGCTTATGGGGCATCCCATTACTGCGAGACAGTTTTAATCTCAGTCGTGATGAAGCATCAATTTATACCACGATTACCCTGGTCAGTCTGGCCATTGGAACTTTATTTGCAGGCTGGATCTCGGATCGGATAGGTTTACGCAAACCCGTTATTATCATTAGCGCCACTATTTATACTTTTTCATGGCTAACATTAATTTATTTACCCTGGCAACCGGGCTTTCTGGCCATGATTTTATTTATGTTGATTGGCATTACCAGTGGAGGTTTCGTATTAACCTATCCCTGCGCCAAGGAAGTTACCCAACCGGCATTGTCCGGTATGGCCATTAGCCTGGTTAACACCGGTCTGTTTCTGGGTGCGGCTATCATGCAACCATTATTTGGCTGGGTCTTAGATCTCGGCTGGGATGGTAAAACCGCCAATGGCATTAATCTCTATAGCCTGCCGAACTATCAACACGCCATGTTATTAATGCTGATTTTTGCCGTCATTGCTTTTATCGCCGCTTTACGTGTTAAAGAAACTCGTGGCAGGAATATTACCTAGCGGTAACCTCTCAAAAAGTTGAAGGTTTTATAAATGGTAAGCCACTAAAATCCTGAGAGAACGATTTTTCCTTTTGATTTTCCGGACTCCAGCAATGCATGTGCCTTAATAAGATTAGCCGCATTAATGACCCCGAAATTACTGGTAAGCGTCAATTTGAGATAACCCTCATCGACCATCTTTGCATCAGCGGCTAAATTTTTTATGCTGTTCAAGTATGTCCTCAGTTTCAAATAATGACCGGGTAAACATTAACTCCCAGTGTATTGAAATACTTTTTCTTTTAAACGCCATAACATCGAGCGAAATGGAATCATCAATAACGCCTAACTTCCCCTGCGGCGCAATAATCTCCACAATCTCTGCCAGGTGATCATTAGTTTGAGAATAGTTTCTGTGTGGTTTAAATATGTAATTTTTAATTTAGTTTTAATTACATGTAAGCCAAGCACGACAGATAACCGCTATTCATTGTACATCGCCAGTGACTTTTGCTATCAGCTCAAAATCACTGTTATTTACTGCCTGAAGTATGAATCAAACATGTAACGTATTTCGTCTAATTTTTCATCGATAACAAAGGGCATGAGATTAGTAAACATATCGAGCAGAATAACAGCATTAACAGAAGAATCTGTATTGGATGCGCTGCGTATACGTTGAGCAATGCTGGTATTAAGCAAATGCAGGTTATCATAAATCTGTTTAAGTCCATCTAGCTCAAGGCTACAGTTATGTCCATTTTGCTTAAGTAAATATTGAGCCAGTAGATACATACCTGCAGCTCTAAAGATAGTATCGTCTTCAGAGGACAAGGGTAAATGAAAACGCGCCATGGGTTTCAGATAATTAGTATAAGGACAACCACTGGTCGCAAATAATAGCCCAAGTAAGGAACTGATGGCTTTCTGTGCTGTTGTATGCTGTGAAACCTTCCGTGAACTTGTAGTTACTTCTAGATCAATCTCATCATGAGATACTACATTTTCGAATCGATCAATAACGCTGACAAGACTAATAGCAACTGGACAATTTTGATGACGACCTGTTTCAAGCGGGCAATGCGGGCATTGGTGATTATCAAGCCGGGTCCAGTCAGGTACATCACCTACAGGATGATGAATTATCTCAAGCGTAGCACCATCGATGTGAAGATCAAAAGTCTCATGAAACTGCTCATTAATTTTAAAACAATAAAGAATATTAATATCAGGGCATTCGCTCATTATCTATTCATGACTCCTGGTTATTTACCATCAACATCAGAATCTGACACATTTACATAGCTAACCAGACTCTTTTTATTTTTAAATCATAACAAGATAAGTGCTATAAATATTATTTATGCATTATCACTGTATCAATTCTTCACTGTTTTCGCTTTTTTGTACTGGTAACCAGATGTGAAAACAACTTCCCTTGCCTGGTTCACTTGTAACTATTATCTTACCGCTATGTTTCTGAATAATACCAAATGATAATGACAAGCCAAGACCCGTCCCCTGACCAACCGGCTTGGTGGTAAAGAAAGGATCAAATATCCTTTTTCTGGTTGTTTCATCCATTCCCTTACCTGTATCTTCTATTTCAACCCAAACGCCATCATCTTCAGTGCCGGTACGTACAGTAATCGTGCCCCGTGTTTCGATAGCATGTGCAGCATTCACCAGTAAATTCATAAACACCTGATTTAGCTGGGAGATAATACATTCAATCTGAGGAATATCACCATATTCCTTAATGACCTCGGCCTTGTATTTAAGCTCGTTGTGTACGATATTTAGAGTACTATCAAGACCATTATGAAGATCTGTCCATTGCCACTCCGCCTCATCCACATGAGAAAAATCTTTCAAATCCTGAACAATTTTCTTAACGCGGGTAACACCTTCCTCTGATTCATTAATCAAATCTCTAATATCTGTTTTCAGGTATTCCAGATCAACATCCTTTTTCATCTTTTGAATAGACTGCAATAACTCTAAATCCTGTATTTTTTCTTCCGAATTTTCATAGCATTCAAGAAGTGACAATAAGTCAGCCAGATAATTCTTTAATGAGCCAATATTTGAATTAATGTAACCAACAGGGTTATTAATTTCATGGGCAACACCAGCAGCAAGCTGCCCAATCGAGGCCATTTTCTCTGATTGAAGCAATTGATCCTGAGCATCCTGTAGTTTTTTAATTAACTCTTCCTGTTCACGTTTTTCTTTTAATAGAGCCTGTTCGGCTTTTTTCTGGCCTGTCAAATCGCGTAATATAACAGTACAGAACCATTCATCATTCTCTTTAATGACAGAGATATTTAAGCCACATGGGAATTCAGTACCATCCTTTCTACGACCTAGAACCTCTACTTTCCCTTCCAGTGACTTAAAAGCCGATACTTGATATAAACTTGAAGCCTGATTATCAACTTCATCTGGCAAAGAATCAGGAATAAGCGCACTCAATGGGTGATTGATTAATTCATTTGCGCTGTAATGGAATATTTTCTCGGCACCTTTGTTAAATACGGTTATTTTCTGATGTTCATTAATGACAATAATTGCGACAGGTGCGATATCCAGTATATTACTTAGTTTTTTCTCACTAGCTTTACGTACCGAATGCTCCTGTAATAGCTGATCGTTTAAACTACTGCTTTGATTAATTAATTTATTAAGGTATTTTTCATTTCGTTTAGTTTCGGTTATATCATGAATCAAGCCCATCATACGTAATGCGTTACCATTTTCATCGCGCACCACATTGCCTCGCTCATGCAACCAGTGTTCACTGCCGTCATTCCATATAACTCTATGTTCAATATCATATCCCTTATGGTTTTTTATACAATTTTCGATTGCATGTAGCACAGCATCCCTGTCATCTGGATGAATGCAATGAATGAAGTTTTCATATGATTCCTCATCTTTTCCCTGCTCAAGACCAAATAATGAATAGGTAAGTTCAGACCAGGTAACCTGGTTACTTTCTAAATCCCATAGCCAGTTACCAACCTTTGAAAACACCTGACTTAGACGTAATGTTTCCTCGTTTCGCGCTATATTTTGTTGTGCTTCATGTAATTTATTAATGAGCAGCAACTGCTCGTTCTTTTCATGCTTAAGTTGCTGTTCCTGGATTTTTTGTTGATTTATATCTGTGTGCGAGCCTGACAATTTTAATGACTCACCTTCTACAGATGAAGAAGTACCCCTGCACAGGATCCACTTATAGTTATTATCTTTTGTTCTTAGTCGATATTCCATAAAGAATTGAGGAGTCAAGCCATCCATATACTCAGCCCAGGAGACAAGAAACCGACCAAGATCATCAGGATGTATCAAGTCATGCCAGGCACTAAATGTATTTTCAATTTCATCTGGCTCATATGAAAGCATCTGCTTCCAGCGATCTGACAGAAACATTTCACCCGTTATCAGGTCCCAGTCCCAAATACCATCATTTGCACCATTAACAGCAAGTGCGAAACGATTCTGACTTGTCACCAGTTGATGTTCAACCTCATTTCGTTCCTTTGTAAACCTTGACACAAGCCAGATGCTAATAAGAATAGATGCGATACCGATAATTGCCGCAAGTAATAATGCAACCAACATGATCCTTCCAAGTTGCATTATTGCGACATCATAAGCAAGAATTACGTCATCAGATGCCTGAGTAATATAATTTATGTTTGACTTTACAACTTTAACTGCATTTCTAAATTCCTCGTCATGAAATGACTTGTTAGCGATAAGAAATAGTGATGGCTTGACAACTAACCAGTATTTATTAAGCACATCCAGCTTATTAACAACATCATTCGTAACTGGATACAAATAATTACTCTTTATTGCCATGCCATTAACATCAATAATACCAAGATTCTGTTCAAAACTACCCATTACTTTTTTTAGAATTTTCTTGTCTTCGATTTGGCCATTTTTTATCATCTCGGCAAGAGACAGCATTTCCTGTGATAACATGCGCTGACGACTAACAATATTAATAAACGTAGTCACATTCTTCGTGCCATCAATATATATATAAAAAAGCAATACCAGTGTCATAAAACCAATACCAGGAAACAAAAGTAGTAATATTACTTTTCTAGTAACATGAAGATCTTTTAAATTAATATTAATCTCTATTCTCCTGGAACATTTTTAATTATTCTATAAACAGTCATAATATACGCATTTATATAATCAGCAAATAACTTGCGAACCCAATACGCGCAACACTTCTTCACCAGTGGTGATCCCCTGATCAACCTTTTCGCGCGCATCATCGACTAAAGTCACCAAATGTTCATCCGCCGCCTGATCAACCATTTCTAGAACTGTTGCACCTGCTGCTATAAGATGAATCATTTTCTCACTCGGAATTAGTATTTCATACAAGGCAGCACGCCCTGAGTAACCCGAGTTATTACATTTTGCACAACCTGTACCCTTGTAGAATTTTGTTTCTTGAGCATTAAATACTTCACCTAGTTTATATAATATATCTTCCTCAGCCTTTATTTCGTGCTTACAATGATTACAAATTTTTCTGACAAGACGTTGCGAAATGATAGCCTGTAGTGCTGATGCAACTACATAGGGTTTAAGCCCCAGGTCAAACAAACGTGAAACTGTTGCCACTGCAGAATTCGTATGCAAAGTTGAATAAACTAAATGCCCGGTAAGAGCGGCATGAAATGCAACCTCTGCTGTTTCGTAATCCCTGATTTCACCCAGTAAAATCACATCTGGATCCTGTCTTAATATCGCACGTAGAACAGTTGCAAAATCAAGACCAATTTTCTCCTTAATCATAACCTGGCCCGCAGTATCAAGATAATATTCAACAGGGTCTTCTATAGTCACATAATTCTTCTCAGACGTCGCTTCATGCTGCAATAGCGAATATAAGGTTGTCGTTTTACCACTGCCCGTAGGGCCGGTAGTTAAAATAATGCCCTGAGGTTTTGTAATCACATTACTCAATTTTGCAAGATTAACAGATGACAAACCAAGCTCATCTAGCCTATAAACAGATGAATTTCTATCCAGCAAACGCATGACTACTTTTTCACCATTTATGGTGGGCAAAGTAGATAACCGCAAATCAAGAACACGCATCGGTGTTTTGACGGTGATACGACCATCCTGAGGACGTCGACGTTCTGTAATATCAAGCTCTGCCATGACCTTGATTCTTGAAACCAGCGCCATGTGGAGATTATGAGGCACCTGTATTTTATCAACCAGAACGCCATCTATACGATAACGTACAACAACATTTTTACTTCTCGGATGAATATGAATATCACTAGCACCAAGACGAACCGCTTCCAGCATAATTGCATTAACAAGACGAATTGCAGGCGGTTCATCTGTGCCCAGCAATAATTCTTCAATACTAAGATCATCATCTTCCTCAATAATAATTTCAATCCCTTCATAGGGGTCAGAACTGGAGACAAACGTCTCCAGTTCTGTAAATGACACATCCTGATCACAATAAACCTGCTTGATTTTGTCCTGTAGCTCAGCAATATTTGCCACCACGGTTTGTATTTCAAGCCCGGTTACGAAACGCAAATCATCAAGCAACCCAGTATCCATTGGATCTGCCATTGCCAGTGTCAAATGCCTGTCTGTTAGTTTAATTGGCAGAATCCAGTGCATATTACAAAATGATGCGGGTAACAATGCTGCAATAGCCGGGTCAACCTGAAACTCTTTTAGATCAACCTCCTCAATCATCATTTCTTTTACAAGTATTTTTCGTATAATCTTTTCATCAACCCATTGCCGCTGCAGTATTTGCTTGATAACAGGCTCTTTTTTAATCTGCTGTTGCTTATATAATTCCTGTACCTGCTTGTCGTTAAGAAGCTGCCGCTTATTTAACATGATAGGCAACTGACTTCGATTTGTTACCTTTAGCCTGGTGAGAGATTGAATTTCTTTAGCTTTTAATGCATTCTGTTTTTGTAACTCTTTATTTTTTCGAATAAGATCATATTGCTCAAGTGCAAGTCCAACAGTTACTCTAAGATCATCATCATTCCAGGGCTTTAGAATAAACTTGTATACAGCGCCTTCTTTTATTGCTGCCATAACAGCTTCAGTATTAGCATGACCCGTTAACATGATACGTATCATTTCCGGATATAATGACTTTGCTCTGGTTAGAAGTTCTGCACCGTTCATGCCCGGCATCATAAAATCAGAAATCATTAACTGAATATTATTATTTTTCAGAATATCAAGTGCTTCATTTCCATTTTCTGCCGTCAAAATCTTATAGTTCTCCTGCCTGAAAACACGTCTTAAAGCATTTAATACATTGGGCTCATCATCAACGAATAATATTTGATAAGGTGAAACTGTTTGTGCATCTCGACGAGATGTTGATTCAACAACTGGTTTATCTGTGAACAATGATGAGTAATCAGGCATTATCTTTCCAGTTATGTTTTAACAGGCAATGAGATACGCACAGTAGTTCCTTCACCTTTCTTACTCTCTACTACAATATCTCCATCATGATTAACGATGATGTCACGACTTACAGTCAGCCCGAGACCCGTACCTTCACCGACATCCTTTGTAGTATAAAAAGGGTCAAATATACGACTCAGACTATCAGCAGATATTCCCGGCCCATTATCAGATATCTCAACAATTATATTTCCATCTCGATACAGACTAGTTACCACAATCCGACCATCGACACCCACAGCCTGCTTTGCATTAAGTAATATATTTAAAAATACCTGACTCAGCTGCCCTGACTGACACTTTAATCCCGGTAAAGTTGACAAACTCTGAATTAATTCTGCTTTCTTATTGATTTCTAATTCAGCTATATTACAGGCAGTAACAATTCGATCATTAACATCAATAATCTCGACTTTACTATGATCTACGTTTGAGAATTCCTTTAACTGGCTTACAATTTTTGTCACTCTTTTTGCTCCATCCAGACTTTCGTCAATCAGATTTTTGAAATCCTCTACAGTAAAATCAAGGTCAAGCTGCTTCCAGGCATTACGCAAAACCTGGACATCATCTTCCTTTCCAAGAATCTCTGAAAACAAAAAAAAGTCTTCAACATATTTTTTAGATACTGCTAGATTGCTTTGAATAAAGCCAACAGGGTTATTAATCTCATGAGCTACTCCTGCAGCCAGTTGTCCAACAGATGCCAACTTTTCGGCCTGATATAACTGACGTTGAGCACGATCAATAGTTTTCACCTGCTCTGCCACACGGCACTCCAGATTTTCGGCAAGATCTTTATAACGGTCTTCTGACTCCTGCAAGGCCTGATGCTTTTTCTTTAAATCATGATAATCTGACTGTACGGTCTGAAGATGAAGATCCGAAGCCATTAAGTACCGAATTGATGATTTGAGTAATAGCTCAAGTATTTTACGCACAGCATCAACCAACTTATCATCAATATTTTTTTCAACTATTAAACAACCAACCGACTCTAATTCCGGGCGAATCTCCACCAGCCTGGTTTCTCCTGTTAACAACCTTCCCATAACTACTTCATCATTAGACGTTTTAAGGCAATAATTATCGCCCAGGAGAATCTCAATTGATGATGCCAGACTTTCTATATTTATAGATGACAGAAGCTCATGCAGCGTCATTTCACGATCAAAGTCTGCAAGCGGAAGGGTTTCATTGAATTCATTCATAATGATTTACCTATTACACCTTCAATGAATTCACTCTCAGTTAACTGGTGCTCCTGTTCCAGTTTATAATCTGCATTTATTTTTCTGTATAACGCCTTAAGCAAACCAGCGAACGTTTCCTTTACCCCATCGCCCTGTAATGCACAACTAAAAAACAATTCCCAGGGCATAGACTTCCAGCGCTGATTAACTTCTTCTTCTGTCTGTATATCAGGTAAATCTCGTTTATTAAACTGCACGACCATTGGCATAGTTTCAAAATCAAGACCTACACGAGCCGCATTTTCAGAAAGATTCTGAAAAGATTCGGCATTATTAATACTTTGACTGATCTGCGAATCAGCAACAAAAACAACACCGTCTGCTCGAGATAACACAGCCTTACGTGTACTATCATGAGCAACTTGCCCGGGCACGGTAAATAATTTAAGCTTTATGAAAAACCCGGTTGGTGTGGTCATTCCCAGGGGCAACAGGTCAAAAAATAATGTCCTGTCATTTTTGGTTTCCAGTATCATCATTTCGCCTTTTAATTCAGGATCAAGCAAATCATGCAAGCGAGTAAGATTCGTGGTTTTACCACTAAGTGCCGGACCATAAAAAACCAGTTTCAAGGTCAGTTTCTTATTTAGCTCGTCATATTCCGACATTCTTTAGTCAACCCGCTTTGATCTCATCCCTAGCATGTATTAGAAGCCATCGCCCTGCTCTACATCGTCAAGTATAATCGAGCCATCTTCTGCCCATTCAACTTTAAATAAATCAGGATGCTGATCTTTATACTCTTCCATAAGCCGCTTTTGCTTATCTAGTTCTGATCGTTGTTGCTTAACCTGATTCGCAAGACGCTCGTTCTCAAGCAAGGTATCTCTATATTTCAGCGCCTGGCCTATAGACGACAAAAGATATTCATCACTCCAGGGTTTAGTTATAAAACGAAATATTTCCGCTTGATTAATTGCTCCCATTAACGCGTCCAAATCCGTATAACCACTTAGAATAATTCGCATTGAATCAGGCTGTAGCGTTTTAATATCTTTTAAAAAGGTAATTCCGTCAGTCTCAGGCATACGATAATCTGAAATATACAAATCAAATCTATTTTTCATGGCACATTTCAGGGCCAGCTCAGGCTTATCGAATATTTCAACATCCCAGTCTTTACATCTCGAAAGAATTCGTTTAATTGACTTGAGAATATTTTCTTCATCATCAACAACCATAATCTTATACATAAACAAACTCCTGGCCAGTTATCTGGTGACAAATACCTTGAATTTTTCGTTTAGCCTTGATTCAAGATTTATAATCTGATTTATAACATGCTTACCCAGCTTTACATCCTTAACAAGTAAAACAATACCGTCATTCGTTTTGAGATCTCTTGTCAATATCATGCCTGCTTCGAGTTCAGATGTAGCAGCTTCAATCTCATCTAAATATTTATTATTTTCGTCTTCGCCATGAACAGAAGAAATAAAAACATCGACTACCTTTGGTGAATAACGTATACCACTATTAACTTTTATATAATTGAATGCTTCTATGGACGACATTCTTTTCCCAAGAAGAATGCCATCTTGTAACGCATAATAGTCATTAACAACAGACAATATCCTTGAGCCGATTGGTATATCATCATTTTTTAATTTATCCGGATAACCGCTACCATCGTATTTCTCACAATAATGACGAATCATTCGTGCTGCAGAGCTCAATGGCTGCAAAGTCATTAACACACCTTCAGCTATTACAGGATGTTTTTCATAGCGTATTCTTTCCTCTTTACTCATTACTTCAACAGGCTTTTTAATTAGCTGATCATCAAATCCGATTTTCCCTATATTCCGCAGCATACCTGCAAATGAAACCTGTAGCGCCTGATCTTCTTCCATACCCATGAGCAGAGCTATTTCTTTTGCTTTCTCCGATACCAGATGCGAATTACCTATCAGATCTTTTTCACGTATTTCCATGATATTTGAAAATATTTTAATTGTGGCCGAGTAACTATCTTTGAGTGTTTCGTAAGCCTTTTCCAGCATTGCCATTGTCTGATCCAACTCTGCTGTTCTGGCTTTTACCAGGCCTTCGAGGTTGGTGTTAAACTGCTTTAACTCCTCATTCTGTTTACTTGTCAAGGCAAGCAAATCATCACGCTCCTGTTCTATTTTCTGCGCCTCAAGAGCATAACGAACCGTTAATTTTATGTCATTATCTTCCCATGGCTTACTGATATATTTATAAATATTTCCCTTATTTACCGCATCGATAGTTGCCGAAATTTCAGAGTACCCTGTCAACAATATTCGAGTTGTTTTGGGCCATGATTTAGCAACTTTTTCAAGAAATTCAGCGCCATTCATTTCAGGCATGCGCATATCAGAAATTACAAGATCTACTTTCTGCGTATTAAGTATTTCCAGCCCCTCTATACCACTATTTGCCAAAACAATATTGTAACCCTCACTTCGAAACAAACGCTTCAATGATGACAAAATATTTTGCTCATCATCAACAAACAATAAAGTTGCTCGAGGTAATTCAGTTACGTTTTGTTCCTGCATCATAATCTCTTCTAATTCCTTTAACCAAGAATATCACCAGCTGATTCAACAGCCTTTTCAATCTTGCTTAACTCATTCTTAATCTGCTCCAGACTCAAGCCGAGTCTTTTCATAACATCTTTATTTAATTCGGGTATTAAGGTATCTCCTGCATAGCCGATATCAAGTGCTCTGCTAACAATGTCAGCAACATGTACAATATCAGCAAGCTCATCATTTGACTTCTCACTTACATTATGATGACCTGATATGGCATTAACTATTTCTTCTGGTAAATTCCATCTCCGCGCAATCATTTCCCCAATTTCGGCATGATCAACCCCAAGAATATGTGTCTCTGCATCTGCCAGTAAAAAATCTGCCTGTTCACAATATTGTATTACTGCCATGTACTCTCCCTGAAAATAAACATCCAGTACCATTTTTCCAATATCATGTAGCAGGCCAGCGGTAAATGCTTTTTCCTGTTCTATACCACAATATTCCGACAACAAACTTGCAGCCACACCCGTTGCATATGAATGGCGCCATAACTCCTTCAAATCCAGCAAATGGCCCATGTCGGACGGAAACTTACCCATCATGCCAGCAGCAATAATAATATTACGCAAAGTATGCGTTCCAAGGATTACACACGATTCTTTAATACTGGATACTTTTCCATCCATACCATAAAAAGGAGAATTAGCAATTGATAAAACCCGACTGGACAGGCCTGCATCTTTTGTTATGATTGCCTGCAACTCATAAAAATTAACTTCCTCTGACTCTAATATTCGCATAGCTTCTACGACAGCCACAGGTAATGGGGGTATGTCATTAATATTCCTTTTTAGCTCTTCTGCATCCAACATCATTTAAATATCTCTCGTCCTGTAATCGACTATTATCTTTCTAAATTCCTGCATCAATGAATTATCTATATGTTTACGAAATTTATACTCAGTATCTGTAATTATCCTGGCACGCCCTGCTTCACGCTCCTCATCAGTTAATGGCTGCATCAGTTTCACTGTGGCATCTGCCAATAATCGTTTTTTTAGAATCACAATCAGTTTTTCATCCAGTATTTTTCCGGCTGCTATCAACATGCGTCCATCAGCATCCTTGACATCTTCGGCCAATTTACAACCCGGAGCTAAATTATTAATACTTGATTCAATAATCATTGGAATTATTCACCCTTTGGCATTAATACAATAATTGTTCCTTTCGCCTGCGAATCCTTACCTAGTCTATTTACAAAAACGTTAATAGTACCTTTTGTTTCAGTATCGATATGGCCACAAAATCCTTTATCACTAGTCGACGTCTCCTGATAGCACTGACTAATCTCTTTTGGCAAAATCACTTCAACAGGCATTCCAACCATTCCACCATTAACTGATGACAATATTTGGTGTGCCATTTGATTCGCAAGCGCAATCATTCCGTCATCACCGACACCCAGTATTCCCATCGGCAAATTTTCGAGAATTTCCTGTGAAATTTTCAGCGTTCGCAAGTTAATATCCGCATAACGGCTCAAACACTCATTTAACTCAGCTAATTCTTTATTAGCATTATTCAGTTCGTGATTAGCTGATTTAAGCTCCGAAGTCAGTCGTTGATTCTCATGAGCAAGCTCATATTGCTGGAAGGCGTTATCAATATTCTCCTTTAATAACTTATCATCCCACGGTTTAGTCAAAAATTTATATATCGCACCACGATTGATTGCATCTGTAACAGAGGTCAGATCAGTGTAACCACTCAGCATAATACGAATGGTCTCCGGGCAAATATCCTTGGCTTTACTTAAAAATTCAACACCACACATTTCTGGCATGCGCTGATCTGAAACAATAACACCAACACTTTCTCCATTAAGTATTTCAAGACCTGCTTTTCCACTGTTTGCTGTAAAAATTGTATAACCACCACGTCTTAACAACCTTACCAGTGAACTGATAATGTTCTCCTCATCATCAACCAGAAGTATTTTCCTTTCCATCTAAAACAGTCCCCATAGTTTTTATAACTGTGATACTTACAGCATCATCAGCCAGAAACTCTTGCCACGCTACTTTTCAGGCGGCTTAATTTTTGCAAGGATGTCGCTCTTTTCACCCCGCATAACCTTAAGCAATTCAATACGTGCTATTTGACGATCAATTGAATTACTTACAATAAACTCGATCAACTCACCAAACCTTTTACGTCTCTGTTCACCTTTTTCCGAGAGATCTCTGCGATCACCAAAAAATTCCATCAGTGTTGAACCACAGGTACAGTTACGAAATGCTTCCACTATCTTAGAACCATCATCATCTTCTGATTGCTTCAGGCCCGATGATAAATCACCTATAGCCCTGGTCTCAGACAGGAATTGATCTACCGTTTCAAAACTCCGACCACAATTAATACACTTTTTAGGAAAAGCTGTTTCCGCAAGTGCTTTCAGTCCTTGAAAAAACTCATTATAAAATTGTGCGTCGTCAGACATTAAATGACTCTATATCACTGATTAGCAAGCAATAAAAATATCAATATTTTTTATAATTCTATTTTTTTAAAAACCACATAAATAATATTAATCACAAAAAATTGACTGATAATTCTTGTGTAATTACTTTTATATATAGTACAGAGGAGGAAATTATGAATAGATATCCAGACTAATTTAAAATATAGTTAGTTAGACACTAAAAACCATTATAAAACTAAGTTAATGAAATTGTTTTATCAAATCATTCATTGGATTGAAATATTAAACTTACTTTTTATAATGTAGAATTACTCATGCCTGGCAAACAAGTATGCCCATAACTTCGGGCAACCTTTCAGCTGACACGGGTCTACTGATTAAATTACCCTGTATCAAATCACATTGATTATTCATCAGCACAGTATATTGTGCTCCCGGTTTCTACACCTTCTGCCAGCTCTTCCATATTCAGTTTTTTACTCATTTGAATATTACTCTCTGTCACCGTTGTACTGACTGAATAATACCCAGTAATGCAATAAAATTTTGATCATATCGGATGGCATATAGTGCAAATTACTTAATGATGAATAACCGGTATCAAAATCATCTATAGCTGTTCTAACCCTGAATAACTCTCTTACAGATCAGCACCA
>JAOUMX010000040.1 GCA_029881275.1 Gammaproteobacteria bacterium | reverse complement strand
TTTTTCACGATCAAAAACATCTACATTGGCATCAACCACTTCGCCATGAACCAGTAATGGTAATTGATGTTTTTGCATGGCTTCCAGTGCAGCATAGCAATTTTTGATATCAGTAACACCCGCATCAGAATTGGTGGTCGCACCCGCCGGATAAAGTTTAACGGCTTTAATATGTTCATTATTTGCCGCCTTTTCGATGTCGGCTGCAGCTGTATTATTGGTTAAATATAAAACCATTAAAGGTTCAAAATTCGAATCAGGGGGAATGACCTGTAATATCCGCTGACGATAAGCCAGGGCCTGTTCTGTGGTGGTCACCGGTGGCGTCAGATTTGGCATGATGATCGCCCGACCAAAACGTTGAGCCGTAAAGGGAACAATATCTTTTAGTGTGTCGCCATCACGTACATGTAAATGCCAGTCATCGGGGCGTGTTATTGTCAGTTTCATGGGCGGTTCATTTCAAATGGATGTAAAAGCATATAATATCAGCTGTATGTTAATAATAACCGAAAATTAGTAATGACTGCTCTATTAAAAACATATTTGAATCTGTGTTTGTTGAGTGATGGGCCGCAGGATCTTCCTTATTCTGTGTTTCTGTTTCGCATTTTGCTGGGCCTGTATTTTATATCCGGTGTTTTAAGTATCTTGCCATCATCGACATTTACTGAGTCAGTAATGGTAATGTGTGTTGATATTTTCGTGTTGCTGGTTTTCTGCTGGTTTTGTTTGCGGGGGTTCAACAAATCATCACGTTATAATCAAATGATGTCTGCTATTCTGGGTACAGGAAGTCTATTTCAAATTCTGGCCTGGCCACTGATGTTTTATTTTGAAATGGCAGAGGCTAAAAACACAGTCATTCCCGAGCTGGGTTTTTTGTTATTGATTTTGATTAGCTGGAATCTGGCTGTTTATGCCCATATCTTTCGTCATGCTTTAAGCATTCGATTGTCTGTGGCATTTCTTATAACATTGGCCTTTGCGATTCTTTCTATAGCCTCACGGCAATTATTATTTCCCGAATTAGGAGCCTGATTCTTGCATATTCATATTCTTGGTATTTGTGGCACTTTTATGGGCGGCATTGCGGTGCTGGCCAGACAGGCCGGTCATAAGGTGACCGGTTCTGATGCCAATGTTTATCCTCCGATGAGCACCCAGCTTGAACAGCAGGGTATAGATTTAATGCAGGGATTTGATGCCTCACAGTTAGAACCCCAGCCAGACCAGGTGGTGGTCGGTAATGTGATGACACGGGGTAATGATGCCGTTGAATACATGCTTAATAAAGGTATTCGTTATAACTCCGGGCCTCAGTGGCTGGCAGAAAATGTATTAAAAGATCGCTGGGTACTGGCGGTTGCGGGCACTCATGGCAAAACCACGACCAGTAGTTTGCTGGCCTGGATTCTGGAATATGCCGGCTTGAATCCCGGTTTTTTGATTGGTGGTGTGCCCGCTAATTTTGGTGTTTCGGCGCGACTGGGCGAGGGGCCGTTTTTTGTTGTTGAGGCCGATGAATATGACACCGCTTTTTTTGATAAGCGCTCCAAATTTGTTCATTATCATCCCCGTACCCTGATTATGAATAATCTGGAATTTGACCATGCCGATATTTTTGAAGACCTTGATGCGATTAAAAAACAGTTTCATCATCTGGTCAGAACCGTGCCCGGTGAAGGCTTGTTAGTTGTTAATGCAGAAGAAGATAATTTAAATGACGTGTTAGGGCAGGGTTGCTGGACACCGCAGGAAGGGTTTTCAGAAGTAACAGAATCCGACTGGCGTATTGCTAATGTCAGTGCCGATGGTCGCCGTTTTGATGTGTATTTTAACAATGAAAAACAGGGCCAGGTAAAGGGGCATATGCTGGGTAAGCATAATCGTATGAATGCTCTGGCGGCCATTGTCGCTGCACGACATGCAGGTGTTCCCGTAGCGCAATCCATTGAAGCATTAGCACATTTCAAGGGTATTAAGCGCCGCATGGAAGTTCGGGGTGAAGTTAAGGCAATAACCGTTTATGATGATTTTGCCCATCACCCGACGGCTATCAAGGAAACCTTGCAGGGATTAAGAGCTGCTGTTGGCGATGCCAAAATATGGGCAGTGCTGGAACCGCGTTCCAACACCATGCGCATGGGTGTGCATAAGCAGCAGTTGGCGGCGTCCCTGGCGGATGCTAATCGAGTTGTGTTATATCAACCAGAAGGACTGAACTGGGATATGCAGCCGGTTATTGATGAACTGGGAGATAAGGGGCAGTTATTTAATCAGATTGATGACATAGTCGCTATGCTCGTTGAGAAAGCCTGTGCAGGCGATCATATACTGGTGATGAGTAATGGTGCCTTTGGCAGCATACATCAGAAAATACTGGATGCACTGGTGTAAATACATAATCATCTGATTGTGTTATTTGGCTGATTAATAATGTCTTTTTGATCTGACAATGCACCTGACGGTGCGCCTACCAACAGATATGAGTGTTTATTCGTATTCATTTGCGGATGCCCTGTATCATTTGAAGTAAGGTGTTTTCATGAATGCAGATACCGATAAAAAAACCGTTATTCTGGCTTTAAGTGGAGCGTCCGGTGCGCAGTATGGTATTCGATTGCTGGAGCAGTTGCTGATTCATGGTCATAAGGTGTATTTGCTGGTGACCCGTGCAGCGCATGTGGTGATTAGCATGGAAACAGAACTGAGCTGGCCATCGAACAGTCATGAGTTGCAGGGGCAGTTACTCAAACGTTATGGTGTTGAGTCTGATCAGTTAAAAGTCTGTGGTGAAATGGAATGGACCTCACCTATTGCCAGTGGTTCTTCTTCCGTGGATGCGATGGTGGTTTGTCCCTGTTCCATGGGGACGCTGTCTTCGATTGCTATTGGTGCCAGTGCGAATTTGCTGGAGCGGGCGGCGGACGTGATGCTAAAAGAGCGAAAAAAACTGGTGCTGGTGCCCAGAGAGACCCCCTTTTCCGATATCCATCTGGAAAATATGCTCAAATTGTCTCGTATGGATGCGGTGATCATGCCCGCAAATCCGGGTTTTTATAATCATCCGGAAAGCGTTGATGATTTAGTTGATTTTATGGCCGCACGAATCCTTGACCACATAGGCATACCACAACAGTTGCAGCCCAAATGGGGGGAGTAACGACAAAATCAATGTAACACACACAATCAAGGCTGGTTAAAACCAGCCTTGATTATTTTAAGATTCGAGTGTTGCTACACTAACGTCTTCAGCCTGTAAGCCTTTCTGGCCTTCAATCAGGTTAAATTCAACTTTTTGTCCATCTTTCAGGGTTTTAAAACCGTCACCCCGAATAGCTCTGAAATGAACAAATACATCATCACCCGTTTCACGTTCGATGAATCCGTATCCTTTTGAATTGTTGAACCATTTAACGATTCCATTTACACGATCAGACATTTAAATATACCTTTTATCATTTCAAAATAAGCCCAGTCCATTTGTGCTTATCTCGCACTTATTGTTATGAGGCAATGGCAACATCTTCTGCCTGTAGCCCCTTTTCTCCTTTGGTTACATCAAATTCAACGCGTTGGCCTTCAATCAAGGTTCGATGACCCTGGCCACGAATTGAACGAAAGTGGACAAAAACATCATCACCGTTGTCGCGGGTGATAAAGCCAAATCCCTTGTTGGTATTAAACCATTTAACGGTTCCAGTTTCACGTGCTTTATTCGAATTTATGGGTTTAGGTTGGTTAATTTGCGTATTTGAAGCTAGTTTATTAGTAAAAACTAATGAAGAAAGCAGGGTAGAGATGAAAAAAAGTATAAAAAGTGATGTCATTGCTGTAGTTGATGACAGGCTTGCATCCTTCAATATCTGGGTGGCGCTGAATGTGGCAATGGCTGAAATGATAACGTTTGTAAGTATTTTTTTAATAATGGTAGAGGTGCTCATGTTGATGGATTCTCACTATGGTTGAATATAAAACTAAAAAAATGACCTCAAATATCGAGGACTTGTTATTTTGCAGAGTATTTACGTATTAGCTGTGTATCGTTGTATCTTGCCGGCCTGATTTTATGGCCATATCAGATGATTCCAATGCATCGCTTAAATAAAACGTAGGATTAAAACAGTCCATATAATCTGCGTTTTTATGAAGAGCGGGCATTATAATATTTTTTTTAGATAAACTGCTAGTCTGCTGTAAAAGTCTTACTTATCCTGTTGATTTAAGGTTTCTTTTGCGATTTTTTCCAGCAATTGGTCGATGGGTGTTTCAGGCGGCATTTGCAGGTGAAAGCGCTGCTTTTTCAGATTGTTGATTACTGTGAGGGGATTTTCACGGGCCAGTTTTCGATCTTCATTCAGTTCCAGTTCCATGGCGAATTCCAGCTGGCCGAGGTTTTTGCTCAGTTCGTCGGGTATGACCTCAAAATCATCCTTTTCCTGTAAATAAAGGTACATATCCGCCCTGGCAGAGCAGCGGTAGATGTAGCAGGTAATCGCTGTCATTAAAGCGTCCCCAGTACTTTTTCGGCTGCAAGGATACTGTTTTGAATGTCAGTATCGGTGTGAGCGGAGCTAACAAAGCCTGCTTCATAGGCTGAAGGTGCCAGATATACGCCCTGGTTAAGCATGCCGTGGAAGAATTTGTTAAAACGTTCCACATCGCATTTTGTTACCTGTTCGAAATTACTGACTTTATCGGCATCGGTGAAAAACAGGCCGAACATACCGCCGACAATATTCGAGGTCATGGGGATACCGGCGGCACGGGCTTTGGCGACTATGCCATTGACCAGTGTATTTACTTTGGTGTTAAGTGCTGCAAAGAAATCCGGGGTGGAGATCAGTTCCAGTGTTTTCAGGCCAGCCGCCATAGCGACCGGATTGCCGGATAAGGTACCCGCCTGATAGACCGGACCCAGAGGAGCCAGATGCTCCATGATGTCACGGCGACCACCAAAAGCCCCTACCGGCATGCCGCCACCAATGACCTTGCCCAGGGTGGTCATGTCAGGTTTGATGTTGTAAATCGATTGAGCACCACCCAGTGCAGTGCGGAAACCGGTCATGACTTCATCAAAAATCAGTATGCTGCCGTGCTGGTCACAGACCTCACGCAGAGTTTCCAGAAAACCGGGTAGAGGGGGAATGCAGTTCATGTTTCCGGCGACCGGCTCAACAATGATGCAGGCAATTTTGTCGCCAAGCTGTTTGAAGGTGTCTCGCACCTGATCGCTGTCGTTATAGGTCAGGGTTAGCGTGTGTTCTGCCAGACAGGCCGGGACACCCGGTGAGCTGGGTACGCCCAGTGTCAGGGCACCAGAACCGGCTTTGACCAGTAGCGAGTCAGAATGACCGTGGTAGCAGCCTTCAAATTTAACAATAGTGTCGCGACCGGTAAAACCACGGGCCAGACGGATGGCGCTCATGGTGGCTTCTGTGCCGGAGCTGACCATGCGAACCATGTCCATAGAGGGTACCAGCTGACAGATTTTTTCTGCCATTTCAGTTTCAATCACCGTGGGCGCACCAAAACTCAGGCCTTTATCTGCAGCATCTTTAACGGCCTGAATGACATCGGGATGTGCATGGCCGAGCACCATCGGCCCCCAGGAGCCAACATAATCAATATATTGTTGACCATCCGTGTCCCAGGTATAGGCCCCTGCTGCGCGGTCAATAAACACCGGATTACCGCCAACGCCTTTAAATGCTCTTACCGGTGAATTAACACCGCCGGGGATAACCTTCTGTGCTTGTTTGAACTGATCGGCCTGGCTCATGGGTAAAATCTCTTTGTCACGGATAATGGAAACGCGGTATTTTACATGAAAATGATCGTAAATCAGAATGGTGTCATTCTATGGGGGTGAAAATGAAACGCTGTGTATGGGCCGGTGATGATCCCTTGTATCAGAAATATCATGATGAAGAATGGGGTGTGCCCAGTTATAACGACCGGCATCTGTTTGAAATGCTCATTCTCGAAGGTGCTCAGGCAGGATTAAGCTGGATCACTATTCTGAAAAAACGAGAGAATTACCGTAAAGCCTTTGATAACTTTGAGGCAAAAAAAATAGCCCGTTACAGTGACAGGAAAATCGAAGCCTTATTACAGAACCCCGGCATAGTGCGTAATCGTTTGAAAGTTAATGCCACGGTCACAAACGCAAAACTATTTTTAGAAATTCAAAAAGAGCAGGGACAGTTTTCCGATTACATTTGGCGTTTTGTCGGTGGCGAGCCAATGGTGAATAAATGGAAAAAACACGAGGACATTCCGGTAACAACAAAAGAATCCGATGCCATGAGTAAAGATTTAAAAAAACGCGGTTTTAAGTTTGTTGGTAGTACCATTTGTTATGCCTATATGCAGGCGGTGGGCATGGTCGATGATCATGTCATGGATTGTTTCAGGAGAACGTAATTTTCAAACTTCGCCATCAACACGGACATCAAAATATGTTACCTGTTTGTTACAGCACATTTTGTTGCCGGTTATGGCGAGGTTAGGCAGCATGATGGTCTTTACCAGAACAGGTGATGCCCATTATTTGTATGCGATGGCTGCACTGGTTGGACCGGCAAGATGAATAAATTCAAATCGCTTAAATCCAATCTCACTGCACCATTCGCGAAAGTCTGCACCAGTATAGTCAAAGGCATCGCCGAATTCGATAAGCATATTAAGCGACATTAACAATCCAAATACATTTTCTCGCCTGGCATCATCAATCAGGTTTTCTATGGCAATAAAAGCGCCACCTTCGGGCAATGCATTATATGCCTTGCGAATGAGCATTTTCTTGTTATCAAGATTCCAGTCATGCAGTATATTTCCCATGGTGATGACATCTGCTTTTGGTAACTCCTCTTTGAGAAAATCGCCTGCGATCGCCTGGATGCGTTGTTCCATTCCTGCTGCTTCAATATGTTTTTGTGCCAGTGGTGCCACGGGGGGCAAATCAAAACTGTTAAAACTCAGGTGATGATGGTGATTTGCTACTATTCTGGATAGCAGGGCCAGAGCACCACCAATATCGCTAACCGTTTTATAGGGACTAAAATCAAATTTTCTGGCCAGTTGGGTAAAATTTTCTGCCTGGAATCCGGTCATGGCATCAAGAAATTCGCCTAAAGTGACTTCATTGGAATAAAGATCTTCGAAAATAGATTTTCCACCATGCTTTAATTCGCTTTGAGGTTTTCCGGTTCTTAGTGCTGTGCCAAGACCGTTCCAGAATCCAAACAGGCGTGAATTCAACATCTCTGGCATGCCACCTATATAGTTCGGACTTTTTTTGTTTAGAAAAGCCGCTGTCTGTAGAGTATTCTCGTATTCTCCTCTCGGTCCATCCCCGTTACGATTAAGAAATTTCAATGCTACTAGCGCATCAAAGAAATCATAAGTGCCTCGCGGATGGAGCCCAAGTGTTTTGCCGAGCTGTGGTGCGGTCATCTTGCCATCACCAAGTGTTGTAAATAAGTCAAGCTCCACTGCTGTTAATAATACTTTTGATGCCCAAAACGCAGTTGCTGTTTGCATGATATGACCTGGATCGAGGTGCTCTTTCATTATTGATTCTCCTGGGGGTGTTTGCTGTTTTACGTCCAAAATCACTGCTGAAAAAAAGCATGTGTCGCAATGTTTTATGCTATTCATGTAAATTTTGTTTAATAGCGAAAGAATGTAGATTGATGATTGAATGCAGCATTTTCTAAAATCACTCTTTTCTGTTTGTAAAAGAAAAATTACCTGGGTGGGTAGTACTTTTTTTAGATTTAAAGAATGTATATCGCAGCATAAATAATCCGTTATTCGTTAGATATAAAATCGTATTCTTTTTTTTTAAAACAGGTAAAGCAATTTATGTTTTTTACAGGGTTTCTGCTTGTGGCTTGATGTTGTTAGTTGATGAGACAATAAAGAGATTATCATAAGTGCTTGTTGCATTTCCACTGTTGAAAGAAATATTCATTTGTCAATTTCGTGTTTAGGTAATGAGGTATGCAGTAAAAGTAAGAGTAGCTGTTTTTTTATTAGGGTTTCTCCAGAAAATTATTTGGTATTAACAGTGTATGTGGACAGGTATTATGTTTTTTATGGTTGGAAAAATCTGTCTATAACTGATGAATAACGATGATCGTCGATAATATTTAATGTTTAGATTTGAATATTTTTATTTTCTAATTTACAGATTGTTTTGCGAAACGATTCGAATTAGGACAGCGTTTCCGTCAGTAGAGTATTGCAGAAGCAGTTGTTGAAGGCGAAATAAAAGTAAGAGTATTAAAAACTGGTAATGAAAAAAAATAACTAATGTTAATTAAGAGAATATGTTTAATAATTCAAGCGCTGGCCTCAGCTTCCTGTTCAGCGCGCGGATCCATTTCTACTGATGCAGGTCCTGTGCGCGCCATAGGTACAAAATCACTCTGTTCTTCTGCTGGTATGGGTGTGCTTATGCCCATGCGGAATATGGCAAATAATCCCAGTGCACCGAATACGGATGAAAAATAGATCATTAGTATTTGGGCGCCAAAAATTTGCATCAAACTGCCAGCGATAATAGGGCCAAAGGTTGCGCCTAAGCCATTGACTAATAATAAACCGCGGGTTGCGTCCATTACTTCAGAATGTTCTATGTGATCGTTCGTATGAGCAACGGATAAAGAATATATTGAAAATGAGAATCCACCGTAACATATAGCACTTAGTATAAATGCTGATGGTGATTGTGATGCAAAAATAAAAATACTGATAGCGGTTAATGCGGCAAAGAAACAGGCAATCATCAGTACTTTACGGCGATCAAATTTATCTGATTGATGACCAATAGGAAATTGCAATACGGCGCCGCCAAAGATGACTGCGCTCATGAATAATGCGATTTCAGCTTCAGCAAAACCCATGTTATGTGCATATAAGGCGCCCAGTCCCCAGAAAGCACCGTTACCTAAACCGGTTGCTAATGCTCCACCAACACCCAGGGGTGAAATAGTCATTAAACGCTTAAGAATAAGTTTTGGAATAGTTACCTGCGCGGGTTGTGTTAGTCGTGTAACAGCAATGGGTATCAATGCAAGAGAAAAAAAGATGGCCGATAGTGCATAAGTGGCCAGCTGGCCTGCACCATAAACCAGAATCAGGTACTGACTGGTGCCCAGCGCTAATAAAGTAACCGTTACATAAAGAGAAAAAATTCTGCCGCGATTGTGATTGTCAATTAAGGTGTTGAGCCAGCTTTCAACAATCAGGTAGAGTCCAACTACGCTGATGCCGGTGATGATGCGTAGAAACCACCAGACAACAGGGTCGACGATTAGGCCGTGAACAATAACTGAAACGGTTCCAAGTGCCGCTAGCACAGTAAATGCACGGATGTGTCCAACGTATCTGATCAGTTGTGGGCAAAAATAGGAACCAATGACATAGCCAAGAAAAAAGGCTGACATAATAATGCCGGTAACCGTGTCTGAAAAGTTTTCAAGTCCTGCATGAATACCAAGTGACATGCCAAGTAGTCCGCTGCCTAATAATAATATGGCGATGGCAAGTAATAAGGAATATATGGAAATAATTTTTGATAACATTATAGATGGTTATAGTTTTCAAAAATTAACAATGAAAATTATGTTTGCCGCTTTGTTCATGATGACGAGTTTATCACAACTCATAATTGAAAGCTGCAATTCTGGCTGAAAGGTTATTTTTGGTGTGTTGTTCAGATATGTTATTTGTTTGTATTAACTACATTATCGCCGGTTAGTTTTTGTTCTCGTTGATAAACAAGCACGGCTGCGGTGCGCAGGGCGCCAAGTACAAGCAGGAATATAGAAAGTGCATATAACAGTGCAGGTTCAAGCTCGTGTTTGAAAAGAGCAATAAGAACTTCGCGTATAACAAAAACAATCGCAGCATCAACGATAAACGTTAACCTAAGTCGATGAGTTTTAAAATACTCAACCAGTGAGCGGGATAACTCTACCAGGACGTAAAGTGTTAATACATCTGTAATCAGATCAATATAATGACCAGTGATGCCTTCAAATTTTAGTAATTCCCAGACTGATTCAAAAAGCTGAATGGCACCTATGGTAATACCAAGAATTATGAATACCAGGATGACGCTAAAGACAATATCGACGGTTCGGTCAAATGTTCTTAGTAATCGTTTGCTGTTTATTTTCATTTTATAAAAAGTGACTCGTTATGCAGGGTGTGTGTTTGCAAATAATATGACAGATTGGATAATTAATATATGAAGTGTGTTCCGGTTTTAGAAAGATTATTTTCGTTAAAGGTACATGGCGAAAAAATGTATAATCTTGCCTGGCTGGCCAGGGTCTGTATGGATTAGTTATCCGGATATCATGCGGACGTTTCCGGTTTTAACTATCGATCGTGAGAGTTTCTCATGGTGATTATTTGCCAGTTGTGGAATCCGTCAGTCGGTTGCATCCCTGGAATCCTCAAGGCGTGGACAGTGGGGGCAGGCGCGAAAGCTTACTCATCTGCCCTGTCCATTCTCTAAAAATCAGGCAATTTTCAACTCTGAAGGGACCGGTTTGATATGCTAAATCGCCGAATATTAGCCAATTACCACAATCCCACTGTGAAATCACAACAAAATAACCTCAAAAAGCCATCAAAATCACACATCTGATCGCAATCTGGTTTATAATTCGCCGCCTTAATTTAGCGCAAATATATGTATCGAGTAGATCCCGCTCTAAAATCGGCATCTGACGGCGCGAAAGCCTGAGAATCAGTACTCTTGGGTATCGATCAATTATTATCAATTATGCAAATAGAGTAGCAGGACTATGACTGACTTAGCCAAGTATAGAAACATCGGTATTTTCGCCCATGTGGATGCCGGTAAAACCACCACCACTGAGCGTATTCTTAAGCTGACCGGTAAGATTCATAAAACCGGTGAGGTTCATGAAGGTGAAGCCACAACAGACTTCATGGATCAGGAGCGTGAGCGCGGTATTACTATCCAGTCTGCTGCCACATCCTGTCAGTGGAACGGTCACCGTTTTAATATTATCGACACCCCCGGACACGTTGACTTCACCATCGAAGTATATCGTTCATTAAAAGTACTGGACGGCGGTGTAGGTGTATTCTGTGGTTCTGGCGGTGTTGAGCCCCAGTCTGAAACTAACTGGCGTTATGCGAATGATTCTGAAGTATCACGTGTTATCTTCGTAAACAAGCTGGATCGTATGGGTGCGGATTTCTATCGCGTTGTTAAGCAGGTTGAAACAGTGCTGGCAGCTAATCCTCTGGTCATGGTGTTGCCTATTGGTATTGAAGATCAGTTCAAGGGTGTGGTTGACCTGTTAACTCGTAAAGCCTGGATATGGGATGACTCAGGTTTACCAGAAAACTATACTGTGCAAGAGCCACCGGCTGATATGGCTGATGCTGTTGAAGAATGGCGTGAAAAGCTGATCGAAACTGCGGTTGAGCAGGATGATGATTTAATGGAAGCTTATCTGGAAGGTAATGAGCCTTCTATTGATGACATCAAGCGTTGTATTCGTAAAGGTACCATCAATCTGGATTTCTTCCCCACTTACTGTGGTTCAGCGTTCAAGAACAAGGGCATTCAGCTGGTACTGGATGCGGTGGTTGATTTCCTGCCTGACCCAACTCAGGTTAAGCCACAGCCTTTAACTGATGAAGAAGGTAACGAAACCGGTAAGTTTGCGATTGTTGATGCAAGCGAGCCTTTCCGTGCGCTGGCATTCAAGATAATGGATGACCGTTTTGGTGCATTAACCTTTATACGTATTTACTCGGGTCGTCTGGAAAAAGGTATGACTGTACTGAATACCTTTACCGGTAAAACAGAACGTATCGGTCGTATCGTGGAAATGCATGCGGATGCTCGTGAAGAACTGGATAGTGCGCAGGCGGGTGATATTGTTGCGGTTATCGGTATGAAGAATGTTCAGACCGGTCATACCCTGTGTGATCCAAAGCACCCTGCAACGCTTGAGCCAATGATATTCCCTGAGCCTGTTATCTCTATTGCAGTTGCTCCTAAAGATAAAGGTGCAGCAGAGAAGCTGGGTATTGCGATTGGTAAAATGATTCAGGAAGATCCATCTTTCCGTGTTGAAACCGATGAAGACAGTGGTGAAACCATTCTTAAAGGTATGGGTGAGTTACATCTGGATATTAAGATCGATATCCTGAAACGTACCCACGGTGTTGAGGTTATTGTTGGTAAGCCACAGGTGGCCTACCGTGAAACGATTACCCAGAAAGTTGAAGATTCATACACGCACAAGAAACAGACCGGTGGTTCAGGTCAGTTTGCGAAAATTGATTATTCAATCGAGCCAGGTGAGCCAGGCAGTGGTTACCAGTTTGAGTCAGTAGTAACCGGCGGTAATATTCCTCGTGAATTCTGGCCAGCGGTACAGAAAGGTTTCCAGATGAGTATGGATCGCGGTGTACTTGCGGGCTATCCCTGTCTGGATTTCAAAGTGACGCTGATCGATGGTAGTTTCCATGCGGTTGACTCCTCTGCGATTGCTTATGAACTGGCTGCTCGTGCAGGTTACCGTCAGACTATGCCTAAAGCGTCTCCTCAGTTGATGGAACCAATCATGAAGGTTGATGTGTTTACACCTGATGATAATGTAGGTGATGTTATCGGTGACCTTAATCGTCGTCGCGGCATGATCAAAGATCAGGAAGCTGGTGCAACAGGTGTTCGTATTAAAGCTGAATGTCCACTTTCTGAAATGTTTGGTTACATTGGTGATCTACGTACTATGACTTCAGGTCGTGGTCAGTTCTCTATGGAATTCCAGCATTATATGCCATGTCCAAAGAATGTTGCGGATGAGGTTATTAAGGAAGCCAAGGAACGTGAAGCAGGTAAGAAATAATTTACATTAGCTGTCAATTATCCTGTTAATTAAAAGAGCCGGCAATGCCGGCTCTTTTTTTGTTACGCTGTTTTAGACTGATATGTTTTAATGCAAAAACCTTTGGTTTTTTTTGATTCATACATTTTGCTATCAGCATGTTTAATAAGTTCATCAGAATCAATGTGGTGATCCGGGCCTGTCTGGGCAATGCCGATGCTCAGTGTGATGGATTTGTTTTTCTTCTTAAGTTCTTTTATAAACCGTTCACAATATTTTTCAGCACCATCAAGATCACAGTCTGGCAGTATTACACAAAATTCATCTCCTCCATAACGGCATGGGGAGTCAATTTCACGTGAGACGGCTTTAAGCGCCTGGCTTATGGTGATCAGTGTCCTGTCTCCTTCCTGATGTCCTTTTTGATCATTGATTTTTTTAAATTTATCAACATCAAAGTAAACCAGGCAGAGGCATTCATTGCTTCGTTTTGCTTTTTGCAGGTCACGTCGTAAAAGTTCATAAAGTGATCTCTGGTTAAGCAGGCCAGTCAGTGCATCTTTTCTTGAGAGCAATTCTAGCTGATGGGTTCGTTCAGCAACTTTGTCTTCAAGGCTACGGGCATAGGTTTCTGCGCGATCCTTGGAGGCTTCAATTTCAGATAACATGCTTCGAATGTAGGTATCGAAAATAAGTGTTGTATCAAAATAAAGTAATTTATCAAGTGACTTGTTAATAACGGATCTTTTGTCTGGATCGGAGATATTATTTTTTATGGTTTTTATAATGAGGTACTTGAGTGTTACGACCGCAGACAGGTAAAGCCGGGGTTCCACACCAATGCGTTTGTGGACCATGCCAATTCGTAAACGATTGTTAACATACTCCATGTCATAAAAACCATTAAACAAATCGATAACATATTGTTTTTGTGCTTTTTGCAGTCGTCCCAGCGTATCAGCATCGCCTATGAGCAGTGCTATTTCGTCGATTGATGTCTGTATACCATAAAACTCAAGAACAATATCATCGATTTTGTCTTCGATCAGGCTCTTCACGCTTACCAGATTTTGGACGTCCTCTTCGGTTAGTCCGAGGAGTTCTTTGCGCCGAATAATATCTATTTCGCTAATGCGCATCTGTTCGAGCAGTGTTAGATCAGTTCTGTTCATATAGAGTCATTAAATAGTGATTGTTTGTTTGTGTAAGAGTTTAGCAGGTTTGTATTAATTATCTTAATAATGCGTTTCATTGTTTTATGCCTATGCCTTTGTTTAATAAAAAAAGTGCATAACTAAACAGGCCGGCAATGAATAGAATAATAATGAAAAGAGCCGTAACAATATCAGTATCAGATACGCCTAGTAGCCCATAACGGAATGAGTTGATCATATAGAGGATCGGATTAATTAATGATAGTTTTTGCCAGAACTCGGGTAGCATATCAATAGAATAAAAAATTCCACCAAGATAGGTTAAAGGTGTTAATACGAATGTTGGGATAATGGTGATGTCATCAAAGCTGTTGGCATAGACCGCATTAATAAAGCCTGCCAGTGAAAACAGGATTGCGGTTAATACAAACACACTAAGGCTAAGAGTGAAGCTATGAATTTCGAAGCTTGAAAAATACATGGCGACCAGAGTGACCACAATACCAACGATAATGCCACGTGCTACGCCCCCTGAGACAAAGCCTGCCAGTATTAAATAATTTGGAGTTGGTGAAACCAGTAGCTCTTCTATGCTTTTCTGAAATTTGGCACTGTAGAATGACGATACTACATTGGCATAGGCATTGGTGATGACGGCCATGAGTATCAGTCCCGGAACAATGTAGTCCATGTAACGATAACCATCGATGTCGGAAATTTGTGAGCCGATGAGATTGCCGAATATAACAAAGTAGAGTGCTGTTGTTATAGCCGGAGGTAATATGGTCTGAATCCAGATGCGTATAAAGCGTAAATATTCTTTGATGAGAATAGTTTTGAAGGCATTAAATTTTTCAGTGAATGTCATAATTATTCTGCTGTTTTAATTTCTTGTGTGGTCTGGATTAGTGAAGCAGCCAGTTCCTTGTTGTTGCGATTTTTATCTACCAGAAACATGAATAACTGCTCCAGTCGGTTGCTCTTGTTACGCATGCTTAAAACCTGAATATTGTTATCAGATAATGTTTTGAATACCTGATTAAGACTGTTTGAGTTTTCGATGTCAACTTCCATGGTCTGGTCATCAATGATGCGTAGTTCACAGCCGGGAATGGACTGGGGTAAGTTATGATTATGGTTATCGAGATAGAGCACAAAGGTTTCCATATTGAGCTGGGCGAGTAGTTTGCGCATGCTGGTGTGTTCAATGGTGATGCCGTGATCAATAATGGCAATGTTCTTGCACAGGCTCTCGGCTTCTCCAGATAGTGGGTGGTTAGAATAATAGTCGTACCCTGCTGATTAATGGTGCGTAAAAAATCCCACATGGAACGGCGAATCTCGATATCAACCCCCGCAGTGGGTTCGTCCAGAATTAATAATCGAGGTTGATGAATTAAGGCCCGGGCAATCATCAGGCGGCGTTTCATGCCACCCGAAAGCTGACGGGCCATGACATGGCGTTTATCCCAGAGTTCAAGTTGACGCAGGTAAGTTTCGGCGCGCTGACTCGCCGTTGCGCGATCTATACCGTAATAGCCTGCCTGATTGATGAGGATTTCCTGCACCGGTTCAAACTGATTAAAATTAAATTCCTGTGGTACCAGGCCTATGTAGGATTTAGCCGTGGCGGGATCAAGGTCTATATCCTGGTCGAAAATTTGTATTTTCCCCGATGTTTTATTCACTAGTCCGGAAATTATGCCAATGGTGGTCGATTTACCTGCGCCATTGGGGCCAAGTAAGGCAAAGAAATCACCTTCATCAACTTCAAGGTCGACACCCTTTAAAGCGTCTGTGCCGTTTTTATAACATTTCTTCAGGTTATTAATTTTAAGCGCTTTCATATATTGATCATTGGGTAATAATAATAGACTAAGACAAGTTATTGATTATACATAAAATAATTAAATAATATTGATTGGGTGTTGAAAAATATAAATTAAAGTCATACGATTGTCTAACAGTCATAGGGTGGTGTTAAATTAAAGGGGTATTCTAAGCAGCAGAGAATATTGTGTTTTTAAGGACAGAAAATTTGATAACGCGTAAAATCACACTGTTTAAGTATAAAAAGTGAGAAATGTGAAAATGGGAACCAAAGGGTCGGCAAATCGCCAGCGAATAGTGGATGCAGCAGACAGGCTCTTCTATTCACGTGGCTATAATCAGACTTCTTTTAGCGATATTTCAGATGAGACAGGGATACCTAGAGGGAATTTTTATTATTATTTCAAAACGAAAGAAGAAATTCTGGCGGCAGTGGTTGAGTCCCGAGTTGCCGTATTTAAAGCCATGTTAGATGAGTGTGATCAGCAATCTTCTGATCCGAGAGAACGTCTGTTGCTGTTTGTTGATATGCCAGTGCAAAATGAAGAGCAGATAATTCAATACGGTTGTCCTATAGGCACACTGAGTTCTGAGCTTGCCAAGGATCAGGTTCATGAAATTTCAAAAGCAAAATTGACAGCCGTTTTTGATGTGCTGATTGAATGGTGTGTAGCGCAATTTGTGGCGCTCGGTTTAGATACTAACGCAAAACGTTATGCAATGGAGTTAATTGCCCGGTTGCAGGGCAATGCCTTAATGGCAAATGTGTACAATGATAGCGATTTTTTACAAAGTACTACCAAAGATATACAGAGCTGGGTAAAACAGATTACAGCGAATTGATACTGGCTGAAGTGAGGAAAAAATATGGCTCAGGCGCAGGTGGAAACAGAAGCAGAAATATATTTAAATGCTTTTAAGGGGCGTTTTATTTCTGTTATGCGTTGGGAGCAGCTGGACGATTTCTGGGAAAATTTAAAAGCACAGGCGGATGATAGCTGGTATATCTATGCCGTGGGAGAAGCGGCACCAGAACAGACCAGCAGTGCAGCACAGTTGATTAAATTTATTGTTGAAATTGATAAGCTGTTACGTGAAGAACATGAGGAAGATTATTGCGCTATTGTTTATGCAGATGATCACGAACAGCCCGGTTTTATAAAAATCTTTGATCCGAATAATTTAGGTGTGAGTTGTGGTTTTAGTGAGAGCCCGCCTTTGCCGGGCTGGGTGTTATCAAAAATAAAACCCACTGATATAGAGGCTGCGTTGAAACCAGCCAATAACAGGCGTCACTGGTGGCAAAAAATATTTGATTAAAAAAAGCCGGTGGTCACCGGCTGTTAAGATTTTGTATTCAGAGTTAAATTATTTTATAAACCTATCAGCTCGGCATGTAACCCCTGTGTTGTGACACTGGCCAAAATATCTTTTGTCGTTATACATTCAGGGTTGTAGGCAACCAGCATTAAATGCGGTTTATCATCATGATAACCTAGTGAAATAACACCATCCTGCCCTCTCATGTGTGATTCCATCTGATCGCGGCTGGCCTTATCAAGGTCTTCATCAATGTGTAGCATGATATCGGTTATGTTTATATCCATTTTATGATCTCCTTTCGGTGGGGTTGGCAGTAGAAAATGTATATTAATAGCGTGAGATAGTAAAATAGATAATTTTATTAACAGATTGGCTGATAAAATTTTTTAATTACTGAAGTTTTCTGACAAGAACTATATTTATTTTTAAGCCGGGGTTGATAGTAGAGAGTTTAAGTCAAAAAAAGCCCCGATTATATCGGGGCTTTTAGAATAGACCTTATTGAAGTAAAGGGTTAGTTGCTACCGCATTTACCTTCTTTCTTCATGCTGTCACCACATTTGCCTTCACCGCATTTGCTTTCTTTTTTCATGCTGTCACCACATTTGCCTTCACCGCATTTGCTTTCTTTTTTCATGCTGTCACCACATTTGCCTTCACCGCATTTGCTTTCTTTCTCCATGCTGTCGCCACATTTGGCTCCTTTTTTCATGCTGTCGCCACATTTACCCTGGCCACACTTGCTTTCAGCCAGCTGAGTTTTAGCAGCAGAAGCTTTGCTCATGCCAAATGGGTTTTCAATATTAGCCTTAACCGTTGTGCTAAGTGCTAGTAACAGCATGATGCTTAAAGATGCTATCAATGATTTCATTGTTTTTTCCTTTGAGTGAAGTTGATTATTGAGTTAGTCAATAGCGTTAGTCTAGCTCGGTTCGTTATTCTAGGACATGCTGATTGTATTAAAGTTTGTGTCTGGTTCACAAATTTATTTTATTTGGCTGAGTGCTCTCAGGCAGGCAAGATAGGCCTGTTCATCTGGCAGAGTAGCATTTTGTTGGGCCTTCCAGAGGGCTTCTCCCAGGCACTCCATCATTTGATGTTCTGCTTCATGGGCTGAGCCGGTTTTGCTGGCGATTGATTGAAAGCATAACGCAATACCAGCGGGTCTGTTGGTTGCAATTTGTTCTCTCAGTGCCAGGTGCATGCCCATGTGAAGAAAAGGGTTTGTCTGGCCGGCTTCAGGTAAAAAGTCAGTCATTAGATTACTGATTTGTTTGTGATATTCCGGATGCTCTTTTATCACACTGACAATTTGCTGTTCTAAAGGCTGAAGTGGAAGACCTTGCTGGAATTTTACCCAGGCATCATTGTACGCTTTACGCAACTGGTTTCTGTCGTTACCAAATATCATTCGATGACTTTACCTTTGAATTCACAGAGGTCTTCTATAATACATGATCCGCACCTGGGTTTGCGTGCGATACAGGTGTATCTGCCATGAAGTATGAGCCAGTGATGTGCATCCTGTTTAAATTCATCGGCGACAAATTTGATAAGTTTCTTTTCAACTTCAAGAACAGTTTTGCCGGGAGCAATTTTTGTTCTGTTTGAGACACGAAAAATATGTGTATCAACTGCAATGGTTGGATGACCAAAAGCGGTATTACGAATAACATTGGCTGTTTTTCGGCCAACACCCGGTAATGCCTCAAGCGCGGCCTGATCATCAGGTACCTGGCCATTATGATGATCCAGTAATTGCTGGCAGGTTTTAAGAATGTTTTTACCCTTGCTGTTATACAGTCCAATGGTTTTGATATATTCCTTAAGTCCCTTTTCCCCCAGTTTAAGAATACTGAGGGGCGTATTGGAAATGGGAAATAATTTTGCAGTGGCCTTGTTGACGCCTTTATCAGTTGCCTGGGCTGATAGAATAACCGCGATCAGTAATTCAAATGGTGTGGTATAAGTAAGTTCGGTGGTCGGTGTGGGGTTTTCTGCTTTTAAACGTGTAAAGATTTCCCACCGCTTTTGAGCATTCACTTATACAGCTGCCTCGGAGCTTACACTGATTGCGATAGCGGGTTGATGTTTTTTGATGCGTTTATCAATTACATTTTTAAGTGCGATAATGAGGCCAAGGCCAATAAATGCTCCGGGTGGTAGAATAGCCAGTAGTAAGCCTGAATAATCATCCACCAGCACAATGGTCCAGCTTCTGGCTATTTCGCCAAACATTAAATGAGAATCTGCGAACAGTGTGCCATGGCCCAGTGCTTCGCGCATGGCGCCCAGTAAAACCAGTACTGCGGCAAAACCCAGTCCCATCATAAAACCATCAACAGCGGAAGGTAGA
>JAOUMX010000002.1 GCA_029881275.1 Gammaproteobacteria bacterium | reverse complement strand
AAGCGCAGCTTGGCAATCATCTTGTCGACTTTATGGCCGGGCAACTGGCCGCCTTCACCGGGTTTTGCGCCCTGGGCGACTTTAATCTGCAGGACTTCTGCATTCACCAGGTAATGGGGTGTGACGCCAAAACGTCCGGAAGCGATCTGTTTGATCTTGGACATTTTCTCCGTGCCGTACGGGCCACATCTTCACCGCCTTCACCGGAGTTGGAGCGGCCGCCAAGGCGATTCATGGCCATGGCCAGCGCTTCATGGGCTTCCGGTGACAGGGCGCCCAGTGACATGGCGGCAGAATCAAAGCGTTTGAACAGCGCTTCCAGCGGCTCAACTTCGTTTATATCAATAGACGGCGTGTCCGATTTTAACTGGAACATGTCACGCAACACGGTAGCAGGGCGTTCATTGACCACGCTGGCATATTTCAGGTAGTCATCATAGCGTCCGGAGCGAACCGCGGTGTGCAGGTTCTGCACCACATCCGGGTTATAGGCGTGGTATTCGCCATTGTGTATATATTTCAGCAGGCCACCCTGTGAGGTCTGTTTACGGGTGTTATACGCCAGCTTGGTCAGCTCACGGTTATCCGCTTCGAGTTCATCAAATCCGGCGCCCTGAACGCGGCTGGTGGTGCCGGTAAAGCACAGATTAACCACTTCATCATGCAGACCGACAATTTCATAAAGCTGAGCACCACGGTAACTGGCAATGGTGGAAATACCCATTTTTGAGGTGATTTTGAACAGCCCCTTGTTAATACCTTTACGGTAGTTTTCACCCAGAGTTTCCAGTGCGTCGCTTTCGATTTCGCCGGTGCGTACCAGATCATAGAGACATTCGAAGGCCAGATAGGGGTAAACAGCAGTGGCGCCATAACCAATCAGTACTGCAAAGTGATGGGGGTCACGGGCGGTGGCGGTTTCAATAATCAGGTTGGCATCACAGCGCAGTCCCTGTTCAATCAGGCGATGATGCACCGCACCGGTGGCTAACAGGGCTGGAACCACCAGTTTGTCACGGCCAATGTTTCGGTCGGACAGTACGATGATGACCTTGCCATTCTTGACTGCATTGCAGGCCTGTTCGGCAATCTGGGTGATGGCTTTGTTTAAATTCATTGAGCTGTCGAAACACAGGTCGATGATTTCACTGCTGTATTCGGGATTGTCATTCAGGCTGATTAATTTACGGAACTTGCCTTCGGATAGTACCGGCGAGTTAATAATCAGACGATTGGCGTGATCTTCGGTTTCCTTGAACAGGTTACGTTCCTTGCCGAGACAGGTTTCCAGTGACATGACCACCGCTTCACGGATCGGATCAATGGGTGGATTGGTGACCTGGGCAAACTGCTGACGGAAGTAGTCATATAACGAGCGCTGCTGGGTAGATAGCACCGGGAAGGGGGTGTCATCACCCATGGAGCCAACCGCCTCCTGTCCGGATTCGGCCAGTACACGCAGAATCTGATCACGCTCCTCAAAACTGACCAGGAACTGTTTTTCATAGATGTTAAGTGTCGCCGCATCCATGGGTTCAGATGTGAGTGGCTCACCTTCCAGGGCGGATACCAGGCGATTACAGTTGTCGTTCAGCCATTGTTTATAGGGCTGAGCTGATTTCAGCTGATTATCGATATCCTCTGGCATGAGTAACTTGCCGGACTCCGTATCTGCGGCAATCATCTGGCCCGGTTTGAGGCGGCCTTTGGCGACCACATCTTCCGGATTGTAGTCATAAACACCGATTTCAGAGGCCAGCGTGATATGGCGATCTTTGGTAATGACGTAACGGGCAGGGCGCAGGCCGTTTCTATCCATGGCGCAGCAGGCATGACGACCATCGGTTAAAACGATACCCGCAGGGCCGTCCCAAGGCTCCATGTGCATAGAGTTAAATTCATAGAAGGCACGCAGATCAGGGTCCATGTGCTCAACATTCTGCCAGGCAGGTGGCACCAGCAGTCGCATGGCACGGAAGACATCGATACCACCGGCCAGCAAGGCTTCCAGCATATTATCCATGGAGCTGGAATCGGAACCGGACATGTTTACTAACGGGCGCAGACTGGCCATTTCAGGCAACAGATCGCTTTCAAATTTGAAGGCGCGGGCTCTGGCCCAGTTACGATTACCCTGAATGGTGTTGATTTCACCATTGTGAGCCAGATAGCGGAAAGGCTGCGCCAGACGCCATTGTGGCCAGGTATTGGTGGAGAATCGCTGGTGGAATACACACAGTGATGAGGCCAGCTCTTTGTTGTTTAGATCTTTGTAGAAAACCGGCAGATTTTCCGGCATGACCAGTCCTTTGTAGGACATGAGTCGTGTCGACAGGCTGGGAATGTAGAAAGCCTTGTCAGTTGATTCAAGTAAGATTTCAGTGCGCCGACGGGCGACGTAGAGTTTACGTTCCAGTGTGTCCTGATCCATGCCTGAGGCGGCATTAATAAATATCTGTTCAATTTGCGGCAGACTGGCCAGTGATTCTTCACCACAGGCTTCTGGGTTAATGGGTACCTGGCGCCAGCCGGCGATGCTCAGACCCAGCAGGCCTAACTGATTATCCAGTTCATGGCGGGCTTTTTCTGCCAGGGCAGGGTCTTTATTCAGAAATACCATGCCGGTGGCATAGATGTCATCCAGATCAATACCGCATTCGGCAGCGATTTTACGCAGGAAAGTATCAGGCTTTTTGATTAACAGGCCGCAGCCATCACCACTCTTGCCATCTGCTGCAACAGCGCCACGATGGGTCAGGCGAGCCAGTGCATGGATAGCGGTTTCAACCAGCCAGTGACTGGGCTTGTCGTCCATCTGTGCGATCAGGCCAAAGCCACAGGAGTCTTTTTCAAAAGACGATTTGTACAATCCAGATGTTGGAATTCTGTTGCTCATAATTTCGTGTTACCGTCGATAAGCGGTTCATTAGTTGCTGGAACCGGTCCAGCAGGCAAAAGGGGTGAAATTTTACCCTTCTATGGGTTGATGATCAAATATCTATACTGGGGGGTGGGGCGCTGAATCATCAGCATGCCAGTTTTCTGATGAATGATGCATGCCTTTATCGTGATTTATGAGCCAGGAAGGCACTTGAATCCGCTCGTGCGACCGTCTCGTCTGGGTTGTTCATGCTGTTGGAGCAGCATGATGAAATGCTATTAAATAAGATTATTTAATGGCTTTATGAATGTCGCCGATGTTTTTAACCCAGGGTTTTGCCTGTCTCAAACCCACAGGCAGTCGATCGATGGATTTACGCGCTATTTCTTTGTCCGTGTAAAAACGGTAGACGATGATATACCAGGGATTACCACTGAGCTGAGTTTCATACCAGGCACTGTCTTCTCCCAGTTTATGCAGTCTGGCGAAATTCACTAATGTATCCGGATCTCTTGCCCCCAGTACCTGTAATGTCCAGTGACCGCTATTTTGCTTTAATAGCCAGTTTTTGTCGTGCATGCCTAGTGCTGCCAGTTGTGATAAAGCAGGGTGGGAAGTCGGCGCGCTGGTGATGGCGGGCTTGGTTTTAATTACCGGTTTTGTTTCTGTTATGACTTGATCTAATTCGGCTGCTTTTTTAAGCGTTTTCTTAGGCTCATTTGTTAAAGCGGTGCTGGCAACCAATGTGTCAGTTTTTTCGTCTGGCAGGTTGATGGCGTTGTCCGATACCAGAGGCGTTGTGGTCACCGCAATTTCCGGCTCTTCTGGTGGTTCAGGTATCACAGGTATGGATGGTGATGGTGGTTGATCCGGTGTTTCTGGTTGTGCCGGTTGTTCTGGTGATTGCAGTGCATCACTGTCAGTCAGCGGTTCTGATTTTTCAAGAGCAGGCGCGGTTCTGGTTTCGTCTTCGGTGTTAGCCATATCCTGTTCTGAGGCCTGTTGACGGGCAACGGCTTTTTGTGTGATTGCTTTGGGCTTTGTATGGGGTTCAAGTGGAGCGGGCTTGGTTTTCTCCATAACCGGTGCGGTATATTTAACAGGTTCACTGCTGTCTGGCTGTGTTGAGATTAGAAAAAAAACACCCGCACCGATACTAATCAGTAGTAAAGCAGCGGCCGGAATCAGTAGTTTATTTATTGAGCGTTCAGACTTGGTTTTCTTTTTTAAATTTTTTTCGATAACCTTGAGTGCTATTTCAAGTATTGCTCCTGGTATGCCGTTGCTCTTTTTTAAGATGAGCTGTGCATTACTTTTATCTAGTAATGGTTGCCCAGAATAGCCCGCAGATAAAAGGCGATGCTGGCAGAAATTAAGAATCTGTTTGTCAGTGAAAACAGGCATGGTTTGAACATAGAGCTGATTATGTTGAAGGCCGCTGATTTTTTCGATGGTTTCAGACATGCCGGGATTGGCAATTAAAAGGATTTTTAATTCAATTTCTTTTTCCTGCTGCAATAAGGTTTTGTAGCGAAAAAGTTCCTGCAGGACAGTATCGCTGAGTGTGTGAGCGTCATCAATAACAAGAACAGGAATATTATCAAATGTTTTCAGGTGTTTGAGGTTGTCGTCCAGGTGGTTGGCATCACCCAGATCCTGCAGGTGAAAAGACATTTTGTGCTGTAGTTGAACCAGGGTATCTGAGGCTTCTGCATGAACGGGTAATAATTTTATATTGGTTATGTCGGATTGGGATATATAACGAAATAAAGTGGTTTTGCCGCTACCGTAGGGACCTTCTACGATGAGTAGTAGAGGGCTGAATTGCATATGATGATTAAGGGAGGCAATCAGTTGTGTAATAACAGAATCAAGGTAGATTTCATTATCAGAAAGAACAGCACTGATAAAAGGTTGTTTGCTCAGGCCCATGGCCTCTAAAGCATTAGCGCTGAATACTAATTTTTGCTGTGGCTGTTCTTTTTTTGCCATTATCCATGTTCCATTAGTTAAGGAATGAGATTAACAAATGATAATTGTCTGGGATTAAAAATTCTTTCGTATTCAACTATGGCATAACGATCAGTCATGCCTGCAATATAATCGGCTATACCTCTGGCTATTCCTGTTTTTTTATTTTTGATTGCCAGTTGATCACAATGTTTTTTTGCTTCAGGGGGAAGAATGTTGGGTTCTTCTATGAATGCATCAAATAAAGAAGTCAGAACATTTTCGGCTTTATTAGTCATGCGCTGAACGCGATAATGACGATAAAGATGCTGTCTTAGAAAACGTTTTAGCTCCAGGTTTTGTTCACGGATTTCTTCGCTAAAACTGATGATATAGTTTTTCTGGCTTCTTGCCTCATCAGGATGCTGTAAATTGAGTTTGGATAATTGGGCTTTGCTGGTTTCGATAAGGTCTACCACCATGCGGTTAATCATGCGGCGGATAATTTCATGAATCTGTTTGCGCTGACTAATGTCAGGGTGTTGTTTGTTGACTGCTTCGTATTGATCACGAAATATTTTTGTTTCTAGAAGCTGGTTGATGGTGATCAGACCATAGCGCAGGCCATCATCTATGTCGTGATTGTTGTAGGCAATTTCATCGGCAAGATCACATGCCTGTGCTTCAAGTGAGGTCTGGTTTTTTTCAATAAAGCGTTGACCCAGATCGCCCAGTTGTTTGGCGTCTTTTGTTGAGCAGTGTTTTAAGATCCCTTCTCTTGATTCGTAGGTCAGGTTCAGTCCGGGAAAATCAGCGTATTTTTCTTCAAGCTTATCGACGACCCGTAATGACTGAAGATTGTGTTCAAAGCCACCGTAATTTTTCATGCAGCGGTTCAGCGCATCCTGTCCCGCGTGACCAAAAGGTGCATGCCCCAGATCATGGGCGAGAGCAATAGTTTCTGCCAGGTCTTCATGTAGATGGAGTTCGCGGGCAATGGAGCGGGCAATTTGTGAAACTTCCAGTGAATGTGTCAGGCGGGTTCGAAATAAATCGCCTTCATGATTTACAAATACCTGTGTTTTGTATTCCAGTCGTCGGAAAGCCGCGGAATGTATTATACGATCTCTGTCCCGTTGATAGTTATTGCGATGAACGGGTGGCGCTTCACTATAGATCCGTCCTCGTGAAGTTTTGTCACTGCATGCATAGGGTGCCAGGTTGTTGGGGTCGTAACCACTATCCATAATTTTTAATAGCTTTCTTTTATGGCCTCAATAAGCGCTTCTTGTGAGTAATCACTGGTGATAATCGCTTTACCAATGGATTCAAATAACACCAGTTTTAAAACGCCATCAGAAACTTTTTTATCGATGGACATTAATTCAATAAATTTTTCTGGAGACATTTTATCAGGTGCATTCACAGGTAAATGGGCGCGTTCTATTATGTTAACAACGCGATTGACATCGTCAGTAGAAATTTTTCCCAGGTGTTGTGACAGGCGCGCAGCCATGATCATGCCACTGGCAACAGCTTCACCATGAAGCCAGTTACCATACCCCATACCGGTTTCTATGGCGTGTCCAAAGGTATGCCCCAGATTCAGCAGGGCTCTCTGGCCACCTTCTCTTTCGTCAGCAGCGACGATTTCGGCCTTGTTTTTACATGAGCGGTCAATGGCGTAAGCCAGGGCAACGGTGTTTCTGTTGAGTAATTTATCAATGTTGGCTTCTAGCCATTGAAGAAATTCGATGTCACGTATCAGACCGTATTTAATTACTTCTGCAATGCCCGAGCTAAGTTCACGGTCTTCCAGCGTGCGCAGGGTTTCTGTATCGGCAATGACAGCTCTTGGCTGGTAAAAAGCACCAATCATATTTTTCCCCATCGGGTGATTGATGCCGGTCTTGCCGCCGACAGATGAATCAACCTGGGCAAGCAGGGTAGTCGGGATTTGAATAAAATGAACGCCGCGCTGATAGCTGGCGGCTGCAAAACCGGTAAGATCACCAATCACACCACCGCCTAATGCGATAAGTGTGGTATTGCGATCGAGTCGGTTGGTTAATAAACAGTCGTAGATGGTGTTTAACGTGTCCTGGTTTTTATATTTTTCACCATCGGGCAAAACCAGGGTTTTAACATTGATATTTTTGAGTGAGTTAACCACTCTGTCCAGATACAGTGGGGCTACAGTTTCATTGCTAACAATCAGTGCGCTATTGCCGGGAATATACTGTTGCAGCAAGCCTTCTTTATCAAGCAGGTTTTTACCGATAAGGATGGGGTAACTGCGTTCACCGAGATCAACTTTTAATGAAATCATTAGTGTTTAATTTTCTTCTTAGACTGTAATTTATCAAGAATAGCGCTTATTACTGACCGAATCGACTTTTTCCCGGTATTAATAATGATATCAGCGGTTTCCTTGTATAATGGTTCGCGGATTTTCATTAATTCCCTGAGTTTGGCTTCAGGATCATTGGTTTGTAATAAAGGCCTGTTTTTATCGTGTCGGGTGCGTTCGATTAAGTGCTCAATATGACTGTGCAGGTAAATAACCGTACCTCTGTTTTTGAGGTTCTGTCTATTTTCTGGCAATAAAATCGCACCGCCGCCCGTGGCAAGCACGATATTATCCATTTGAGTTAATTCGTCAATAACCTGCTGCTCTCTTTTGCGAAAGCCATCTTCGCCTTCTTTTTCAAATATCAGAGGAATATCGGCACCGGTGCGCTCTTCAATAACATGATCGCTATCGTAGAACTGGAAATGGAGTTTTCTGGCAAGTTGACGCCCCATGGTGGTTTTGCCTGCACCCATGGGGCCGATGAGGAAGATGTTAGTTTTGGTCATTATAGTCCAGGTGCCCCTCTTTGTTTTTTTAATAATAGAGAGGCTAATGAATAAACTATTGATTACCCTTATGTAATTGTTATCACTATTGTGGCAGTAGTTGTATTGCTATTACTATCTGTAGCAGTGACCGTGATAGTGTGTGTGCCAACTGTAACCAGAGCATTAGTGACTACGTTATTGCTTGATGTGCCAAATACTCCATCAAGATCAGAACTCCAGACGATATTGTTTCCTGTAAGAGGTGTATTTAAACCAGTAATGTTGCCATCTTCTGGATCGGTTGCTGTTGCCGAAAAGCTAATGCTGGCACCAGATGCAAAACTTGCTGCATTGGCAGGAGTGTCAATAGTGACTGCAAAGGCAGGTGTGCTGCCTTCATAATTGAGTCTTAATCTTACAGTTGCAAATATGGGTTTTAATCCAGAACTTCCACAGTCTGATCGTGTAGTAACATCACATGCTGGGCCGTCATAAACGCCATTAGCGCCTGCATGAATGGTATTAATTATGGTGTCATCTGTTGCGGCATCATAAGTATCATTGTCATTTCTATCCAGGTAAGGCTCTTCTGTATCAAAAAAAGCTTCGCTGTCGGATAAACGATCATCTCCATCTAGATCGATAAATCCTTCGACACCATTTGTCCATGCGGTAATGTTATTTACTATGTCTATTGTTGTGGGGTCTATATATAAATATGATATATCCGCAATACTTTGCCAGGTAACAGAGCAGCGGCCATCAACGATTTGACAGGATGGTGCACTTAATATTCCATATTGTGTGGCAAAGTAGACAGTTCCAGAGCTGACTAAAGCACCATTATTATCAGCTGCAGTGACGGTAATCTCACTTTCTACTGGTGATGTTGTACTTACAAGGTCATTCCAGTTGGCCGTTGTGTCACTGGTAACGGGGATGCTACCAATAGTGAACTCCAGAACCTGTGGATTAAGTTCGCTAGCAGTAATACCAAAATTTGTTGAAGAGATAATGTTTGTTGAATATCCGCCACCTTTCGCGAAAGGACTGACATCACTATTGGAGCAGCCTGTCATCAAAGCAGAGATAGTTACAGTTAATGATGTAAGTAAAGCGATCTTATTCATAATAATAATTTCCTGATAACAGTCACGTCGACTTAGAGTGATAATGATTCTTTAAGAATCTTCGGCGTAACAAATATCAACAGTTCCTGCTTTTGAATTGATTCCAGTGAATGTCTAAACAGGCTGCCAATTAGGGGCAGGTCGCCTAAAAATGGTACCTTGTCCAGTTCATCACGTGATTCGGTTTCATATATGCCGCCCAGCACAATGGTGTCACCGTTGTTAACCAGTACCTGTGTGGTAACTTCACGGGTGTCAACGCTGGGGATGCCACTAAAGACTTCACCGACAGCATCTTTATTAACCTGTAAATCCATAATGATCCGGTCATCAGGTGTAATTTGTGGGGTTACTTTTATGCTGAGTACCGCTTTTTTGAATTCAACCGTGGTGGCACCACTAGAAGCTGCAGAAAGATAAGGTATTTCTACACCCTGTTCGATAAAGGCTTCATGACGGTCAGACGTGACGACGCGTGGGCTGGAAACCACTTCGCCATTGTTTTCTGCCTGAAGTGCAGACAGTTCCAGGTCGAGTAAATTGCCACCGGATAAAATGGTAAATGCAATACTGCCGGCCGCACCGGTAACAGGCATATTGACATTTAATCGATCCGTACCAAGAGCTGGAGTCGCAGGCAGGGTTGTGCCTGTGTTTACCAGATTATCAAGCGCCTGATTTGATACATAGCTAGTGCCGCTGAAGGTGCCTGATGTGGCGCTTATACCATCAGTGCCATTTGCAGAAACACTATTGGTACCAAATCTTACGCCCATTTCCTTTTTAAAGTCATCAGTTGCGATAACAATGCGTGATTCGATTAACACCTGGCGAATAGGGACATCAAGTTTTGTTAACAGACGTCTTACTTCTGAAATAACTTCTTCCGTATCTTTTATAATAATCGTGTTTGTTCTCTGGTCAGTAATGGCACTGCCTCTTGGCGATAAAATGCTTGTTGATGCTTCTTCGCCTTCTCCGCCTGTGGCAGTAAATAAGGCAGACAAGTCTGACACTTTGGCAAAATTAATGGTAAAGAAAGCGGTTCTTAATGGTGCCAGCTCAACAACCTGTTGTTGTGCTTCCAGATCGAGTTTTTCCTGGGCAGCAATTTCTTCGCTGGGGGCAATTAAAATAACATTGCCTGATTCACGTTTGGATAAGCCTTTTGCTTTCAGGATGATGGCTAATGCCTGATCCCAGGGTACATTCTTTAAACGTAAAGTCAGATTGCCATCGACTGAGTCACTGACAACAACATTAAGTCCGGTGAAGTCGGCAATTAATTGTAATACGGCACGAACGGGAATGTCCTGGAAATTTAATGACAGACGTTCGCCAGTGTAACCAAATTTTGCTTTTTGCAATGCTTCCAGATCTTCCTTGGATACAGGAATAAGCTCTATAGTAAAGGTTTTATTGGTTTGGTAAGCAAGGTGTTCGAAGTCACGTGTACTGGCTTCGATTTCTATGCGTGTGTTGCCGTCACGAATAAAGCTGTCGATAGCTTTTACCGGTGTGGCGAAATCCAGTACATCCAGTCGTTGATGAAGTTCTTTTGATAAATTGGTGTTTACAAATGTCACTACAATCTTGCCAAACTCCTCGGTGATATCCATAGGAATGCTGGCATCTGTTAAGTCAATCATGACGCGGCCTTCGCCTTTTTCGCCTCGTCTAAAATCAATTTTAGAAACAGCTTTTTCACCGGATGAAAATCTTCCCTGAGAGTCTGCGTATTTCGCCGTGCTAATGGTATCGGTACCTTCGCTGTCTAATATAATAGAGACACGTTTGTCATTAGTTGTGATTTGATAGGGAACAGTTTCGGTAAGGTTCAGAATAACGCGAGTTTTTTCTTTGGCGGTAACGGTTGTTACCGATTGCGCTATGCCAAGACCGATAGGTAGTTTGCGCTGTTCAAGTTGACTGATTGTATTATTGAAATCAAAGGCAATTCTTGCAGGATTATCGATAGTAAAACTTAAAGGTTTTTCTGCGGACTGATTGAAGTCGATATGAATCTGTATTCTATTGCCGGGCAAAGAATTATAGGTGATATCGCGTATCGCATTAGGCTCTGCTGCTGCAACACCGTTCAGGCAAAATAATAAAACTGGTATAGTTAGAGAAATTTTAAATAATTTCTTTGCCATGAATTGCATCAGTTGATGTGTCTTGTTCATGATGACTCCGTAATGTTCAATCAGACCCAATGGCCAGGGATGCTTCACGTTCTATGTATGCACCGAGACCATCTGGTATTATCTCAATTAGATCTATTTGTTGTTCTGTTACTGATATGATTTGACCTTCATTCTGACCAGCGTAGTTACCTGCCTGAATTCGGTGAACCACATTGTTCGGGTCTTTTATTAGTCCCCAAATTTGTTCATTCTGCTCCAGTATGCCGACCATTCGTAAAGTATCCAGAGGAAATGACTCAAGTGGTTCTTTTGGTCGCTGAATATTAGGTCGTAGACTGGATTCTGAGGCGTTGTCTTTTTCTTCTTCAAAAGCTGCTTCAAATGGGTCTCTTAAATCAGCGGCTGAATAAGTAAAGTTTTTATACGGCTTAAATTGTGGTAATGGTTGTACGCTACCAACATGTTTTGATTTTGTTTGTTCAATAAATGTATAAAGATCAGTGTTGTCTCTTGAGCAACTACTGGTAATGGCGATTAATCCTATTGCCAGTATTTTCTTTGTAATGTGTTTAGGCAAAGTCCGCATCGTTTAAACGTCCTCTTGCTCATCGAGATATTGATAAGTTACAGCAGTAACTTCCATTACCAGTTTTACTCCAGTTTTCTGGTCCTGAGGATGCTGGATGGTAATATCTCTCATGGTTACTATTCGAGGCAATGCTGCAACACCACTAACAAACTTTCCAAATTGATGAAAACGGCCGGAGACGCGGAGTTTGATTGGGAATTCTGCATAGAATTCTTTTGGGCTTAATCCTTCAGGTTTGAAAAACTCAATTTCAAGACCGCTGGCAATACCTGTTTGTGAAATATCGGTGAGTAAAGATTCAATTTCGGTTTTGTTGGGTAGCTGTCTTAGTAATGCACCAAAAGAGCGTTTCATTTCATCCAGTTGCTGTGAATAAGCGTCCAGATTTGCCGCTTTGCTTTGTTTGAAATCGAAAGTTTGCTTTAAGGTCAGTTCTTCTTCTTCGGCTTTTTTCAGGGCATCAAGTTGTTTCATGGTGTCCTGCCAGATACCAATTCCGCCAACAGCCAGACATACAAGCAATATGGCAATAACTTTTACAGGTGCAGGTGCGGAACCGATTTTTTTAATGTCATTAACATCTAACTGACTTAAATCGATTTCATTAATTTTGTCTAATGTTTTTTTAATATCCATTATTATTTTTCCTCTTCTACATCTTTAGGTGATGATTGAGAGGCTGTGAGTGTGAATTCACTACCACGACCGTCTTTTCGTTTGCTTTCTATTACTGTCAGGCGAGGTTTTGTCATCCAGTCAGATGCGTCAATATTACGCATATATGCGGATACTCGCCCATTGGATTCTGCCATGCCAATAATGGTTAGCGATTCACCAGATTGTTTAATTGAATCCAGATGCAAACCTTCAGGTACTGATCTAACCAGTTCATCAAATAGATGAACTATTTGAGGACGTTTTTGTTGTAATGACTGAATGATCTCCATGCGAGAGAGTAATTTTTCTTTTGTATCTTCCAGGTCTTTTATTTGTTCCAGTTCTTTATCCAGTTTCTTGATTTCATCAGTCAAAATTTGATTTCTTTGTTCTTGAAAACTGATTAAGCGTTCCAGGTTGGCGTGTATTAGTAATATTATCGCCAGAGTAAAAATAACCGAGATAATAGTGAGCGATACAAACTGTCTGGTTTGTTCTGCACGCAGTTCATCGCGCCATGGTAGCAGGTTAATATGAGTTGCCATTAGCTGAAGCTCCTTAAGGCAAGGCCACAGGCAATCATTAGTGCAGGTGCGTCATTACTTAAAGCCTGAGCATTTACCTTTCCAGACAATTCCATGTTTGCAAAGGGATTGGCGATAATGGTTTTTACGTCCAGCTGTGATTCAATTAATTCATCTATACCGGGAATAGATGCGCAACCGCCTGCCAGGGCAATCATGTCAACCGAGTGGTGTTGACCTGCAGTATAGAAAAATTGCAGAAATCGACTGACCTGTTGAGCCATGGTTTCTTTGAAGGGTTCAAGGACTTCCGGGATGTAGTTATCGGGTAAGCCGCCTACTTTTTTCAGTCGACCCGCTTCTTCATAGGCAAGTCCGTAGCGGCGCATGATTTCTTCAGTTAGCTGTTTGCCGCCAAAAGCCTGTTCACGTGTATAGATAAGGTTGCCGTCTTCAATGACATTCAGGCTGGTCATGGTTGCGCCGACATCAAGAATGGCCAGAACAAAAGGCTCTTTCTCTTCGTCCTCGTTATCTTCACCCTTGTTTTCTTTATTTGAAACAGCGCTACCGGTTTGCAGCATGCTCGAAGCGTTTTCGATGGTGTAGGCTTCAACATCAACTATTTTGGCTGTCAGTCCGGCTATTTCAGCTGCCGCTGTTCGTAATTCAACATTTTCACTTCTTGACGCAGCCAGTAGTACATCGACGGTTTCGGGGTTGTTTTTTGTTTCGCCAAGTACTTGAAAATCCAGATTAATTTCTTCTAATGGATAAGGAATGTACTGGTCAGCTTCCAGTTCGATCTGCATTTCCATCTCGCTGTCACTGAGACTCGATGGCATAGTGATGACTTTGGTGATAACCGCTGATCCAGCCACGGCCAGAGCGGCCAGTTTGCACTTGGTTCCTGATTTTTTGAGGGCTTTGGACAAGACTTCGCCGACCGCCTCAACATCCTGAATATTTTTTTCTACCACAGCATTGGCTGGCAATGGTTCCACGGCCAGGCTTTCTATTTTGTAGCCTTTTTCAGAGCGTGACAGCTCAACAAGTTTGACTGATGTCGAACTAATGTCTATACCAAGTATTGGCTTTTGTTTGCGTTTCAGTTGAAACACCTTATTTTCCTCTTATTCCATTGCACATAGGTAGTTATAGTTCTTTTATGCAAATTTGCATTAAATATTAGCCGCAAGTATCGAATAATACTAGCCTATTTTTAAAATTACTGTCGCCTGGCTGCCTTTCAAGGGCTATAATTTTGTAATAATTGTCGAGTGGCTCAAATTCAGCATGATTTTAATGACTTTTAGTGAGTCGTTTGATGCCTGTACCCTTTATAATTCTGCAATTGAATTAATCATAGTTGATTTGTGTCTGAATATTCGGTTTGGCTTTTTACTTTTTAGGTATAAAAATCTCTTTTTAGAGAAGAAATAATAGTATGCAAAAAATGTTAGTTGTCCTGCGAACAGGGCTGAAAATGACAGTAGCTGCTTTTGCGCTTGGTCTCGCCGGTTTGGTAGCCGTTTATCTCTATTTATTACCCCAGTTACCATCAATTGAAGGTTTGAGTGATATTCAATTGCAGGTGCCTTTGCGTATTTACAGTGCAGAAGGTCAATTAATTGCAGAATATGGGGAGAAAAGGCGATCGCCCAAGGCGCTTAAGGATATACCTGATTTGTTAAAACAGGCTTTTCTCGCAGCAGAGGATGATCGGTTTTATGAGCATCCCGGCGTTGACTATCAGGGTATTCTGCGAGCGGTTATGCATATGATCAAAACCGGGGATCGCGGTCAGGGGGGTAGTACTATTACCATGCAGCTGGCACGAAATTTTTATCTTAGCAGTGAAAAAACCTATGCACGTAAGCTGAATGAAATATTCCTGGCGATGAAAATCGAGCAGGCGCTGAGTAAGGATCAAATTTTAGAGCTCTATTTGAACAAGATATACCTGGGTAATCGGGCTTATGGTGTGGCTGCCGCCAGTCAGGTTTATTATGGTAAGGCACTGGCTGATCTGGATCTTGCTCAGATGGCTATGATAGCAGGATTGCCAAAAGCACCATCAGCCTATAATCCTGTCATTAATCCCGATAGAGCACTGACAAGACGTGATTATGTATTAAAGCGTATGCTGGATTTAGGGATTATCCAGGAACCTGAATATCGCTGGGCACGGGCTCAGGCCGTTACCGCCGGCTTGCATGATTCACCAATAGAATTATCGGCCCATTATGTTGCGGAAATGGTGAGGGCAGAAATATCTCAGCAATTTGGTGAAGATGCTTATAACAGGGGCTTGAGAGTTGTAACCACCATTGATGCCCGTTTACAACAGGCTGCTAACCAGAGTTTTCAGAATTCGTTGATGGCTTATGATCAGCGTCACGGGTTTAGAGGTGCAGAAGCGCGTATTGAATTAACAGGTGAAGAGACTGCGGATGATTGGGAGCAGGCTCTGTCTATAAAGAGTAATCATGGTAACCTGATGGCTGCTCTGGTGATAGAAGTGAATGAGCAGGAGGCTCGTGTGTATATGAAAGGTGGGCGCCTGATCAGTCTGGATTGGGATGCGCTCTCATGGGCTAAAACCTATATTGATGTGAATACTCAGGGTTCACCGCCAGAAACGGCAGGTGAAATTCTTGCCGTTGGAGATATGGTACGCGTCTATCGTGATGATGATAACCGTTGGCGTCTCGGTCAGATACCTGAAGTTCAGGGTGCGCTGGTATCATTGGTGCCTAATGATGGCGCTATAAAAGCACTGGTTGGTGGATTTGATTTTTATAGTAGTAAATTTAATCGTGCTGTTCAGGCTAAAAGACAGGCAGGTTCAAGTTTTAAGCCTTTTATTTACACAGCTGCACTGGAAAGGGGTTACACGGCTGCATCAATTATTAATGACGCTCCAGTGGTGTTTCATGATCCTGCATTAGAGGGTATGTGGAGACCGGAAAATTATAGTGGAAAGTTTTTTGGGCCAACACGATTACGAGAAGCATTAACCAATTCCAGAAATCTTGTTTCAATACGATTGTTGAGATCAATTGGTCTCAAGTATGCGGTTAATTTTGCCAGTCGTTTTGGGTTTGATCCAGATTCCTTGCCTTATGATCTTTCATTGTCATTAGGTAGTTGTGAATTAAGTCCGCTGGAGTTGTCAACCGGGTTTGCAGTATTTGCTAATGGGGGGTATCGAATCAAACCCTATTTTATAAAACGCATTGAAGATTTACATGGCAATGTTTTGTTTGAGGCGGAACCGGATGTTGCCTGTGTAAGCTGTGTTTTGCAGGCCAGGGAAAATAATGCAAAGCCGGTTGTTGAATTAGAATCAAAAGAGATTATTGAGAAAAAAATTCATGGTCTGGAAACGGTTATTGATGATTCTATTGTGACGGAAGTGGGTATTGATGCGGCATTACCCAGGCAGGCTGAGAGAGTGGTTGATGAGCGGACCATTTATATTATGAATTCGATCTTACAGGATGTTATTAATAGAGGAACAGCTAGGCGCGCAAGATCATTGGGCAGGAACGATTTGGCAGGTAAAACAGGTACCACGAATGATCAGAAAGATGCCTGGTTTAACGGCTTTAATCATGCGCTGGTGGCAACTGCATGGGTTGGTTTTGATGAGCAGCAGCGCTCATTAGGAAATAATGAAACAGGCTCAAAAGCGGCTCTGCCAATGTGGATTGATTTTATGCGTACGGCCTTGCAGGGGGTGCCTGAAGCTGTAATGGAAAGACCGGAAAATCTGGCAACTGTCCGTATTAATTCCAAAACAGGTGAACTGGTGACAGAAGATGACACTGGTGCGATATTTGAAACATTTAGATCTGAATATGTGCCAACGCAGAAAGCTGTAATAAATCCGGGTGGTAATGAAAATTTGGGTACAGAAGAAGTTATACCTGAACAATTATTTTAATTATCAGGCCCAAGTTATATTAGACTGTTTGGTGTTAAATTTTTGTTAGAAAATATTTTAACAGGTGTCAGCCAGTATGCTGTCGAGAAAAGTCTGACAGTGGTTTCAGCTGAAAAATATTTAAGTCTTTTGAGCTCTGCCGGCAACAGGCATAGCGCGAGATAGGTAAAACAAATGCTTTAGGCGAGGGCTTTCTCGCAATAATATTTTACTTATTTATGATATTGCGCGCTTAGCTCATGAACGCTATCAACCAGAGTTTTCACATGTTCAGGATTAATATCAGGCGTGATGCCATGACCAAGGTTGAAAACGTGGCCGCTGCCATTTCCATATGCCTTGAGTATTTTTGCGGCTTCCTGACGAATGATGTCCGGCGATGCGCATAGGGTTGTCGGGTCCATGTTGCCCTGAAGTGCGACACGGTCACCGACCTGTCGACGTGCCAGTGCAATGTCCGTTGTCCAGTCAAGGCCGAGCGCATCACAGCCAGTATCAGCAATATCGCTTAACCACTGTCCGCCACCTTTGGTAAATAAAATAACCGGAACTTTGCGGCCATCATTTTCACGTGTAAGTTTTGAAACAATATCACGCATATAATGGAGAGAAAATTCTTTGTACATCTGTGGAGATAAGCTGCCACCCCAGGTGTCAAAAATCATTAATGCCTGCGCGCCTGCGGCTACCTGTGCATTTAAATAGCTGACAACAGATTCACTGATTTTGCTAAGTAACAAATGGGCCAGTTTGGGTTGTTCAAATGCCATGGTTTTGGTGGTGCTAAACGTTTTGCTGCTGCCACCTTCAACCATATAGGTGGCCAGTGTCCATGGGCTGCCGGAGAAGCCAATTAAAGGCACGCTACCATTTAATTCTCGTCGGATGGTGCGCACGGCATCCATGACATAACCCAGTTCATCTTCAGGGTCAGGGACGGGTAAATTTTTAATGTCTTTTTCTGTGCGTACGGGGCGTTCAAATTTTGGGCCTTCGCCTTCTTCAAAATAAAGACCCAGTCCCATGGCGTCCGGCACCGTTAAAATATCTGAAAATAGAATGGCTGCGTCCAGATCAAAGCGTTCCAGTGGTTGTAATGTGACTTCGCAGGCTAAATCTGGCGTTGAACACAGTGTCATGAAGTCGCCAGCTTTTTCACGAGTGGCACGGTATTCAGGTAAATAGCGGCCTGCCTGGCGCATAATCCAGATAGGCGTACGGTCTACCGGTTGTTTTAATAGTGCACGTAAAAAGCGATCGTTTTTTAATTCAGACATAATTTTCCCGCATTTTTAGCGTGTGATGTTTTTATTATTAAACTTCCAGGTAATCCAGAATGCCTTCAGCAGCATTACGGCCTTCAAAGATAGCTGTTACAACCAGATCTGATCCGCGCACCATGTCTCCACCGGCAAATACTTTAGGATTGGCAGTTTGAAATTTGAACTGGCTATTATCGGGTGCTTTTACACGGCCACGCTCGTCTGTTTCAATATTGAATTCAGAAAACCAGTTGGCTGGACTTGGCTGAAAACCAAAAGCAATTAATACATGATCTGCGGGTATGATTTCTTCTGTGCCAGCAACGGGCTCGGGTTTGCGACGGCCGCGTTCATCGGGCGCACCGAGTTCAGTTGTTACCACTTTAAGGCCGCTGACTTTGCCATTTTCACCCACTATTTCAACAGGCTGACGGTTCCAGAGGAACTCCACGCCTTCTTCTTTGGCGTTCTGCACTTCTTTTTTGGAGCCCGGCATATTGGCTTCGTCACGACGGTAAGCGCAGGTAACTTTTGCGGCACCCTGACGAATGGCGGTGCGATTACAGTCCATTGCTGTATCACCCCCGCCTAGCACAACGACACGTTTGCCTTTCATGTCAATGAGCTGGTCTTTGGGTGTGATGCCCAGCAGGGTATTGGTATTGGATATTAGATAGGGCAGTGCTTCATAAACGCCATCCATGTCTTCACCGGGGAAACCGCCTTTCATATAGGTGTAGGTGCCCATGCCAAGGAATACGGCATCATATTCGTCCAGTAATTGTTGAAACGGAAGATCCTTGCCAATTTCAGTATTCAGTCTGAATTCAACGCCCATGCCTTCAAAGATTTCATGGCGCGTCTTGAGTACCTGTTTTTCCAGTTTGAAAGGAGGGATGCCAAAGGTGAGCAGGCCACCGATTTCGGAATATTTATCAAATACGACAGGTTTGACGCCATTGCGAACCAGGATATCAGCACAACCAAGGCCTGCTGGGCCGGCACCTACGATAGCAACTTTTTTACCTGTGGCGACCACAGCGGAAATATCAGGGCGCCAACCCTGTTTGAGTGCTTCATCTGTAATGTATTTTTCAACTGAGCCGATGGTGACCGCATCAAAGTTGCAGTCATTCAGCGTGCATGCGCCTTCACAGAGGCGATCCTGTGGGCAGACACGTCCGCAGACTTCGGGTAATGAATTTGTCTGATGAGATAACTCGGCCGCTTCCCTGATATTGCCTTCGGCGACCAGTTTTAACCAGTTGGGAATATAGTTATGAACCGGGCATTTCCATTCACAGTATGGATTGCCGCAGGCCAGGCATCTATCCGCCTGAGAGCTTGCTGCCTGTTCATCAAACGGTTTATAAATTTCACGGAATTCAATACGGCGCTCTTCGACCTTGATCTTGTCAGGGTCCTGGCGAGGCACATCAATGAACTGCATGATATTTCCCATGGTATCACCCCGAAAAATGCTGAGAACTTCAGTGTTAGTGGTTAAGCTGCGTCAAGACGCGATTTGATTTTGCCGCTGACAGCGCCCATATCAGCTCGACCCTGTACTTTGGGTTTAAGCTGAGCCATTACCTTACCCATGTCTTTTATGGAGCTGGCGCCGGTGCTGGAAATGGCTTCCTCGATCATTGTTTCAATTTCTGCCTCACTGAGTTCGGCGGGTAGAAATTCTTTCAATATCCCGATTTCGTACATTTCCTGCTGGAACAGGTCATCACGTCCGGCTTTCTCGTATTGATCAGCGGATTCACGACGTTGCTTGGTCATTTTATCGAGCACAGTGATAACACGATCATTATCAAGTTCAATGCGCTCATCAACTTCTACCTGTTTTATGGCAGACATGATGAGTCGAATAACCTGTAGACGTGCTTTATCGCCCGATTTCATGGATGTTTTCATATCATCCTGAATTCGTTGCTTTAAAGATGCTGTGCTCATTATCAGACCGCGATTAACGACGACGACGAGGATTGCGAACTAAACGCTCTTTCTCTTTAGACAGCTTTTTCAGATGACGCTTTACAGCCGCAGCCGCTTTACGCTTGCGTTCTGTAGTGGGTTTTTCGTAGGCCTCACGGCGACGAATTTCGGTTAGAATACCGGCTTTCTCACATGAACGTTTGAAACGACGCAGTGCGACGTCAAAGGGTTCGTTATCTTTTAATTTTACAGATGGCATTAATTTCTCACTCAGTTAAAAAATTCTGTACAGTAGAACCCGCGGATTATACTTCAGTTTTTTAACAATTACCAAAACCATTATTATGAAAGTACTTGGAATAGAAACCTCCTGCGATGAAACCGGTATCGCTATTTACGATTCAGAGCAGGGATTGCTGGCCCATTCGCTGCATTCTCAGGTCAAATTACATGCGGAATATGGGGGAGTGGTGCCGGAACTGGCCTCAAGAGACCATATTCGTTACTTACTGCCATTGACTGAAAAAGCATTCCAGCAGGCGGGTATTTGTAAGCAGGATATTGATGGAATTGCCTATACGGCGGGGCCAGGGTTGATTGGAGCGCTCATGGTAGGTGCCTCGGCAGCCCGAGCCATGGCCATGGCGCTGGATGTACCGGCCCTGGGTGTGCATCATATGGAAGGGCATTTGCTCGCACCTATGCTGGAATCACCATCCCCGCAGTTTCCTTTTATTGCGCTACTGGTATCTGGCGGGCATACCTTGCTGGCTGAGGTTCAGGGTGTGGGTCAGTATAAAATACTGGGTGAAAGTCTCGATGATGCCGCCGGTGAAGCTTTTGATAAGACGGCCAAATTGCTGGATCTTGGTTATCCTGGTGGTCCGGTGCTGGCCAAACTGGCTGAGCAGGGATATGCCGGTATATATCATTTTCCACGCCCGATGACAGATCGACCCGGTCTGGATTTTAGTTTTAGCGGGCTGAAAACCTTTACATTAAATACTTATCAAACTGCTGTAGCTGAAGATTTAGGTGACCAGCAGCAAACTAAGGCTAATATTGCCAGGGCATTTGAGGAAGCAGTTGTGGATACCCTGCGTATCAAGTGTCAGCGTGCAATTAAGCAGACGGGAATTAAAACTCTGGTGATTGCCGGTGGTGTGGGGGCTAATTTGCGTTTACGGGCCTCGTTAAAAGTGATGGTAGAAAAGCAGGGCGGAAAACTGTTTTATCCAAGAATCGAATTTTGTACTGATAATGGTGCCATGATTGCCTATGTGGGTTGCCAGCGATTAATGGCGGGCCAGTATGATCCTTTGATTATTCATGCGAGGGCCAGATGGCCTATGGAAGAGTTGAGTCAAATATCATGATAATAAATGAAAAGAATTTTCCACGGTCACGGCTGTTGAATCTGGCAGGTTTTTTGATCTGTATTGTAGCCATGCTGTTTGCTGTGTTGTATTTGCAGGGTGTACTTGCCTTAACGCCCTGTCCATTATGTATTATTGATCGCGTTTTGATTATGACGATAGCAGCAGTATTCCTGATGGCTGCAATACACAACCCTGCACGCAAAGGCCAGCGTATATATGCAGCTATTAATATGGTATTAGTGATATCAGCGCTAATGGTTGCGATAAGGCATGTCTGGTTGCAGCATCTGCCTGCTGATAAAGTGCCAGAATGTGGTGCTGGCCTGTCGTTTATGCTGGACGTGTTTCCGTTATGGGATGTTATTAAAAAAGTGTTTACCGGCTCAGGGGAGTGTGCGGCAATACAGTGGCAGTTTTTAGGTTTAAGTATCCCGGAGCAGACGCTATTGCTGTTTCTGGGTTTGTTATGCCTGGTTGTGTATCAGTTAATTTTAAAGCAAAAAGAATAATTATTTCCGGGAGCCAATTTTTCCTTCTTTACCCGTCAGTAGATTGTTTATATTGCTACGATGTCGCCAGTAAAGCAGGATTGTCATTATCATTGTGGTGATGGTGATTATTTCAGAATCAGTTGTGTACCAGACAAAAATCGGTGCGCACAGGGCGGCTGTCAATGCCGACACGGATGAGATTTTTACAGTAAAGGCGATTAATAACCAGACGCCAATGGTACTCAACCCTATTATCCAGTGCGTACCCAGTAGTACGCCCAGTAAGGTCGCTACACCTTTGCCACCTTTGAAAGCATAATAGACAGGATATAAATGTCCGAGGAATGCAGCGAGGCCTGCCGCTGCAATCGCTGGTTCAGGTGCTGATAGTGATACAGCCAGAAGAACAGGGATTAGTCCTTTTAACATATCGCCGAATAAGGTAATCGCAGCAGCTTTTTTTCCTCCTTCACGTAGAACATTAGTTGCCCCCGGGTTATTGGAGCCAACCGTTCTGGGATCAGGTAGACCCATAACTTTGCAGGTGATAATCGCGGTCGAAATAGATCCGAGCAAATAAGCAAACAGTGCGAATCCAATAATCAGTATAATAGGCTGTTGAAGAGTATCCACTTAAACACTACTTTTTTAAGGAAACTGAAATTTACCATTGTCAGTGGTTTTGGGTAAAGACAAGTTTATGAGTTTAGTAAAAATAAAATGCGTGTTTGTTCATGGCTGGGGTATGAATCAGGCAATATGGCAGCCTGTTGTTGATTCATTGCCAGACTGGATAGAGCCCGTCTGTATCGATTTACCGGGACATGGAACTAATGTTCAGTCAGGTTTTTTAACATTGAGTGACCTTGTAGAGGCATGTGCCGAAATGGTCAATGAGCCTGCTTATTGGGTAGGTTGGTCATTGGGCGGCATGGTGGTGAGTCAATTGGCTCTGGATTACCCTGAAAAAGTTAAAGCAATAATGCTGGTGGCTAACTCTCCGTGTTTTATTTATAAAGAAGACTGGTTATATGGAATGAAGGCTGTTGTGTTTGATGAGTTCGCGGCAAGTCTGGAAAATAATTTTATTGAAACCATTCAGCGATTTTTGTCACTCCAGGTCCAGGGGTCTGAGAGTGGAAGACAAATCCTAAGGCAATTACGAAAAAAAATACTGGCAATGCCGCCAGCTAATGTGCAGGCGCTTGAAGCAGGTTTAAAATTACTCAAGACAGTTGATATAAGAGATCAGTTGATTAATCTAAAAATGCCAGTAATCTGGATTCTGGGTGATAAAGATGCGTTAGTAAAAGTATCTCTGGCTGGTGTGCTGCAAAAATATAATTCACAGATAGAAATTGTTGTCATAGAAAAAGCGGCGCATGCTCCGTTCTTGTCGCATCTGGATCAGTTTAGCGAAAAACTCATTTCATCAGTAAAAAAAGTTGTTTAATAGTTGTGATAAATTCAGAAAAGAAACGCATTCAAAAACATTTTAATTCCAGGGCGAGTTGTTACGAGTCTTCTGCTGTATTGCAGAAAGAAGTATGTGCTCGTATGTTGGAACGGCTCTCCTGGATAAAGAATAAACCAGCAATGATTCTTGATGCAGGAGCAGGTACGGGATGGGGTACACAAGGATTGTTGTCATATTATAAATCATCGGCCGTTATTGCAATGGATCTGTCTGTGTCGATGTTAAGGCAAACCAAGAAAAAAGGCGGGATTTTTAGAAAGCCGGGTTTATTATGCGCAGATGCAGAACGCTTGCCATTGGCAGACAATACATTTGATTTGATTTTTTCCAGTCTGATGCTCCAATGGTGTCATCCAGAAAAAGTGTTTCAGGAGTTTTTGCGAATTCTCCGTCCCGGCGGGTTGTTGATGTTTTCGACTTTTGGCCCGGATACCCTTAAAGAATTACGTCATAGCTGGTCTGTTGTGGATCAGGCTATGCACGTTAATGAATTTATTGATATGCATGATCTTGGTGATAGTCTTCTCGCCTCAGGGTTTGCAGAGCCGGTCATGGATATGGATATGATGACATTGACCTATGATGATGCAATGACTGTGATGACAGATTTAAAAAAAATAGGCGCCAATACCCCTGTTAATAGAAATATGAAGGGCTTGTTAACGCCCGGGAAATTACAGAAAGTTATTGCTCAGTATGAAATGTTTAGACAAAACGATTGTTTACCAGCCAGTTTTGAGATTCTTTATGGTCATGCCTGGAAATCAGACAAAATGTCAGGCAGAAGATTGGGAGGTGAAATCCAGATACCCGTTGAAAATGTTAAATTGATAAAAAAATAACAATAGCAGGGGTTGCTAATATAAACTGAATCTATGGCGATTATTTGTATTAAGTAATATAAAAAACAGGGTTTATTTCTGGGAGATTTATTTGCATTTGTTTAACTTTATGTAAAACAGGATGTTTTTGAATTATGAAAAATGGTTATAAAAAAATAACCGTAATAATTATTGTTGATAGTTATTGTTTTTTATTTTTGCGGCCTGGCGTATAAAAAAATTTATTATTACATTGTTTGAACTTATCTTTATATGGCCCCACTATTACTCTATATAGTAGTGAAACTCCCCTCGTTTATGTAATGGAGATTAAAATGTCTAACGTAATTCAAGAAAAAGAGTCAAAAGCAAAAGGTCATTTAATAGAGCTGGATAACTGGTCGGAAGATGTGGCCAGAAAATATGCCAGTGAAGATGGCATGGAGCTGACAGCTGAGCATCTGGAAGTTATTCGGTATTTAAGAAAATATTATGATAAGAATGGTCGTGATTATAACGCGCGAACACTTCTTAATGTGCTCGAGTATGAGTTTGGTAAATGGGAAGGGAAGCGTCGATTATATCAGCTGTTTCCACGTGGGCCGGTGGCTCAGGGGTGTAAATATGCAGGCATTCCATTGCCGCCAAACTGTAATGATTTATCTTTTGGATCTGTTCATTAGAAAACTGAAATAAAAAAGCAGCCTGGGCTGCTTTTTTTATTGGCTATATGTCAATGGTGAATTATCAGGCTTCAAGTGATGCCTTTAATTTATTCATGGCATTTTTTTCCAGCTGTCTGATTCGTTCAGCAGAAACATTATATTTTTCTGCCAGATCATGAAGTGTGGCTTTATTATCATCGTCCAGCCAGCGACACATTAAAATATCACGACTACGATCATCAAGACTTTTCATTGAGTCAGATAAAGTTTGTAATTGCTGTTCTTTCCAGTCATCTTTTTCTAACTGGGCTGCAGGGTCATTTTTCTGATCGGCAAGATAGGTGGCTGGTGAAACAAAGCTTTCATCATCGTCATCATCTGTGCCATCAAACGCGACATCATAGTTGCTTAATCGAGCTTCCATCTGTAGGACAGTTTCAGGTTTTACGCCAAGGTCTTTAGCAACATCGTTTACTTCTTCATTGCTGAACCAGCCAAGACGTTTTTTTGAACTGCGTAAATTAAAAAATAATTTGCGTTGGGCTTTTGTGGTCGCAATTTTAACGATGCGCCAGTTACGTAACACAAATTCATGTATTTCGGCACGAATCCAGTGAACCGCAAATGAAACCAGTCGTACCTGGCGATCTGGCTTGAATCGCTTAACGGCTTTCATCAGTCCGATGTTACCTTCCTGGATCAGGTCTGCGAGAGCAAGACCGTAGCCCTGATAACCGCGGGCAATACGGACAACGAAACGCAGGTGAGACATAACCAGACGTTGTGCTGATTTTATGTCGCCCTGATCTTGCAAACGTGTTCCAAGGTCATATTCTTCCTCAGCCGTCAGCATTGGAATGTTATTGACCTTCTGGATATATTGATCCAGTCCACCGCAACTAATGGGTAGATGATTGCCAGTAAGAATCAGTTCGTTTGTCATATGAACTCCGCTATTTCTAAATTTGGGTGTATTTTAGCACTCAAAATCTTAGAGTGCTAATTCTTGTTTTGGTTCAGCAAAGACAGATAGAAGGATAAGGCGCGTCTGTAAAGCCGTGCTTGATATTAAATGCTTGTAAATCAAGAGTTTATGATAAGGTATTGATGTCTGAGTCTGAGCAGGTTGTTCATTCGGGCAATGAACAGGGCTTCCTGAACCGGCTTTTCAAGCAGGTCATTGGCACCCGCCGCAAATATCTGATTGAGGATTTTGTCATTGTTTTCATTATTAGATGTCGTAACCAGAATAGGAAGCTGCTCTGGTGTCAGCCCCAGTCCATGACGTACTTCACGCATAAGATCTGTACCTGACATATGGCCTTCAAGTTGTATATCGGTTAATAAAAGATCAAATGGTTGAATATGGCTTCCTGTGAATGATCTACGCAGATGATCCAGCGCTTCTTCGGCATTGCTGGCAAACAGGTAATTATGGCCATGTTTGGTAAGCATGCTTTTAACGACCTGAGCAACGGTTGGGCTATCTTCAACATATAAAATATTGCCAGTTCGGGTCGTGCTCGGTAGCTCAACGGTGAGAAATGATTTTATATATTCAACCAGTTTTTCCTGGCCCAGGTTTTTGTCAAAGTAGCCATTGACGTAGTGACAGGCGACCTGTTCTTCAAGTGCACCCATATTCTGTCCAGAAATCACAATGATCGGGGTATGGCGGATATGCATGTCAATGCGGATTTTTTCTATAAATTTTTCACATTCCATATCGGGTAAATTGCGCGACATAGTAATGAGGTCGTACTTTTCCAGTTTTAATGAGTCGAGAGCTGCAATGCTCGATGTCTGTATATCAACCGTCACATGGTCGATTTCCTGGATTATTAGTCGGCTAATAATCGCAAGTGCAGTACTTGAGTGATCAATCAGTAACACTTTTTTTGGAATATTCATGTGGGACTGCATTTCAGTATTTGTTTTGCTCTTAAGTATGATGCGTGTCAAAGCTGATGGTTTCTTCAAACGGTTTGATTATGTGTATACTGGGATTATAGCTGTGTAAGGCTGAGAAAGAATCCGTAATAGCTGAGTTAACTGGGTTCAATTTCATGAAGATGACGACTGACAGCTATCCATGAGCCCAGAAGTCCAAGGCTACAACTAAACCCAATCAGTGTCATGGCTTCATTAAAATAAAGCCCCTGCAGTTGAAAGCCGCTGTTGTACAGGCTGGCAAGCTGTTCAACCGAGTTTTCCATTAATCCAATCGAGATGCTGGTCAGTATCCATGCCAGGACGCCCCCGCTCAGGCCATACCACAGACCAGAGTATAAAAAGGGTCGTCGAATAAATGCATTGGTGGCACCAATTAATTTGGTGACTTCAATTTCGGCACGACGATTTTGAATGTCGAGTCGTATAGTGTTGCCAACCACCAGTAAAACGGCCAGTGCCAGCAGGACAGATATGACCCAGATGCCTCTGTGAGCTATTTCCAGCATAGAATACAGGCGTTTCACCCATTGTAGATCCAGTTGGGCTATGTCGACTTCTTTCAGGTTGCGTAATTCTTTAAGCAGGTGTTGTATTTTGTCTGCTCGTTGCGGGTCGATTTTGGGCTGGGCGGCTATTACATGGGGTAGCGGGTTTTTGCCTAAAGATTCCAGTGCTTCACCGAAGCCTGAAATGCGCTGAAATTCTTCCAGTGCATCATCTTTATGAATCAGTTTTACTGTTTTGATATCTTCATACAGATTAAGTTTTTTGACCAGTTGTTGTGCCTGTTTTTCGGTAACATCTGATTTTAAAAATAAAGAAATCTGTGCACTGTTATCCCAGCCGACACTGACATGACTGATATTGGTTAAAAATACATATAATCCTGATGGCAGGGCCAGCGCAATGGCAATGACGGTCATGGTCATAACGGTTGAGAGGCCATTACGTGTAAGAAACCCCAGGCTGGAAATTAGAGTGCGTATGTGATGAATGAAATAGGCTTTGACAGGTGAGTTTCGGGCGACCTGATTGGATGACTCGAATTTAGCCATGGCTGGTCATCTCCGCTAAATCATCATGTACCAGCAGGCCATCTTTCAGGCTGATAACCGGGCGCTGCATCTGGCCAATTAAGTCCAGGTCATGGCTGGCAATTAAAACCGTGACGCCAACCTGGTTGAAACGTGCAAACAGTTCCATAATTTCTCGTGATAATTCAGGATCAAGATTACCCGTGGGTTCGTCAGCCAGTAACAGTCCTGGTTTGTGGACAATGGCACGGGCAATGCCTACTCGTTGTTGTTCTCCGCCGGAAAGGGTTATGGGCGCGACTTTTTCCTTATTTAACAGGCCCACCTGGTCCAGTGCAGCTCTGACCCGTTTGCCAACTTCATTATGCGTATAACCGGCGATAATTAATGGCAAGGCAACATTATCGAATACTGTGCGGTCGTAGAGTAGATGATGGTTCTGAAAAATAATGCCAATATTGCGACGAATATAGGGGATCTTGCTGTTTTTGATCTGGCTCAGATTGATACCGTCGAGCAGAATATTGCCCCGGCTGGGCCTTTCAATCAGTGCAATGAGTTTGAGTAATGTGCTTTTCCCCGCGCCCGAATGCCCGGTAAGAAAAGCCATCTGGCCACGGGGTATGTGGAAGCTTAAGTTGATCAGTGCTTCATGACCGCCGGGATAGCGCTTGTTAACATTATCAAAATGAATCATTGCTGTTTATTTTGCCCTATGGGTGTAATAAGGCAAGTGGCTTGAGGTAATCAATAGAATTATTCCTTATCCAGCAGTGCATTAACAAAGTCACTGGAATTGAATTCCCGAAGGTCCTCTATGTTTTCACCGACACCAATATAGCGTATGGGCAGGCCCAGTTTTTCAGCAATTGCGAATACAATGCCACCTTTGGCAGTACCGTCCAGCTTGGTCAGTGTGAGTCCGGTGAGCCCCAGTGCATCATTGAACTGCTGAGCCTGAATCAGACCATTTTGACCAAAACCCGCATCCATCACCAGTAGAGTTTCATGGGGCGCGGCTTCATCCAGTTTGGTCATGACGCGTTTGATTTTTTTCAGCTCATCCATCAGGTTCGACTGAGTGTGCAATCGTCCCGCAGTATCGGCAATGACGATATCGATATTTTTTGCTTTTGCAGAGGCAATGGCGTCAAAAATAACAGAGGCCGAATCGGCACCTGTACCCTGGGCTATTACCGGTATATTGTTGCGTTCACCCCAGGTTTGAAGTTGTTCAACTGCGGCTGCCCTGAAGGTATCACCTGCAGCCAGAATGACGGATTTGCCGTGATTCTGAAATTTTCGTGCCAGTTTGCCTATCGTGGTTGTTTTGCCTGCGCCATTTATGCCCACGACCAGAATCACAAAAGGCGAATGGTGCTCTGTTACAAGAGGTTGTTCACATTTGCTGAGTATATTAATCATGTCATCGCAGAGTGCATTGAACAGGGCTTCCGGGTTATGGAGTTCCTTTCTGGCAACACGTTTGGTTAAATCGGTGATGATTTTAGTCGTTGCCTCTACGCCGACATCGGCCATAAGTAATCTGTTTTCCAGTTCTTCCAGTAATTCATCATCAATGGATTTCTTGCCAAGAACCAGATCGGCCATGCCATCAGTAAGATTCTGACGAGTTTTGCTCAGGCGATCCCGCAGGCTGCGAAACATGCCTTTTTTATGAGAGTCCTTGTTTTCGGCTTTGACGGCGGAGGGACTCAGGTGCGGTGTGTCGGTCGTATCCTGCGGACCTTTTATTGACGCGTCTTCTGCTGGTTCGATGGCAGTCGAGGTGGCGTCTGACGTTTCCTGATGACTGTCTTGTCTTGTGTCATCTTCCGTAGATTCAATAGCTGGCGGGATGACATCAGTCGTGTCAGCAGCATCCTGTGAAGCGTCTTTTTTTCTACGTAAAAACCCAAACATGGCAAGTTAAATTTTTTTATGGCTAAATATCGAAGTCACATATCTTAGCATTGTCGCGACCAAAATTCTTTAAACTGAAATGGGTAGAGTCTTCGTGGAACCTTGTATCAGTTATTTTAGTCGTAGTCACTGGGTAAAAATTAATCATCTCTGGGGGAATTATGCGGTTTAACGCATTCATTACAGGTTTTACAGGGTTGTTGTTGCTCTTGCAGGGCTGTCAGCAGGGGGTCAGGCAGGATAATCTGCAGATTGAAAATGCAGATGCTGCTGTACAGACGCGTACCTTAGGTAACGGCATGAAAATCCTGGTGCTGGAAAATCACCGGGCACCCGTGGTTGTGTCACAGGTCTGGTATAAGGTCGGTGGTAGTTATGAATATGATGGAATTACCGGTGTATCTCATGCGCTTGAACATATGATGTTTAAAGGAACCGATACTTATCCGGCCGGTCAGTTTTCGGAGATTATTGCTGCTAACGGCGGTAGTGAGAATGCTTTTACCGGAAAGGATTACACTGCCTACTTTCAGCGTATTGCCAGTGATCGACTGGAGTTGTGTCTCAAACTTGAAGCAGATCGTATGCGCAATCTGATTCTTGATGAGAATGAGTTTAAAAAAGAAATTGAAGTCATTAAGGAAGAACGCCGCATGCGTACCGATGATGATCCGACCGCGTTAGCGTATGAGCATTTTAATGCGGTCGCTTATTTAAATTCATCTTATCATCAGCCTATTATTGGCTGGATGGATGATCTTGATGCTATGACCATTGATGATTTAGCGCAATGGTATAAGACCTGGTATGCACCGAATAATGCAACACTGGTGGTGGCGGGTGATGTTATGGCTGAAAATGTTTTTGCACTGGCAGAAAAATATTTTGCGCAGTTAGAGCCATCGGTGATTCCACAGCTGAAATCCCGTACTGAAGTGAGGCAGCATGGTGAGCGTCGCCTCAGTATAAAGGCACCAGCCAAAGTACCTTATTTGATGATGGGTTATAAAGTGCCGGTATTAAAAACGGCTGCGCAGCCCTGGGAAGCTTATGCACTGGAAGTTCTGGCGGGTGTTCTGGATGGGGGGGATGGCAGTCGTATTACCCGTCATCTGGTCAGAGGTTCGGAAATCGCCAGTCAGGCGGGTGCGGGTTATGATTTATATAATCGGCAAAGTTCCTTGTTTTTACTCGAGGGTACACCAGCTACAAACAGTACTATGGAAAAACTGGAAGCAGCGATGTTGACTGAAGTTGAAAAATTACGTCAACAGAAGCCCAGTGATGAAGAACTGGCCAGAGTAAAAGCAAAAGTAATGTCATCCGCTATTTATGAGCAGGACTCGGTATTTTATCAGGCCATGCAATTAGGCATTCTGGAAACTATAAATCTTGGCTGGGAAATAAAACAGGATTATATGAAAAACATACAGGCAGTCACTGCCGATCAGGTGCAGGCAGTAGCAAAAAAATATTTAATCAGGGATACACTGACGGTTGCTGTTTTAGATCCGTTGCCAATTGAACACCAGTCAAAAAATAAGAGTGCAGGAGTATCAGTGCATGGTCATTAAATTAAGAAATATTCTTGTCCTGTTTTGTTTTTCGCTAACAGGTGTTGTATCTGCGGCGCCTGATATTCAGCACTGGGTGTCAGAAAAGGGGGCGCGAGTATATTTTGTGCCAGCGAATGACTTGCCTGTCATTGATTTACGCCTGGTTTTTGATGCCGGTAGTGCACGTGATGATGGAAATTATGGTGTGGCCTTATTAACTAATGGTCTGATGTCTGAAGGTGCCGCAGGTAACAATGCTCAGCAACTGGCAGAGCAGTTTGAGGCAGTCGGGGCACAGTTTAGTAATGGCGCATTAAAAGATATGGCCTGGCTAAATCTGCGTTCATTAAGTGATGCTCAATATCTGAAGCCAGCACTGGCGGCGCTGGATAAAATTTTAACCAGGCCAGATTTTCCTGCGCCAGCATTTAAGCGTGAAATTGAGCGCCTGAAAATTTCAGTGCAGGGTAACCAGCAGTCACCATCAGCGATTGCAGAAGAAGCGTTTTATAAAGCGCTGTATGGTGACCATCCCTATGCTATGCCAACGGAAGGTACTGAAAAAAGCCTGGCAAAAATAAAGGTGGCTGATCTTCGTGTGTTTTATAAAAAATACTATACGGTGAAAAATGCAGTGATTTCCATTGTTGGTGATTTAACTCGTCAGCAGGCAGAAAATATGATTAATGACTTGCTGAGTGATTTGCCTGTTGGGCAGCGTGCTGAAAAAGTTTCAGATGTTAAGCCATTAACAGAATCTAAAACTATTGAGATTGATTTTCCATCCAGCCAAAGCCATATATTAATTGGTCAACTAGGAACCTCTCGTGGAGATGATGATTATTATTCGCTGTATGTAGCTAATCATCCGTTCGGCGGCAGTGGTTTTGCATCAAGACTGGTAGATGAAGTGCGTGAGAAACGCGGTCTTGCTTATAGTGTTTATAGTTATTTTTTACCGATGAGATTGCCCGGGCCTTTTCAGATGGGATTGCAAACACGTAATGATCAGGCTGAGCAGGCATTACAGATTATTAATAGTGAATTAAAACGATACATCGATGAAGGTCCAACCAAAGAAGAGCTTGAGGCCAGTTTAACTAACATTACCGGAGGCTTTCCCTTACGGATAGACAGTAATCGGAAACTGGTTGAGTACCTGGCGATGATCGGTTTTTATGATTTGCCGTTAACCTATTTGCAGGAGTTTAACGATAAAATACGTGCCATTGATATTCATAAAATCCGCGATGCACTGGTTAGACGAATTCATCCGGATAAAATGATTACTGTTATTGTTGGCAAGCAGGCTAGCAAAAGTTAGTTGTTTGAAGTCGATAGTGAATAACAGGGCGGGAAAGATACGCATTATTGGGGGGCGTTGGCGAAGTCGAATTTTGCCTGTGGTTGAACAGAAAGGCTTAAGGCCGACACCGGATCGAGTCAGGGAAACCGTCTTCAACTGGCTGCAGGCAGTGATGCCCGGGGCGCAGTGTCTGGATCTGTTTGCAGGTAGTGGTGTATTGGGTTTTGAGGCGGCTTCTCGAGGGGCTGCCAGTGTGCTTTTGCTGGAAAAGCAGATGAATGTATGTGCAGTATTGAAAAGCAATATTCAATTACTGGAAGCAGACAATATACAGGTAGAGCAGCAGGATTCGCTCAACTGGTTAGCAAAGTCATCGGGATTATATGACGTGGTATTTGTTGATCCACCCTATAATGATGATTTGCTGGCAAACGCCTGTCGCTTGCTGGAGCAGAATAATCACCTGGCGGATGAGGCCTATATTTATATAGAGTCGGCCAGTAATCAGGATTTACCTGATTTACCTCAAAACTGGCAGATAATTCGTGGTAAAAAAGCCGGTCAGGTAGGGTATTATCTCGCCCTGAGAAAAAAACAGGATTAACTATGTCTGTGATAGCAGTATACCCGGGGACATTTGATCCGGTGACCAATGGTCATACCGATCTGGTGGAGCGGGCCTCAAAGTTGTTTGATAAGGTGGTGGTGGCGGTGGCTGCAAATCCCTCTAAAACCCCCCTGTTTGATCTGGACCATCGAGTTGCTATGGTGAGTGGTGTGCTCGGTCACCTGTCCAATATCGAAGTCTGCGGATTTTCAGAATTACTGGTGGACTTCGCACGTATCAAGCAGGCTAATGTAATATTACGTGGCTTGAGGGTTGTTTCAGATTTTGAATATGAAATGCAGCTGGCCAGTATGAATCGTCATCTGGCGGCGGACATAGAAACACTATTTTTGACGCCTGCCGAACAGTGCAGTTTTATTTCTTCATCGCTGGTGAAAGAAATTGCTCAACTGGGTGGGAATGTTTCAGAATTCGTAGATCCGAGTGTTGCGAAAGAATTATCAGTTATAATGCGTAGATAATGAGAGCCGGGAGTGATAAATGGCATTAATAATTACCGATGAATGCATCAATTGTGATGTATGTGAACCTGAATGTCCCAATGAGGCGATTTCGCCAGGTGACGAGATTTATGTGATTGACCCTAATAAATGCACCGAGTGTGTTGGCCATTATGATACGCCACAATGTGTTGAAGTGTGTCCTGTCGATTGTATTCCTAAAGATCCTGATCATGAGGAAAGTGAAGAAGAATTGATGGAAAAATACAAACGGCTTGTAGGTGAATAAATAAAAGCCCCGTTCGGGGCTTTTTTTATTCATATGATGACTTGCTATAATCAAAATCAATAATGTATAAATTTCTTTTTTCGTTTCTTTTATTAGTTGTTACGTCATTTCCGCTGCAAGCCCGTCAGCCAGCGGCAATTGCCAGTGCGCATCCCTTAGCGACTCAGGCCGGTGAAGAAATTCTCCAGGCCGGTGGTAATGCTTTTGATGCGGCTGTTGCTGTCAGTGCCGCATTAGCGGTAGTCGAGCCTTATAGTTCGGGTATTGGTGGTGGTGGTTTCTGGTTATTGCACAGAGCAGAGGACCAGTTTGAAGTGATGCTGGATGGCCGTGAGCGAGCACCGTTTAATGCACATCGTGATATGTATCTGGATAAGAATGGCGATGTTATTACAGGCGCATCAATGAATGGGCCTTTATCTGCGGGTATCCCCGGTGTGCCTGCTGCACTGGAGCATCTGGCTGTTCATTATGGTCAATTGCCTTTAAATAAAAGTTTGCAACCGGCTATCCGTTACGCTGAAAAAGGTTTTGCTGTAGATAAGCATTATCAGCATATGGCCAAATTTCGTTTAAAAGAATTAAAGCGCTCACCAGCCGCGGCCGCTATTTTTTTGCATAAAGGTAAAGTGCCTGCAGTCGGTTACAGGATAAAACAGAAAGACCTTGCAAAAACTCTCAGGCTGATCGCAGATAAAGGTGCAGATGGTTTTTACAAAGGGCCACTGGCAGATAAACTCATTCAGGGTACTAATAAAGCGGGCGGCATCTGGAGTACAAAAGATTTCAATGATTATAAAGTGATTGAACGTAAACCTATTAAGGCTGAATACCGGGGTATGAAAATTACGTCGGTGGCGCCACCTTCATCCGGTGGTGTGGCGCTGGTGGAAATTCTTAATCAATTATCGGCTTATCCTTTAGAGAAGTTGTCTGCTATACAGCAGAAGCATTATATAGTCGAAGCTATGCGCAGAGCTTATCGTGATCGGGCAGAATATCTGGGCGATACGGACTTTGTAAAAGTACCTGTCGCCAAATTAATAAATAAAGATTATGCCGCTGGATTACGTACCACCATTCGACCAAAAGCGGCAACACCCAGTGATGCTTTGCCGGGCATGAAGAAAAAAGATGGCGCTACGGATACGACGCATTTTTCAATAATTGATCATGAGGGTAATTATGTGGCGGCTACCTTATCGATAAATTATCCGTTTGGATCATGCTTTGTACCGCCGGGTACAGGTGTGTTGTTAAATGATGAAATGGATGATTTTTCAGCCAAGCCGGGCGTGCCTAATGTGTATGGACTGGTCGGTGCGGATGCTAACGCAATCCAACCGGGTAAGCGAATGTTGTCCAGTATGACGCCGACTTTTCTGCAAACCAAAAATCGTCTGGCTGTACTCGGCACACCGGGCGGGAGTCGAATAATTTCCATGGTATTGCTTGGTGCCCTGGCGTTTAATCAGGGAGAGGATGCTCAGACTATTGTTGATCTGCCCAGATATCATCATCAGTATTTGCCGGATATTATTTCTTATGAGCCGGGGGCGTTATCGGCGCAACAGATTGAACAACTGACGGCCATGGGGCACAAGTTTAAGGCGGAAGACAATACCTGGGGCAATATGCAGATGGTTATCTGGGATAAGAAGAAGTTAACTATGGCTGCCGCATCAGATCATCGTGGTACGGGTCAATCGGTGGTTATTCCATAAGCAGATTATCTGGCTGGATTATTCCAGTCCAAAATCATCATGTTCATTACCTGCTGTTCGTTGTTCTGCCTGTTTTGCTTTTTCAATGGCACGTAATAAACCCATGCGTTCATGTTCGGCCATGCCATGATTCATATAGCGATCCGCAATGACCAGTAGATCTTCCAGGTAGCGGATTCGATAATGATGATTGATTAATGTTTTCGCCAGAAAGAATTCATCCTCGCCCTGCTCTTTCATATTAATGGCTTTGGTGAGTGCAGTTTTTAATTCGGAGTCGCTGGGTTTGCTCATACTCCGATCATAGTTCATTGCTATAATTTGGCAAAATTTACGGGTAAGCAATATGTCGAAAATAAAAATTGGAGTGGTGACTGCCTCGGATAGAGCCAGTGCTGGCGTTTATGAGGATATTTCTGGGCAGGCCATTATTGATACCTTGAAAGATTATCTGATCTCTGACTGGGAACCGGTATACCGAGTGATTCCCGATGATCAGCACGGGGTTGAAGACACATTAATTGATCTGGCAGATCATGAACATTGCTGTCTGATCGTGACCACCGGTGGCACCGGGCCTGCTCCCAGGGATTTAGTACCAGAAGCAACGGAAGCGGTGTGCAATAAGATGATGCCCGGGTTTGGCGAGCTGATGCGTCAGGTCAGTTTGCAATATGTGCCCACGGCAATCTTGTCGCGACAAACAGCGGGTATACGGCATAAATCTCTGATTATAAATTTACCGGGCAAACCCAAATCGATTCGAGAATGCCTGGATGCTGTTTTTCCTGCCGTTCCCTATTGTATTGATTTGATTGAGGGGCCTTATCTCGAAACCGATGAAACGGTGATTAAGGCTTTTCGTCCAAAATCAAAATAGTATTATTAAGGTGAAAGTTTTACCTTGATTTATCCATATTTAAATTTTTGGTCTAGAATTACTGTTAAGCAGGTCACGTTCAGTGCCGGCTTTAAGTCCGATCCCAGTTTATAATTATCTGAAAGTATTAATATATTTTAAATGTCTAAATGAATCTGATTGTTTCCGGCCGTGGAGATAATCCAGTATATGAGTTTCAATTTTAATAAATAACTTGTAGAGGAGTCCCTCATGGCATTCAGACATGATTTATTAGAGGTGGCTGGTGTTCAATATCATCTTACTGATGAGGGTCGTTTACAGAATGTGGATGACTGGACCGATGCCATAGCCGAAGCTATTGCAGAGCATGAGGGTCTGGTGTTAACAGATGAGCACTGGCAAATCATCAGTATGTTGCGAAACTTTTATAAGGAATACAATCATGCACCGATTATGAAGTTATTTTTAAAAGAAGTAGCTAATAAACTGGGGCGTGATTATGCAAATGAGGATTATTTAAGTCAGCTTTTTCCTGATGGCATTTTAGCGCAGAGTACAAAGATTGCCGGATTGCCCTGTCCACATCGTGCAGCATTGATTAATAATTACAGGCCCGTGGTTGTTAAAGAACAGTCTGAGGTAAATGCTTCTGCAAACAAAGAGAAAAGTTTTGAGTTTGAATTTAATGGTGAAATTTATCATTTGTCAAAAGAAGGTAACCTGATCGAGCGTTATGCATGGACAGAGTCTATGGGGGAGTTGCTTGCCGCAAGAGATAATTTGCAATTAACGGAAGATCACTGGATCGTTATTCGATTTATGCGAAATTTTTATAATGAGTATTTAATTACACCTATGGTGAAGTTATTGCTCAGGCATATGAGAGAGTCGCTGGGTGCAGAGAAAAGCAATAAAGAATATTTGTATCAGCTTTTTCCAGATGGTCCCTCTAAACAGGGGTCACGTATTGCTGGATTACCATACCCTGTCGGCTGTATTGATTAATTAGAGCAGGACGTTTGATGCCCTTGGTGAAAGCGCCTCTTTTAAGAGGCGTTTTTTTGGGTTGTTAAACTGATGGTGAGAGCAGGGAATAGTGGTGATTTTGTTTCCAGTTGCGGATAGTTAAGGGGTTGCGAGTGCAGTGCCGGGCAAAATCATAATCAATGAAGCGATAATGCAGATGTTCATCGCGGCCTTCAGGTATACCCAGTCGTGTGGTCTGGATAATTTGTCCGGGTTGATAACTGATATCTTCAAAATAAAAACAGGATGCATCAAACTGTTGTTGATCCCAGTCGTGTACTTTTAGATTCATCGATTGACAGAGCAGGGTCTGTCCCTTGCAGAGATGGTCTATAGTGCGGATTTTGCCAGATGCGCTCGGATTAAGTTGCTGCATTAAGACCAGGCTGTCGGTGCCTGACAGTTGGTCAACATAGGGGTAAGCAGATTTAATCAGAACAGCATTGCCCTGGCCTGCACAACTGACATTGAGCGAGTCCTTGCCACGGGCGTAATACATATAAATTGTCCCCGCGGGCATGAATAGTGCCTTTCGTCTGGCGGTCATGCCTAAAGAAGCATGGCTGCCCTTATCCTCCAGATAATAGGCTTCTGTTTCTATTATGCGTGCAGCAAGCCACTGATTTTTGTACTTTCTTCTAATGATCTTACCCAGTAAGTTACAGGCGAGAGAACAGGCATCCTGATCGAAGAATTCGGAATTAAGCATGACCATGTGTTATCTAGGGTTGAAATCCTGCTAAAAGCCTATATTTTATCTGTTCTGTTGATGCTTGTATCGGGGGAGCATAGAATAGCTTTCTTTTAATCCCCTCTATGTTAAATATTTAAAGGAGCCTGTCATGGGTGTATTAGTTGGTCGCGAAGCGCCGGATTTCACAACCGCTGCCGTATTGGGTAACGGTGAGATTGTTGATAGTTACAATTTTAAAGATGCTACAAAAGGTAAATATGCAGTTGTTTTCTTTTATCCACTGGATTTTACTTTCGTATGTCCATCTGAGTTGATTGCATTTGATCATCGTCTGGAAGAATTCAAAAAACGTAATGTAGAAGTGATTGGTGTTTCTATCGATTCTCATTTTACGCATAATGCATGGCGTAACACGCCTATTAATCAAGGTGGTATCGGTCAGGTTGGTTATACACTGGTGGCTGATATGACTCACGGTGTTTGTAAAGCCTATGATGTTGAAACACCTGACGGTGCGGTTGCTTTCCGTGGTTCATTCCTGATTGATAAAAATGGCGTGGTTCGTCATCAGGTGGTTAATGATCTGCCATTAGGTCGTAATATCGATGACATGATCCGTATGGTTGATGCGCTGCAATTTACAGAAGAGCATGGTGAAGTGTGTCCTGCTGGCTGGAATCAGGGCGACAAAGGCATGAAAGCTTCTCCCGATGGTGTTGCTGCATACCTGGCTTCAGAAGCAGACAAGCTGTAATCATAGTCTGAAAATAGCTGAAAAATAAAAGCCCGAATCATATGATTCGGGCTTTTTTATGTTTGCGTACTGGAATCAAGAGCACGTTGTAAACTGGTTGTCATGTTGGTGCTGAAGCTAACCAGATAAATTCTTTCAAAATTATATTTTTTGACTGATTCTCGAATAACCGACACGGCTATTTTAGCGGCCTCTTCAACCGGGAAACCATAGACGCCACAGCTGATAGCAGGAAAGGCAATGCTCTTTAAGTGATGATCGGCAGCGATTTGTAGACTGTTACGATAACAGTCAGCTAACAGTTTTTCTTCATGGTGATTGCCGCCCTGCCAGACTGGGCCGACAGTATGTATGATATATCTGGACGGGAGCTTGTAAGCGAGAGTGATTTTGGCTTGGCCAGTTGCACAGCCGTGGAGTTGTCTACATGCCTTGAGTAATTCAGGGCCTGCTGCTTTATGTATGGCACCATCAACTCCGCCACCGCCAAGCAGGCTATTATTAGCCGCATTGACGATGGCGTCGACATTCATGCAGGTTATGTCCTGCTGAATAACCTCAATGGAGGGGGTTATTCGTTTCTCCATTTCATAAATTCAGAAACATCATCAAAAAAACTGTTCGAATACTGTTTGTTCGGATCATAGTACATTGCGAAAACAATGAGTGCTGTCATTAATAGGGCAAAAACTACCGCGCCGATAACATTACTGGTTGTGATCTGGCTGCGTTTATTACGTTTTTTCATGCTGCTCAATCTTTTAAAAGGTTATCTTATCCTATTAGAAAACAGAATAAATTCAAGTTAAAACTCAGTGCTTCTGGCAAAGGCGATAATTATTTCTGGCAATAACTGCAATAATAACTGGATCGTTGCTGTTGGCGTATCTGTTTGATGAGGTGATTGCAATTAGGGCAGGGCTGTTCTGCTTTGCCATAGATATTTAATTGCTGTTGGAAATACCCGGGCTTTCCGTCTTCTCTGCTGAAGTCGCGTAATGTTGTGCCGCCCTGTTTGATAGCCTGATGTAGTATTGATTTAATGGCAGAGACCAATGATTGATAGCGAACCAGGGAAATTTGACTGGCTATTCGTTTGGGATTTATGCCCGCCATGAACAAGGCTTCATTGGCATAAATATTACCTACACCAACTACGATATGGCTGTTCATAATAAATGTTTTGATAGCAACTTTTCGTTTGCGTGACAATAGATGTAAATATTCTGCTGTGAATTCATCTGTTAATGGTTCGGGACCTAGCTTTTCAATGAGTTTGTGTGTTAGCGGGTCCTTGGTTGTCCATAGGACAGAACCAAAACGACGTGGGTCACGTAAGCGAAGAGTTTTTTTATTGCTAAATTCAATGTCAAAATGATCGTGTTTTTCAGCAGATGATTTTTGATTGACAATATGCAGGCTACCGGACATGCCAAGATGTATAATAAGTGTTCCTTTTCTAGTTTCCAGTAATAAATATTTTCCTCGTCGGTTAACGGAAATTATTTTTTCGCCGGGTAAATTTTTTATCAGGCTTGCTGGTATTGGCCAGCGCAGTTGTTTTTGGCGAATAATAACCCGTACTATTGTTTGATTGACGATGTGAGGTTCAATGCCGCGTCGGCTTGTTTCTACTTCGGGTAGTTCAGGCATTAGTTATCTGGATCAGTTTTTTTGGTTTGAGTCGTCAGCTCTAACAGATTTGAAATTTGCGATTTGTCGAGATGATATTCTATGCCAATATCTTTGCGGGCCAGAATTAACCATGGGTCATTGTCTGTAATTTCGAATTCTATTAAGCCGTTATCCAGTTCGACTCTAATATGGCCAAGATTTTTCCTTTCCATGTAGGCATGTATGCCAAAGGCCTGTGAGTTTTTCCAGTTTTGAATAAATTTCTGTATTGTGTCGGCATTGGTGTTTTGTTCTGGTGTGGTCTTCCATTTTTTTGCGGCATCCCTGATAACAGTGAAAGCGGGTATGGCAATCGACTTTATAGTGGAGTTTTCGGGTAATAAAGATAATGAAATAAAACTGGTCGGTTGTGATCTGAGTAATGGGTATATAGTATCTTTGACTAAAAACAGTTTGTTTCCTGATTTTATATAACGCATCAGATTAACCGGATTTGTAGTGCCGAACTCAAGCGTGGTTTTATTAAAAATGATTGATGTATCCGAAGGGTCGAGATTGAATTGTGAAAGGTTGAGGTCACCAGTTTCGTAGCTGTTTTCAGCAATGAGTTGCGTCAGATTTAATAGCTGATTGATTCTAAATTCATGGCCGCGGATTTTATAAGGACTATGCATAAGCCAGCCAGAGGTAGTTGATTTTAGAATTATGTCACCTTTTTCTCTGGGTATGGTAATGATATTAATTTCATCTTTTTCAAGATTTGTGATCTTCAGTTTCAGATAGCTGGTTTCATTATTATTCCAGATAATGAAGCTCACCAGTAAAATAACCAGGATGAGCAGAAAGATATTTAGATAACCACGGGTGTTCATAGGCGTTTACGACGTTTTTGCCAGATAAAAACACCTGTACCTGATAATAGTAAAGGCAAGATAACCAGAAAACCAAGACCAATAATGGCTGTTTCACTGTCGTTCAGTTCAATCGTCAGGTCTGGTGCGCTTTTTGGATGAATGGCAATCAGTGTGTCATCCGTATTCAACCAGTTTAAAATGTTTAAACCGAGAGCTAGATTGGCTCCAGCACCAATATAGGTATTTGCAAGAAAATCGCTGTCACCAATAATGACGATGCGTTGTGATAGGTTATTGTCTGTGTTGCGTTCCAGCGCAAGTCCGGGTGTGTGAGGGCCTTCTATGTCACCTTTTTTCGGCTCAAACTCAACATCCATTGTAAAGCCGGCTGTTTCTGACCAGCTGCCGGGCAAGGTAATAAGCAATGGTGTAATGGTCCATGGCGATTCCTTGTTGAAATCGATAGCATTTGAAATCGGGAATAAGGTGTTGTAACGCATCTCTTCGGTTATTTTATGCTGGCCATAACTGATGATGGGGATTACTGCCGGATGTTGTATGCGTAGTGTTTCACGCAGCGATGGATTGTTGTCAACAAGAATGCCGTTTAGAAATTCTATGCCGAGTAATTTTTCAAGTGGTTCAAGATTGTGTAAATCGCCAGGGTCCTGTAGCCAGAGGAAATTACCGCCCTGATTGATATAGTTAATAATCTGTTCCACTTCGCCGGCAAGTAGTTTGTGATTAGGTGCCGCTAAGACCAATGTTTTAATGTCAGTTGATAATGGTGTTTCCAGAAGGTTAATGCTGTCTATATTTAATCCTTTATCCATTAACTGCTTTTTAAAAGTGCTGTAACCTGTATTGGCGGCATCATCCGGATTACGTTCATTGTGTCCCTGGATAAAAGTAATTACAGGTTGAGAAGTACGGCTTAGGCGAATAAGAGCATTGGTAATATTTTGTTCGTTGAGTGAATCCAGTGATTCCTGGCGGTTGTTATATTTAATGATTGTCTGACCGTAACTGTTAATGCCATCAGCTTTCGCTAGATCAATTTCCAGGTCGGGATTTACCAGTTTGAATGTTAAATTCTTGGTATGAGTTTGATAACGCTCCAGTATCTCTTTTACGGCCTGATGAGTGGTGGGATTGTCGCTCTGATAAGTGCGAATCGTAATTTGGCCATCTAGTTGCTGGAGTAATTTGACTGTGTCCTCTGAGAGAGAATTGCGTTTACCTGCAGTCCAGTCACTACGAAAAGTATATTCTGTACTTAACCATGCCAGCAGGCCAATACAGGTTGTAAATAAAGTAATAAAAATAATGAACTGAATACGGTGTTGCAGTCGAGAACTTGAGGTGACTTCCATTTTATTTCTGTAACCTTTGTGAATCCAGCTGGCGAATACTGAGTGAAATAAACGTAATAATAAATAATACAAAGTAGGCCAGATCGCTACTATTGATAATGCCTCGTAGCATAGGCGTGTTATGCTGGATCAATGACATGTAATTGAAAAATTCGCTGCTTTGATTGCCTGCATTTGCACCTGAATTAGCAGCAGCATCAATAATCCATAGCATAATCAACAGGCCAAAAGTACTGATAGCAGCTATAACCGGGTTGGTTGTGAGTGATGACAGATACAATCCGGCTGCTGCAAAAGATGCCAGTAATAACATTTGGCCCAGTATGCCAGCGGCCAGTTTGCCCATGTCAATTTCTGTACCCATGAGTAATGACAAAGGCATTAAACTGATTTGTAGAACCAGAATAAATAAAAACAAAATAATGCCAAGGTATTTACCGAGAACGATTTCGGTCATTGATACTGGTGATGATAATAATAAATTGAGAGTGCCGCTACGGCGCTCTTCAGCTATCAGTCGCATAGTCATTAGTGGGCAAATCATAAGTAGCAATACACTGGCGGAGCTGAATAGCGGAGCGACAATTAAATCAGTGGCTCCGGGAGCGCCATCAATGACGGCAAGTTGGGGTTGCAGTACAAAGAAGGTTTCCATTTGGGCGAAAAAAATCCAGGCCAGAATAAATTGCATTACCGCAAGAATAGTCCATGCCAGTGGTGATAAAAAAAGACTGCGCAATTCGCGCCAGGCAATATGCCAGATCATGCCGCTTGCTCCTTGCTGATGTCGCCGGAAGTGAGGTCAACAAATATCTGTTCCAGTGTCTGTTTTTCCGGTGTCAGTTCCAGTAGTCCCCAGTCCTGAGCAACCGATGCACTGACAATCAGTTCAGCCATGGATTGTCCGTTTTCTATGTGTAAACGAAATCGACCATTTTGCAGATTATCCAGTTGCTTAATGCCGGCAATGGCGAGCAATTGCTGTTCTTCCGGAGGGCGGGAAAATGCCACCAGAATTTGATTGCATTGCATGTGTTGATTGAGTGACTCCATGCTTTCGCTAAAAACCAGCTGACCCTGATTAATGATTTGCACATGGCTGCATACCGCCTGTACTTCTGGCAATATGTGTGTCGATAAAATGACCCCATGGTGTTTTCCAAGTTCAGTAATCAACTGCCGTATTTCTCGAATTTGAATAGGGTCCAGGCCGACGGTCGGTTCGTCGAGGATAACAACCGCCGGATTATGAATAATGGCCTGTGCAATACCCACGCGTTGTTGGTAGCCTTTGGATAAATTGCCAATCAGGCGACGGTTTACCTGTGTTAATCCGCAACGTTGTTTGGCATCTTCAATTGCGGTGTTTAGTTTTTGGCTGGCAATGTTGCGCAGGCGTGCACTGTAAGTTAAATATTCATCAACTGTCAGTTCGGGGTAGACGGGTGGTTTTTCCGGTAAGTAACCCAGCTGATTTTTTGCTTCCCTGGGGTTGTCGAGTAGATCAATGCCGTTGATCAAAATTCGTCCGCCACTGGGTGCAAGTACGCCGCTGATCATTTGCATACTGGTTGATTTCCCTGCCCCATTGGGACCAAGAAAACCTAATACCTGCCCCTGATGCAGTTCAAAACTGATGCCTTTAACCGCGTGCGTGTCTGCATAATAACGATGCAGGTTTTCTATCTTAATGAGTGTTTCTGACATAGTGCGAAATAGTATGCATGCTGAACGGAATAGGCAAGTGCTTGTTGTTTTACTTTATACTAGGCAGACTGTTTATTCGGTTTAATAATTTAGTCTGCATTAATGACCATTGAAAAATTAACCAGTTCAATCTATTTGGGTGTTGATACCGGTGGGACTTTTACCGATTTTGTTTTATTTGACGGTATCTGTGTGCGCGTGCATAAAGTGTTATCGACACCAGCAGCGCCGGAACAAGCTATATTGCAGGGGATTAAAGAGCTGGGGCTGGAGAATAAGCAGTTTCAGTTAATTCATGGCTCCACCGTTGCCACTAATGCCGTGCTGGAAGGTAAAGGTGTGCGAACGGCTTATATTACCAATCAGGGCTTTGCCGATATATTACAGATTGGTCGTCAGGCACGGCGTGAACTTTATAATTTACAACCGGTGCCGCCTGAACCGTTGGTGGATCCTGCTGATTGTTATCAACTGGATACCCGTCTGTCTGCGCAGGGTGAATTATTGAAACCGCTAACGGATGCGGAGTTGAGCTGCCTGATTAAACAACTACAGAATAATACACCGCAGGCCATCGCCATTAATCTGTTATTTTCATTTCTTGATGATGGTCAGGAAAAGCAGATCGAAGCTGCGCTGCCGGGTGATATTTACGTTAGTCGATCGTCAAAAATCCTGGCCGAATATAAAGAATATGAACGGGGTATGGCGACGGTGCTGAATGCCTATGTTGGTCCTTTGATGCAGGGTTACCTGCAACGACTTGAGCAGCATGCCCATGCCGATTCTATTGCGGTGATGCAAAGTGCTGGCGGTACTATCGGTGCGCAGCAGGCGGGCCAGCATGCGGTTCATTTGCTCTTATCCGGTCCCGCCGGTGGCCTGAAGGGAGCGCAGTTTGTCGCAGGTCTGGGTGGTCATAAGCAATTACTGACCTTTGATATGGGGGGGACTTCAACCGATGTAGCGCTGATTGATGATGCTATTGTACTGACCTCTGAAGGTCATATCGGCGATTATCCGGTTGCCGTGCCGATGGTTGATATGCATACCATCGGTGCCGGTGGTGGTTCCATTGCCCGGGTCGATGCCGGTGGGCTTTTACTGGTCGGGCCAGAATCTGCCGGAGCTGATCCCGGGCCTGCCTGCTATGGTCGGGGAGGTCAGTTACCAACAGTGACTGATGCGAATCTGGTACTCGGTCGGCTAAGGGCAGATGCCTTTCTGGGCGGCGGTATGCAACTGGATCTGGCGGCTGCTCAACAGGCGATCAAGCCTCTGGCTGAAAAAATTCAGTTAAGTATTGAGCAAACCGCTGCCGGTATTGTGCAAGTGGCTAATGAACATATGGTGCGCGCGCTACAGGTGATGTCGGTGCAACGGGGTGCGGATCCACGGGAATTTACCCTGGTATCATTCGGTGGTGCGGGTGGCCTGCATGTCTGTGCGCTTGCCGATGCTTTGCAAATGACATCAGCACTGGTGCCAGTACAGGCGGGTGTGTTGTCTGCGCTGGGTATGCTGGTTGCCGTGCCTGCGAGAGAAATGTCGCGTACCTGTACACAGTTATCTATGTATGCAAATTATCACGATCTACAGGCCAGCCTGGATGAGTTGAAACAGCAGGCGATAACCGAGATGGGTGATGAACTGGCTGGTCAGGTGCCAGAGTGTCTCTATTCAGTGGATTGTCGATATCAGGGACAGAGTTTTACCCTGAACATACCCTGGCAGACACTGGATGATATTCAGCAGGCTTTCCATCAACTGCATGAACAACGTTATGGTCATGCACTGAATATAGCGGTAGAACTGGTTACATTAAGAGTCAGTGTGCGAGGCAAGGCATCAAGATTCGAGTTACCCGAATGTCCGTCATTCTTAAGTAATGAGCAGGGAAGGCAGGGTTATGTGCAATTAGTGGGAGTTGATAATGATGTGCCGGTTTTTCAGCGTGACCTGATGGGGGCGGGCCAGCAGATTATTGGGCCGGCATTAATAGTGGAAACAATCTCAACCACTTATGTGGCATCAGGCTGGTATTGCGCAGTCGAGCAATACGGTAATTTGCGATTAGTGAAGTCAATTGCTGAAGATTAGCGCTTCTTTTTAAAGATCAGTACTTCATATTTCCATGCCAGTATCAGTGCGATAATAACCAGGCCAATTAATAGCCAGGTAAAATCTTCGACGGAAACGATGTCAGGTTTAGAATCTTGCTGTTTTGAAGAGCTTTCTTTGAGAGTTGTTTTTTGATTGTTTATTTGAAGAGTGGGTTGATTGAAACTTTGTTCTATCTGCACTGTGAGTTTTTCGTAGTCGGGATTGCTAATGTCCTGTTTTAACATTTCAGCTTTCATATTAGTCAGTGCCTGTTGTGCTTCTTCCAGTCTGCCAGCCTGTTGTAGTGCATTAATATTGCTCCAGTGTAAAAACCAGTAATCGGATTCGTTTTCACCATTGCCACCGAGAGTTAACTCTTTTTGAATGGCTATGATTTTAAGATCTTCCGGTAAACCGTGTTTCATAGTGGCGTAAATAGCAGCAGTGAGCATGTTATTTTTAGTGTCCAGCTCAATGGCTTTTGCATAAGCCTGATTTTTCTGGGTTATAAAAAGATCGGCCTGTTGAACATCATGTTGTGCATTGTAAACAGATGCCAGATTGCTGTAATTCAGGCCTTTCATAAACCAGAGTAATGGATTTCCCGGGCTCACTTTGATAAATGCGTCAATATTCTGTGATAAGGCATTTAGTTGCGTAAGCTTTTCAGTAAAAGAAAGATTAATATTTTCTGCATGAAAGCGGGTAATGCTGTCTGCGGTGGCAGAGGCGTTGTCAGAATGGAGGTCAAAAAGTTCATCGAAACGGGTATCGGCCAGCGCCGAAGAGCCAAGAAGAAATAGTAATATAATGTAATTCAGTATTTTCATTATTCGTTATATATCACGTTGACATGTAAGTGATCTGCTTTGTCGAAAGCATCGGGAATACCATTTCTGGGTTCTATATCTTCCGTAAATTCATTTGTGCGCATGGGTCTACCGTTGGTTTCGAGTTGCCAGAAAGCATCCAGTTTGTCTTTATTGTTTTCCAGGGCGAGCCATAAAATCCAGTATGAAATCGCAGTATTAATATGTCCCGGGGGAGATTTAATAATAAAGTCAACGGCACCTCCGCGTTGATGTACACCGTTTACAGCGTTGCTATACCATTCATTGCGTTCAGGGTTGCGCCAGCCGCCACTGAGCCAGAGCGGGTTGTCCGGGACAGGAAGTGTTTCATTGGCAATGTTTTTAAGCTGATTATTGTTTTTATAAGTTTCAAGTTGAAGCTGATAGATCATTGCGATAGATGAAGCAATGTTCTGAATGCCATCATTGATTAAAAGATTGTAGCGGCTTTCTGTTAATGGATTACCCAGAACAGTTTTGATTTCAGGTAAAGCAGTAATTTCATCCCGTCGTGGTATGGGTATGGCGCCATTGCTGCCATAACCATAGCGTTGAATATTGTAATGGTTTATATATTCCTGACGAATCATATCTTTTTTATCCATTATTATTTTTGTTTTATAGGTATCAATAACAGCATTATTTTGAATAAGACTGACCGAAACATCATAGCCAATTTTAGGATTGAAGCCCTGATTGTTGATTAAAATACTACCGCCACCATACTTTTGACGGTTGTTTTTCTGTCCTCTGCCTTTTTTATAAATTGATGTTGAGTGATTAACAGGGCCAGGGGTGAAAATTAATTTATGACGATCATAAACAGAAGCGCCGAGCGGATCGGATTGCCAGAATTTCTGTTCCAAAGAAGATGGGGGTTTATTGTGGTAAGAAGATAAAATATCAATGGTTTTATGGTGTAAGTTGCGGGCTTTTATTGACCATTGAATATCGGTTTCAGGCCCGGGCGGGTTGATCAGTTCGATAACAAACGGCACCTGTCTGGCCAGTAGTGATGGATGGCTGTTATGTTTGATGCCTTCGGGTAATAATGCGTTATCAGGCACAATAATGAAAGACTGGAGCGCATTACTCTCTGCATCGGCAGATGTCAGTACCTTTAGTTTGGAGGCAAAAACGCCAGGTGGTAATAAAAGAATAACAAACAGGAGGGAAATGATTGCTTTTTTATGGCCGGGCAAATACATCCGTTAATTTAGCTCGTTGCAGACATTTTATTGTTTTATAGGTTATTAGTGGTGTTATATCAAGTTATGACAATGGCTATTACTGTTACCAATCAATAGAAAAAAGATGATGTGATGAGCTTCGAAGAGTAAACTGTGCCAATAAAGCGGGCTGTAATATGGAGTTACAATATACTGCTGAAAGCGGCCACTTTCCCGTAACCGATACTGAACCTTAAGCAGGAAATCAATAATAATGGCGAGAAGCAAGAAGTACGTTTATCAGCTAGTGCAGGAGAATGATGCCTGGGCTGTTGAAATTATTAGACGAGTCACTTCAAAGAAGACGGTGCTCACCAAGCGTCAGGATGGTTTTGTCACTGAAGATGAAGCGGAAGCATGGGGAAAAAATGAGGTAAAGATGCTGATCAAGACACATAATCTTAATGAGCGTAATAAACGGCGTGCCAAAGAGGAATCTAAGGGGTGATTTGGGTTACAGGAAGGGAGAGTTATTGTGACCAATAATGATGTGCTTCGTCGTATTCGTTATGCCTTTGATTACAATGATTCGAAGATGATGTCTATCTTTGGCCTGGCTGACCTTCAGGTGACGCGTGAGCAGATTAGTAACTGGTTAAAAAAAGATGAAGATCCTGCATTTCAGGCATGTGGTGATACTGAACTGGCTATTTTTCTCAATGGTATGATAATTGATCGGCGAGGTAAAAAAGAAGGCGTGCAGCCAGCGCCCGAAAAAAAAATTAACAACAATGTAATTTTCAGAAAATTGAAAATCGCCCTCGATTTGAAAGCCGAAGATATACTGGATGTTCTGGCGCTGACTGAGGTGAGTTTAAGCAAGCATGAGCTCAGTGCTTTTTTTCGCAAGCCTGAGCATAAACATTACCGTAGTTGTAAAGATCAGGTATTGCGTAAATTTATAGAAGGTGTGCAGCTTAAGTATCGTCCAGATAATTCTTAATGAATCGTTTTAATTTTGTCAGAGTTATAAAGCATGCTCGAATATGATGAATACATAAAAGTAATGATTGCGCTTATTGCGATACTTAATCCGGTAGGCATGATTCCGATTTTTATAAGTTTAACATCGGATTTTAATGACAAAGATAAGCATTCGATATCAAAAATGGTGGTATTAACTGTGACCGCTATTTTGCTGGTGACACTGGTTGCGGGTGAGGCTATTCTTGATTTTTTTGGCATAAGCATTAATTCGTTCAGGGTTGCGGGTGGAATATTGATTTTATTGATGGCGATTTCCATGTTGCATGCAAAAATGAGTGCCACTGTGCAAACAAATGATGAAATGTCAGACGCGGAAAGGCGTGATTCTATTGCTATCGTGCCGCTGGCAACGCCATTGCTGGCAGGGCCTGGTGCTATCAGTAGTGTTATTCTTTATGCTAACAAGGGAACCAGTTTGTTTCATTACATATTGATTGCCTGTGATATATGTGCAATTGCGATTATTTTATATGTTACTTTCAGGCTGGTGCCTGTGATTGAACCGCGTATTAGTAAAACCGGTATTAATATATTTACCCGGTTAATGGGGTTGTTGTTAGCAGCTATTGCAATTGAATTTATTGCAAACGGATTGAAAGGGTTGTTTCCTGCTTTAGTATGAAGCAATGTTAAACATTGGTAATTGTATATTTTCCCTGTTCGATTCCTGTCAGGCTCCATTCTCCAATTTGACATCGAATAAGACGTAAGGTTGGAAAGCCAGCCGCTGCCGTCATTCTGCGAACCTGTCTGTTCTTGCCTTCTTTTATGGTAAGTTCTATCCAGCTGGTGGGAATATCTTTTCGATAACGAATAGGCGGGTCTCTTGGCCAGAGGTTTTCTGGCGAGTTGATTTTTTTTGCCAGCGCGGGTTTTGTTGTTCCATCTTTCAGCTCGACACCTTTGCGAAGCTTTTCTAATGCTGTTTCGGTGATGTCGCCATCTACCTGTACCCAATAGGTTTTTGGCATTTTGTTTTTCGGGTGACTGATTTTATTTTGCAGTTTACCATCATCGGTTAACAGTAATAAACCTTCTGAGTCATGATCGAGGCGACCTGCAGGATAGACTTCTTTGATGTCAATGAATTCGGCCAGTGATTTGTGCTTTTCATCCGGACTAAACTGACAAATAACGCCGTAGGGTTTGTTGAATAATATCAGTTTACTCATTATGAAGGTTGTAGTTGTAGCCAGCGTTGTCGGCGTTGATCACTGGCATCAAGGACGTCCATTAGTTGATGAAGTATTTTTTCATTAATGCCATTCCAGCGTATATCTTGCTGGTGATTTTTGAATTCTGCATCGGTGACGATGGTAGTGAGTTTTTTATTCAGTGGTAATATAGCCTGATGTTCATGTACCAGGTTTTGAATTCTTGCGGAGCCTCGAAATTTCATTTCAGAAATTTTTTCTATATTGCCCAGTATACTTTCGATGTCAGGAAATTTATTTAATAAATTAGATGCCATTTTATACCCGACGCCGGGTATGCCGGGAATGTTATCGACTTTGTCACCGGAGAGTGCAAGTAAGTCGGCAATCTGATGGGGTTTGACGCCCCAGTTTTTTTCTACCCCTTTGTTGTTGAGTACATTGCCTCTGGCAAAATCCCACCAGGCATCTTTGTCACCGAGTATGAGCTGGGTAAGATCTTTATCTGCACTGACGATGGTGATATCAAAACCCTGATTGCGTAACCGTGTTGCCAGTGTGCCGATGATGTCATCGGCTTCAAAACGATTACTGCCAAAGGCTGGTATGCCAACGGCACGACAAAATTCGCGGCAATATTCAAACTGTACAATCAGTTCTTCTGGTGCGGGTGGACGGTTGGCTTTGTATTGCGGAAATATTTCACAACGGTATGAATTGGTCTGATGATCATCAAAGGCGCAGGCTATATATTCAGGCTGTTTCTGCTGGATTAATTGATATAAAAATTCACTAAAGCCATATACTGCATTGGCAGGATTGCCGTCAATATCAGTTATGGAGTCATCGAATACATGCCAGGCTCGGAAAATATAAATACTGGAATCGATCAGATAGGCGCGCGGTTTACTCATGGGGAGTAGTTTAGCCAAGCCTGTGGTATTAGGAAAGCTGGATTAGTGAATCTGATGTCATAGTAGTGGCAATATGACATAACAATGCAAACGGGACGTCATCACAGAATGGCGATGGTTTGCTTCTGAATGAAATCAATTGTACCGTTGTTAGAGCTTTGACAGTATATCCAGATCTTTTTTTACCTGTGCAACCGAGTTATTAAAATCAGCCTGTTCCTGTTCGTTGAGCTCAAGTTCAATGACCTGTTCCAGACCGTTTTTACCCAGTACTGTGGGTACGCCTATGGCCATGTCGTGACAGTTGTATTCATTATCCAGAATAGCAACTGAGGGTAGAATGCGTTTACGATCATTGACGATGGCATCGACCATTATGGAGACGGCTGCTGCCGGTGCAGCGAAGGCGCTGCTATTCTGACGCAGAGCTAATATTTCTGCACCACCATTACGGGTACGTGTGACAATGTCATTAATTTTGTTCTGATCAAGGAAGTTACTCACCGGAATGCCTGAAATGGTGGTGTAACGCATCATTGGCACCATGGAGTCGCCGTGGCCACCGAGTACCATGGCGTTTATATCCAGCGATGAGTAGCCGGTTTCCAGTGAAATAAAGCTGGCCATGCGAGTTGAGTCGAGGACACCTGCCTGACCAAAAATTCGGTTGCGATCCCAGCCGGTTTTCTTCCATGCCCGGTAAGTCAGTATGTCGACCGGATTGGAGACGATCAGCATCATGGCATTGGGAGCGTACTTTAAGGTATTGGCAACGATTTCATCGGTCACTCTAACATTAACTTCCATTACGTCGGAGCGTGACATCCCGGGCTTGCGGGGAATCCCGGCTGTGATAATAATTAAATCTGAATCAGCCATGAGCTCCGGATTGGAGCCGCCAATCAGGCGGGTATCAAACGCAAACAGGGGGGCATCTTCCTGAATATCCAGAGCGGCACCGGAGGCGGCACCTTCATTGATATCCACCAGGGCAATTTCACGACATAAGTCCTTGCTGGCAATAAACTGGGCAGTTGACTCGCCTACACGTCCTGCGCCGACAACGGTTATCTTGTTCATTGAGTCCGGCCTTTTTCCAATGGGGGTTACTGGAGTGTAGCAGTTCCAGTGCCGGATCAAGTTGTCAGTGATAACTTTTTGAGCTAGTCGATATTGATGCGTGCTACGCCACTATCGATAGCGGCTCTGGCAACGGCCGCGGGGATACGTTCGATTAAACGGGGATCAACCGGTTTGGGGATGATGTAGTCCGGGCCAAATTCCAGATGTTCCAGTTCATAGGCATCAAGAACTTCCTGTGGCACCGGTTCATGGGTAAGGGCACAAATAGCATGAACGGCCGCAATATGCATTTCCTGAGAAATACGCGTTGCCCTGACATCCAGCGCGCCACGGAAGATATAGGGAAAGCCCAGTACATTGTTAACCTGATTGGGATAATCACTACGACCGGTGGCCATTAAAATATCATCACGTGTTTGATGGGCCAGTTCAGGCTGTATTTCCGGGTTCGGGTTCGACAGGGCAAATACAATGGGGTTGGGTGCCATCACTTTTAGCATTTCCGGTGTTAATAAATCCGGTCCGGAAACGCCAATAAAAATATCGGCATCGGTTAAAGCTTCTAAAGGTGTGCGTTTGTCTGTTTCATTGGCGAATTCAGCCTTGAATTCATTTAGATCGTCACGTTTGCTATGAATCACACCATTACGATCAAGCAGAATCATATTTTCTTTTCTGGCACCGAGTCCGGTGAGTAATTTCATCGAGGCAATGCCCGCAGCGCCAGCACCCATACAAACAATCCGGGCGGTGTCGATTTTTTTATTTTGCAATTCGATGGCATTCAAAAGGCCGGCTGCAATAATAATGGCTGTGCCATGCTGGTCATCGTGAAATACGGGTATATCCAGCATTTCATCCAGGCGACGTTCGATTTCAAAACAGCGGGGCGCTGTAATGTCTTCCAGGTTGATGCCGCCAAAGGTAGGCGCAATACGAGCCACGGTTTCAATAAACTCTTCCGGTGTTTTGACATCTACTTCAATATCAAACACATCAATATCGGCAAAGCGTTTAAATAAAACAGCCTTGCCTTCCATAACCGGTTTACCGGCCAGGGCGCCCACATTGCCCAGTCCCAGCACGGCACTACCGTCAGTGATAACGGCAACCAGATTGCCCTTGGCGGTGTATTTGTAAGCGTCATCCTTGTTGATAGCAATGGCGCGAACAGGCTCGGCAACACCCGGTGTGTAGGCCAGGGACAGATCTTTCTGGGTATTACAGGGCTTGGTGATTTCGGTGGCTATTTTTCCGGGTTTGGGGTTTTTATGGTAATCCAGAGCAGCCTGTTTGAATTTTGCTTTCATACAATCGGTGTTGTTATCAAGGGGTTAAAAACAAGGCGCTATAGTATCATTAATGGGCTGGCTGCGATATTAAGCTGAATGCATCCGGGTGTCTTAAATGCATAAAAAAAGAATTCTTTTTTGGGTGAAGCCAGCCACGTACGATGATGATTTTGTCTTTGAGATGTAAAAGTGTATCCATATCAAAATATTTTAGATCCCGATTCTGGATGCGGATATGGATATCGCCATGCAGATTGATCCAGAAAGCGTTTTTACTCTGGCGGATTTGGGAGACCCGTGCCTCGATACGGTGAAAGCCTTTTGAATGTTTTGTCAGCTGGTTTGGTTGCTTGACCTGATACTCAGCTAATGACCAGATGCCGGTTTTTTGTTTAATGGCTATGGTCTCAAGTTGCTTATAACAGTTCGACTGACTGTCATTGGGTGGCGTGGTGAAGGCGGTGGCCAGACCTTTGCTAATGAGGTGGGCCTGTATATTGTTGCCATCTGGAAGATAAATGTGGGCCAGAGTACGTTGATATTTGTCTGTTCGATCTATGCCATAGACCAGTTTAATATTGTGTTTAGCCTGTTTTACAAGGGCATCGAGTGCCTGCCTGGCCTGTTCTGCATAGGGTTCTGCGGGCTGATTTTTTCTGGCCAGTTCAGGGGTATTGATACCAATAAGACGAATTTTACGACCGTCATTAAGCGTCAGGGTGTCGCCATCATGAACTGATTTAACGATGGCAGATTCATCGAAATGTTCAGTAGGGCAAGTGAATGCCAGGCCGACAGGAGCATAAAAAAAGGCGCTCATGAAGAGCGCCTTTTCGAAATTTCGCGTTATACCGTTTAAGATGCTTATTTCTTGCCACCGAAACGCTTGCGGAATTTTTCAACCTGGCCGGCAGAGTCCATGATTTTCTGTTTGCCAGTATAGAAAGGATGGCACTGTGAACAAACTTCAATCAGAAGTGCATCTTTATTATAGGTTGAACGTGTAGCGAAGCTGTTGCCACAACTGCAAGTTACGTTAATTTCTTTGTATTCCGGGTGTATTTCTGGCCTCATGTCGAGTCCTCTAAACCTGTTGCTGCCTGTAGTGAGCCGCGTATATTACTCTTTCGGAACCCATGGAGCAAGGGGCGATGGCAAAATTATGTCAATCTGTGGAATTTACCTGCCAGGCACCCTAATATAAAGTCTGCACAGAGGGCAAAGGAATCGAAATGATTAAAAAATTATTAATAAAAGTGAGCATTATCGTCGGTATTATGATGGCGGTACCCTATTATTTTTACAGCGGTGGTGAAATGCCGGGGTTTCTCAGGGATTTTGGCCTGGGTGGTGCTGAGGATAAACCAGCGTTGCCGGGAAACTTCAGTAATGTGACTACTGATAAGGAAGTCACCGTTTATCAGTGGGTTGATGAGCATGGGAGAAAGCAGTTTGGCAGTGCGCCTCCCGAGGGTGTGGAGGCAGAAGCTAAAAATTTAAAACCGGCTCAGAATGTGATATCAGCATTTAAAATACCTGAAAAAGAAGAATCCGGCGACACAGCAGCCAGACAGAGTGATCATATTATCAAAAATCCCTATAGTCCTGGAGTGGCTAAAAAGCTGATAGATGATGCCAAAAATGTACAGCAGTTGCTGGATCAGCGATTTGAAAATCAAAATAAAATCATGGGCTCTGGCAAATAAAATTAGTTAAATAAATTAACCAGATCATTTAAAAAACGGTAACCCAGCTCGGTGGGTTTAAAATGATTTCCGGATTGTTCAAGCAATCCTTTCTCTATCGCCTGTCTGCCGGCATCTGTTAACATGTCTGCAGACAGGCCGGTATGAGTTTCGAATGTCTGGAGATTAAAACCCTGTTTCAGTCTTAATGCGTTGAGCATAAATTCAAAAATAATATCATTGGTTTCAAGCAGATTCTGGCCAGAGATTTTTTCTGCAGGTGATGCTGCTATGTATGCTTCAGGTTGTCTCAGCTGCCAGTAACGGCTAATGCTATTAGTATCGCTGCGGCTGATTTTTCCATGTGCACCCGCGCCGAGTGCCAGATAATCACCAAATTGCCAGTAATTTAAATTGTGCTGACACTGGTTGTTTTTTTTAGCATAAGCAGAAATTTCATATTGCATAAAATCGCGAGCCTGTAAAAGTAACTGTCCCTGTTGTTGGAGTACCCAGATATCATCATCATCAGGTAAAGCAGGCGGTTGCTTATAAAAGAACGTATTAGGTTCTATGGTTAACTGGTACCAGGAAATATGCGTTGGTTCCAGATCAATGGCATTGGTTAAGTCATTGAGTCCCTGTTGTTGAGACTGTTCGGGTAAGCCAAACATAAGATCCAGATTTAAATTATCAAAACCGGATTTATGGGCGATTTCAACAGCAGAGATAGCCTCGCGACCGCTGTGTATACGACCCAGTTTTTTTAAATGCAGGTCGTTAAAACTCTGGATACCAATGGACAGACGATTAATGCCAATAGCCCGAAATTCGCTGAATTTAGACTGATCGACGGTCCCCGGGTTGGCTTCCAGGGTTATTTCCATATTGGGTAGACAGGTGAGTCGTGATCGAATGGCGCTTAATAAATCATCCAGTGCGCGACTGGATAACAGGCTGGGTGTGCCGCCGCCGATAAATAACGATATGATGCGACGGCCCCAGATGGAGGGTAATTGATATTCCAGGTCCTGAATGAGAGCGTTAATGTAATTCTGTTCAGGAAAATGGTTATTAAACTCATGTGAATTAAAATCACAATAGGGACACTTATGAATACACCATGGGAAGTGGATATACAGTGATAAGGGTGGCAGGCTGGTAAATTCTATCATTGCTGATGTTAAGCAGGGTGAAATTAAAATTGATTCAGGACAGTAATCATACCTTGTTAATTCATACTCGGAACAATTAATTATGGGTCTATTAAGTAAAAAAAAGCAGAGTGCATGGTGAATAATAAAATAGTGCTGAGAGTGACAGTAAAATTAATGTTTATCTTTGGCCTGGGGTTCGTTATATATGTATTTATGGCCGGCTTGGTTGACGACGGAAAAAGTGAATCGGCTTTCGTGGTTATTGATATAGCTGAATTAAAATCTGGAGACATAAAGTATTTTTCGACTTCATCAGGAAACCTGCTGGTCCTGAAACGAACGGATGCGATGATAAATGATTTAGTTAACGCTCAGGACAGGAATTTATATGCTTATGATGCAGAGCAGAATTTGGCTGAAGATATGCATCCTGTTTTCCGTTCTAGGAGAAAAGATCTGTTTGTTGCCTATGCAATAGATCCGTTTTATCGATGTGAAATTAAGTATAGCGATGATACTTTTAAGTCTGTGTGTGTGGATGTTGAATATAATCTTGCAGGTCGAGTCTATAAGGGAAAATATTCGCAGGGTAATTTGAAGGTGCCGGATTATCAGATAGGGACGGATATGATAGTAAAAGTCATCATTGAATAAATATTCAGGGTGTTGATTTTGCTCATGTAAGCCAACAGATGTGTCATGATAAGGTTATCAAAACAGTGAGCTGGCAGTGGTCAAATAAGGCTTGTCCCGTATTGTTGTCGAGCAGCTTAATGATGCATTATCAAGGCAAACAGGCATATTCTGCGGAAAATTTAAATATACTGCCGAATGTTTGTTGTTAACTTGTTGTTTTTGTAGGTATTTTAGAGTTATCTAATAAAGAAAAAATATTCTTGTTTGACCTTTTTGGGTGGTGTTTTTGAGCTGTTACTGGCATAACATTAAATTAAGAAATGAAATAACAGGAATTAAAGATGAAAACAGGAATTCAATTTCTCATATTGTCTTTTTTGATGCTGGCGTTGAGTAGCTGTGGTAGCAGTAGTAGTACAAGCGCAGGTCGTGGCGGTGTGATGGAAGGTGGGCTGACGCTCAAAATTACTGACGCACCCGTTGATGGCGCATTGGCTGTCTGGATACAGTTTTCCGGTGTGACTATCAAGCCAGCTAATGGTTCAGCGTTCGATATTATTTTTGATACGCCTTTAGATATTAATCTGCTTTCACTTCAAGCGGGTAAAACAGAAGTTCTGCTTGAAAATGTCAAATTAACTCCCGGCAAATATAACTGGATTCGTCTGCATGTTAATGCAACCAGAGATAGCGTCCTGGATTCGTACATTATATTAGCAGATGGCAGGAATGAAGAATTAAATATTCCTGCAAGTGCGCAGATAGGGTTGCAAATTGTTAATGATATTGAGATTACATCCAATAATGATGTTAATTTAATAATCGATTTTGATTTGAGGCGATCAGTTGTTGAGTCAGCTGGTGCCGATTATGATTTATTGCCTGTTCTGAAAATAGTGAATGCTGACAATATGGTTTCATTGCACGGAACTATAGATCCTCTGTTATTAATGTCAGCAGACTGTTCTGATGCTTTGCCGAATACCGGCAATGCGGTATATGTATTTGCAGGTAAGGATGCTGCACCAGCTGATATGAATGTCGGTAATACGAATCTGGTCGCGACTGCGAATGTTATGCAAAATATACAAACAGGTGATTATGAATATATAGTGAGCTGTCTTGAACCGGGCGAATATACGGTCGCTTTTACCTGTCAGGCTGATCAAGATCAGCCTGATGCCAGGGACAATATTATTTTTTCAATGGTTGAAAATGTAGAAGTCGCAAAAGAAAGTAATGTTGTCACTAATATGCGTTAGTTAGCCTTGTTTTTATTGTAATTTTCAATCCACATAAAGATCTCGTCAAAGTGCCGGGGCTGTCCATAATAATAGCCTTGCGCATAGTCACAATCCAGGTTGCGCAACAATTTTAGAGTGCTTTCCTGTTCTACGCCTTCTGCTACAACACTGATGCCAAGATCATGCGCCATAGTAATGGTGGCGCTAACAATAGGGTAGTTGTTTGAGTCTTTTGTGAGATTGCTAATAAATGACTTATCAATTTTTAGTTCAGAAATTGGGAATTTTTGCAGATAGGCAAGTGAAGAATAGCCTGTACCAAAGTCGTCAACCGATATTTTAATGCCAAGATCACAGAATCGGTTGAGGATTTCTGCGGATCTGACCGGATTTTTCATGATTGCATTTTCGGTGACTTCGATGTAGAGATTTGATGCGGGAAGATTGTCACTGGTAATAATTTCATTTATAAAATTTAATAATGAAAAATCAAGAAGGTCATTGGGCGAAATGTTGATGGAGATTTTAAAGTCAGGGTATATGGAAATTAATTTTTTAAATTGTGTGGCATGATGTTTTATTGTCCAGCGTGTCAATTCGCCAATCATATTTTCTTTTTCTGCGAGCGGAATAAACTTGTCAGGCAGAATTGTGCCCATGTCCGGGTGTTCCCACCTCAGAAGTAATTCGCAACCAGAAAGGCGTTTGTTTTTAATGTTAACTTTAGGCTGGAATCGGGCTTCGAATTCGCCGTTATCAATGCTCGATTTCAAATTATGAGAAAGCACGAGGTTCTCATAATGATCTGAGTCAAGGTCTGGGTGATAAGATGTGATGTTTAAATTGTTATTTTTTGCATGATACATGGATATATCTGCTTTTTGCATTAGTGTTCCTGGATTGCTGCCATCCTCCGGGAAAATAGAAATACCAATGCTTGCGCCAAGTTTTAGTGAATGACCATTTATATAAAAAGAGGGCTCAATAAGCTGTATGATTTTGCGGGCGATTTTTTCAGCAACAATAAGTCCGACGTCAATCAGGATGACAGCAAATTCATCACCGCCAATGCGGGCTAAGGTGTCAGATTCTCGAATGCCATGGCACATCCTTTCAGAGAGAACTTTAAGAACTTCGTCGCCAATATTATGGCCAAGGGTATCATTTATTTCTTTGAAACGGTCAAGGTCAATCAGTAAAATGGCAAATGATTGCTGATTTCGGGCGGATAATGTAACAGTGCTCTGTAGTCTGTCAGTGAATAAGAATCGATTGGGGAGTCCTGTCAGGTCATCATGAGTTGCTTTATGTTGCATTCGTAAAGCAAGGTTGACCAGAGCTAGCCGCATTTTTTCAAGGTCAAAAGTTAAATCGCGAACATCGGTTAGTTGCGAATGCGTCTGTAGTTCAATATCTGTATTACCACTGGCAATTTCGTTCGAATATTTGCGTAAGTGTCTTAAAGGGGTGGAGATGTATCGGGTGTTGATGGCAATGATGGTTATGATAATCAGAAAATAGGCAGACAAAATTAGTATAATTGAGTTTCTGGCTAGTATAAATTGATCGTTCAGGTGTGATTTGTCAAAGCCGATTCTCAGATGGTAGGCAATATTATCGGGCTGCTTAAAATAGAAGGGGATTTTAATAAAGAAAATGGATTCCCGAAAGTTGCTGACCTGACTGTTCTCGTTGAAATCATTTTCTGTGAGACTGGTTGTGATCGTTGGCGTAATAATAAAATCTTCACGACCAATGATATCAATGTAACTGATGATGCCGCTGAGTATGGCTGAATCCAGTGTTTCCGATATGCTTTTAAAATCATCAAGCAGGTATTTTGTCGATAGGACATCGGTTAGAAGGCCGGCGATGTCTCGTGTCTGAGTTTCGAACTGTTCATAGGTGTTGTTTTTGTATGCGTACATCATGGTTGTATATAAGAACGGCAGAAGAATGATATGAACAAGGACAATGCTTGTCAGAATGTATCTGCTGGTACTTAACTTGAGCAGTTTTATGAGTCTGTTTACCATAGGGTTTTTATGATTTTAATATTTAACATCTGAGAACTGTGCTTTGAAGAAATAAAACAGATGTCATTAGGATGCTCTTTAAAGTGGTTGTCGAGTTCGTTTAAGTTCTTTATTTCAATAATTTTATCGCTTCCCTGCCTGAATACGCGCTTGACTACTTTTCTTTTGTAACCGTTTTCAGTCATGTGCATGATGTTCTTTAAAAATAGCCTGTAGGTCGAAATATCTATCTTGTTTATAATAGGGTTGGTTGGTTCCGGAATGTTTATGGCTGTTCCACCAAGATAAATTCTTCTTAGATCGTGTTTTGATATGGATGATATATTAGACCTGGATCCTGTTATTAAAAAAACATGATCATCTTCTGCGTAACTATTAATAGGTAGCATAGATAATAGAAGTAGCCAGATAGACAGGTGTGGCCATCTTGTTTTGAAATTACTGATATGATCTATGAGATGCTTGAGTCTATTTTTCATTGCGACAGCCTAGAAGATTATATCAGCACCAAAAGAGATTAATTCTGAGTTTCCGCGAATGGGGATGTTTATCCCCTTATCTATTGTTTTATCATATTGAATTTTGATGGCAATGTTGTCTCTGTAATCCCAGCGTATACCAAAACTATTGGTAGAGTGGTGTTCATCACCTCCGTTGCTATTCTGTGATTGTTTAAGTTCTGATCTTGTAATGTGGGGAGTAATTCTTTTTAGAGTGTAACCGATAGATTGCATGTTGGTAACGACTCTAATATCGGCTTGTGGTCGTTCATAGGCATTAAATTCAGATAAAAATGAAAGATGGTCATAGTAAAGATTAATAGAGACACCCTGAAAGTGTTGCCTTACGTTATGGTCTGTCTGGGTGTTATTAATTTCTCTGTCCAGCAGGCTGCGCATATAGGTTAATCTGATTTCAAACCAGTCTTTTGAAAACTCACCAACAAAGCCTGCAATATTTTTCCATGTCTCATTTACCGGAGCTCCGGCAAACATGCCCAGTAATTCATTGTTACTGGAATCTTCTCTGCCAAAATAAAGATTAAAAAGTGAGTCCACAGAGGTTGTGCGAGGTTCAAAAATAATACTGATACCATTGTAATGTGCGATTTGCCAGGTGTAATTGTCTGCCGGTGGTCTGATCCAGTGATATGCGTAGCCCAGGTCAAATGTATCAGAGTAATAATATAGAGGCAGTCGTTTGCGACCTGCCTGAATTGAAATTTGAGGTGAATATTGATAATTCAGATATGCCCAGGTTGATTTTGTCTGATATTCATCTGCGCCATTATTGACCAGTTGTAAGGTAAGGCTGAAGTCTTCTGTTATATCGGATGTGAGTTGTACACCAATTGATGTGTCGGGTGAAAAAGACAGGTCTTTATCGTAAATGCCAGTCTTGGGGTAATCAGCAAGAAATTCGCTACCGTTAATAACCTTGCCTGCAATAAAAGAGGCAAATCCAGATATTTGAACTTCAGCATAAAGAGAAGCGCTCTGACATAAAATGCTTGAGAATAAAAGAAATCTGGTTATATGGTTCGAGGGCATATCGTTATGTGTTTTTTAGGCTATTAGCAAATAATAGTATCAAATTTAATATAGTTTTAGACTAAAACAAGTAAATCACTCAAATGAGTGATCGATATATGATGAATTTGGAGTTTGTGGCCACAACGCTGTAATTAGAAAATATTTTTTTCAGGTTCAGGTGGTATTTCAAGTGTCTGTTGCCTATTACCCATAGCTCACCATCTTTACAAAGAACCCTTTTTGATTGTTTAAACATATCGGTGGCGATGTGGTCGCTAATGGCATTATGTTGGTGGAATGGCGGGTTGCATAAAATAAGATGAGCTGATTTTTCTTTAAACTGAGCCAGACCATCGCCAATATGAAAATATGCAGTATGAGCGGAGCCGTGAACCAGTCGGTAGTTCTCTTTTGCAGACGCTATTGCCATATATGATTCATCAATAAAATGAAGACTGGCTGCAGGGTGTAGTTTCTGGGCCATGATGCCAAGAATGCCATTGCCGCAGCCTAGATCAATGATATTACCGGTTATTGGCTCCTGTGGGAGATGTTGTAGGAAAAAACGGGTGCCAATATCCAGGCTATCCCGAGAAAATACATTGGCATGATTGGTGATTTCATATTCAGTGTTTTCCAGAATGTATTTAACCGGGTATGGGTTATTAATACGGTCAATTTGATTATCGGGTGTTATAAAAATCAGGCGAGCTTTTTTTCTGGCTAGCGAAGTAGTGGTAGGGCCGATAATGCGTTCAAATAATGTCCAGATATTAGGGGTTAGTCCCTTTATCATGCCGCCTGCGATTATTTTTGTTTCTGAGCTAATGCCGGGTTGTAGTTTGATTAGCTGATCTTCCAGTAATGCCAGTGTCTTGGGTATTTTTATTAGAATTAAATCATAATGATCTGGTGGTGTTTCAAGGCTGGTTAGAAATGAAATATTTTCTAATGTGAGGTTATTTGTCTGTAGATTGTTTCGTGTTGCCTGGTGGCTAAGGTAAGAATCTGACCAGCTAACCGGGTTAAAATGATTAAGCGCTGTTGTGAGTGCGCCAAAATTGTCATTGACTATTAATATCTTTGAATGCCGGGGAAGTATAATTTCATTAGCGATATGATCGAGTATTAATTCATCTGCGGCATCCCATGCGCGTAATAATTCGCGTCGTCTTTGTGGTAGACGGTGTAATAAAAAATCGCCTTGAGGTACTTTAAGCAGGTTTTCTTGCATCATTGATGAGCTTTTCAGACCATTGTGTGCCTGTCGATCTGGAAACGGCAAAAATATATTGGCTAGATTTTTGAGTCTCCAGCATAAACACGGTTTTTGAGAAAAGAAGCGTATTGGCTAGATTATATGTTGTGGTTACATTTTTAATGTCGGTGAATAACAGTTTTTTGCGACGCCCATCAATAGGAATAAGGATAATCATGGTATCACGTAGAATAACAATGCCCGGCGATTGTTTATTATCAATAATTAACAATGCTTCAACTGCTTGACCATTTTGAGCGGAAATGCAGCCTAAAAGCGTTTTTATTTTTTCTGCAATTGTCGATTGTAAGTGATGAATGAATATTCCGACTGGAATAATGATCAGGGTGATAAAAGAATAATAATGATAGTAAGGGTAAATGAATCCAGTCAGCAGCAGGCTTAATGTAATGGGCGCAAAGATATAAAGTTTTAAAAATAGAGGGTGCCAGGGCCATTGTTCAAAGAGTCTTGTCATTTGTGTTAAATGATATCAGGAAACAGTTTGCTCAGGTTTTCCTTCGCTCATCAGGGGCTTGAGTGTGGTGAGTAATGATTTAAATAGTGTACGATTCAAATTTTCTTCACGGGCAAGCAGTTCTTTCATGTGCTGGCGTTGTGTTGGCATGGAAAAACAGGCAGGGCAGGAATCAGGAATGATAGGTAATGCGCTGTTTTTTGCAAACTCGCGTGTCTGGCGTTCGCGTGCATAGACCAGTGGTCGTATGATTCTTAAGTCGCCATCATCGTTAATATAATGAGCTTTCATGGTTTTTAATTTGCCACCATGAAAAGCAGACATTAAAAAACTTTCTGCCAGGTCATCAAGGTGCTGGGCGAGTGCAATGATATTGAAATTATGTTCCCTGGCGGTGCTGTACATGATGCCGCGTTTAATACGTGAGCAGAATGCACAATAAGATGGTTTACCCATGTGTTTTTTTGCCATGTCCATGATGGGTTCTTTTCGATAGTGATATTCTATACCCAGCGATTCCAGATAAGGGATCATAGGTGATGGGTCAAAATCACCGGCCATGGGATCGACAGTCATGGCAGCAAGATCAAAATGAATTGGAGCATGCTTCTGGAAGTGATGCAGTATGTGTAACAGAGACAGTGAATCCTTGCCGCCTGAAAGGCCAAGCAGTACCCGATCACCATCATTGATCATATTAAAATCGATGATCGCCTTGCCAACCTGGCGGAGTAATGTTTTTGGTGGTTTGATAAATGACATTGGGCTGAAAGATACATGGATAGAGCAAAAAATCCTAGTGAATTTAAATGCCCTGAAAAACAAACCCCGGCATCCGTGCCGGGGTTGATGCCATCCTTGGCGTACCAGTAACTAATCCATTAGGTGCAAGGAGTCTTGCAAAAATGATACATCCTGTATCATTGAAAGTAAGTATGATTGAGTTTGGTTATTACGAATATCAGTAAAGTTCAGTTATTTAAGTCAGTGAATTATTTAGATGTTTGTAGGAAAAGTCTGGAGCAGGGTCTGGACTGTTTATTTAAGGCATAAAAAAACCCCGGTAATCCTTACCGGGGTTTGAGCATCCTTTGCCCTTGGTGATTGAGTTTTGGCGCTGTAGCTTTTTTCCTGTAGGTCCCTTATTCTTCCTGAATAGTATGTACTATCCATTTCTGTCCATTTGAGTCCGTGTCAGCTACTTCCTATACTGTCCTTGTGTCCATGTCAGGCCAAGTCCATATTCCATGTCTGTATTATGGTCGTGTCAAAGCGGGGTTGCCATAAGCGGTTTCTACGTTTATACGTAGGGATAAATGCCTTTGTTATGTAGGATTTATCCTACATAACAAAGGCAGGCTTATATGGGTGATTAAATAGAGTTATTTTTTATACGGTGTCAGGGTAGGCGGAATGATTGCATTATTACAAAGGGTGTCAGAGGCGAATGTTCGTGTAAATGCAGAAGAAGTTGGCAGGATTCAAAAAGGGTTACTTGTTCTGATCGGTGTTGAAAAAGGGGATAATGAAATTAAAGCCAGTCGGCTGGTAGAGCGACTGCTGGGTTACAGGGTATTTGAAGATGATCAGGGAAAAATGAATTTGAGCCTGAAAGATATACAGGGTGATCTGTTGCTGGTATCACAATTTACGCTGGTTGCGGATACTAATAAGGGCACGCGGCCAAGCTTTTCATCTGCTGCGCCACCCGAGGAAGGGGAAAAATGGTTTAATCGGGTTGTCGAGCTTTGCCGTCAGCAAATGAATATTGTAGAAGTGGGTGTCTTTGGTGCGGATATGAAAGTAGGGCTGATAAATGATGGTCCGGTGACCTTCTGGCTGCAGGTATAGGGTCAGATAATGTATAAATATTAGTAACTTATAAAATAATTATCTAGCCTGGTTAAATGAGTTGCGCTTGACATAAATTAATAAAAACGTTAATTAATGTAACCAAGTTTGCTATTAAATTAATTTTTTAGTGTTTTTTAAGGTTTCAGTGGTGGAGATTGATTCATGAGTGATGGTCCAACGTGTAAATGTATGTTGTCTTTTTTATGGACAAATGCCCTGGTTGTCGGTGCTTTGGTGTTTTTATTGTTCTCATTTATTGATCCAGCTGATATTGCTATTGTTATGAATCTGGATGTGGATGTGGGTATGTTCAGAATCAAGGCTTATATCTTTACCTTTGTTTTTTTATGGCTCATGTTTAATGCGTCGACATTTCTGAACTGTTATTTTTCAAGAATTCGTTACAATAAACTGGTTCAGGGTAAGTAATAATTAATCATTAATCATGGCTCTGTTCATGCTGGCAGAGTCATATTTTGAAATACTCTATCAATTCAGTGTCTTAGCCCCTTGTTATCTGTTGTTTATCTAATAATTTTTCTTAATTCCGTAGTCATTCCGGTGTATCCTATGTTGTTTTGTAAACATCGAATAATAAATGGGGACCTTCTTGATGGCTGATCGCATAGCGAAGCTCGAACGCAATACACTGGAAACACAAATTGGTGTTGAAGTGAATCTGGATGGTAGTGGTAAATCCAGCTTTAAAACTGGCGTTCCCTTTCTGGAGCACATGCTTGATCAGGTTGCGCGTCATGGCATGATTGATATGGCTATTCAGGCCAGTGGAGATTTACATATCGATGCGCACCATACAGTTGAAGATGTGGGCATTACCCTCGGTCAGGCGTTTACTCAGGCGTTAAGTGATAAAAAAGGCATACGCCGATATGGTCATGCCTATGTGCCACTGGATGAGGCTTTGTCACGTGTGGTGATTGATTTTTCAGGTCGTCCGGGTCTGGAGTTTCATGCCGAATTTCCCCGTGCCAGTATTGGTGATTTTGATGTTGATCTGTTTATTGAATTTTTCCAGGGCTTTGTGAATCACGCCAAGGTCACTTTGCATATCGACTGTATTCGTGGCCGTAACGCACATCATATCGCTGAGACTATTTTCAAGGCCTTTGGTCGAGCACTACGTATGGCGCTGGAAGCCGATCCAAGAATGGAAGGTATTTTGCCTTCTACCAAGGGGGCTTTGTAGTGCCCGAAATTGCTGTTGTTGATTATGGTATGGGTAATCTGCGTTCCGTTGCCAAAGCGCTTGAGCATGTGGCAGAGGGGCAACATGTGATTGTTACTTCAGATGCCAAAGCGATAGAGAATGCCGACCGAGTTGTCTTTCCCGGTCAGGGTGCTGCGCGGGATTGCATGAAAGAATTATCAGAACGACAATTAAGTAATGTTGTCCTTAAGGCTGCCAGGGAAAAACCTTTTCTGGGTATATGCATGGGTATGCAGGTTCTGTTATCGCATAGTGAAGAAAATCAAGGTATTGATTGTCTTGGCATGTATCCGGGAGAAGTGCGTTTCTTTGGTAATGAGCTGAAAGATGATCAGGGTGAAAAGCTGAAAATTCCTCATATGGGCTGGAACGGTGTGCAGCATAAAAAAAATCACCCTTTATGGCAGAATATTGCTGAAGGTAGTCGTTTCTACTTCGTGCATAGTTATTACATTGATCCTGAAGATCAGGCTATCGTAGAAGCAACCACTGATTATGGTTTTGAATTTGTTTCAGCGATTGGTCGCGATAATGTTTTTGCAGTACAGTTTCATCCTGAAAAAAGTGCTCAGGATGGACTTCAATTATTAAAAAACTTTTCTAAGTGGAATGGTCAATAGATCAGGAAAATAAACATGTTACTAATACCCGCCATTGATTTAAAAGATGGAAAATGTGTACGCCTGCGACAGGGCAAAATGGAAGATGACACTGTATTTTCAGATGATCCGGTCGCTGTGGCCGGTCGTTGGGTTGAAGCCGGATGTAGACGCTTGCACCTGGTGGATCTGAACGGTGCCTTTGAAGGCAAACCAGTGAATGCCGACGTCATTCACGCAATTGCTGAAGCTTATCCCGATGTGCCGATTCAGGTCGGTGGCGGTATACGCTCTGAAGAAACCATTGAAGCTTATCTGGATGCAGGTGTCAGCTATGTCATTATTGGCACAAAAGCGGTGACCGATCCTCATTTTATCAGCGACATTTGTGCTGGATTTCCCGGTCATATCATCGTGGGTCTGGATGCCAAAGATGGCAAGGTTGCAGTTGATGGCTGGTCCAAGGTATCAAAGCATGATGTTATTGATATGGCGCAGCGATTTGAAGAAGATGGTGTTGAGGCGATTATCTATACCGATATTTCCCGTGATGGCATGATGCAGGGCGTTAATATTGATTCCA
>JAOUMX010000039.1 GCA_029881275.1 Gammaproteobacteria bacterium | reverse complement strand
CATTAGTAAAGGGTATATTGGATGCGTACTTGAGTTTTGTATGCCATTGCATCGCTAAAGCGCCGAATGGAGAATTAAAAACAGTATCTATGCTGCCATGTGATGATGATAATTGTGTGTAAACATCCATAATAGATAGTGGAATATGTGATATGCCTGCTGCCTTGGAAAATGCCTCTCCCATAGGATCACCTTGCCACATCCAGATGCGCGTGGACTTTAATTCATCGAGAGATCGAATAGGCAATTTTGAAAAGAAATGAATAAAACCTACTTCTGGCCAACCAAGAAGTTCATAACCATTTTGTTTAAAGCCATTTCGGATTTCAGTCATGAGCTGATTGCGTACATAATCAGATTCATCTGTATTTTTAAAAAGGAATGGCATTTCTAGAACTCTCGATGGAGAATAGATTCTCCCAATTCCATAACCAGTAAAGAAAGCGCCCTGTAGTTGATTGCTTCTGATTTTTCTTAGTACATCGGGTTCATCGCCCATGACGCCACCTGGATAAATTTTGAATATAAGTCGTCCATGGCTTTTGCTTTCAATTTCAGACGCCCATAAGTTTATTTCATTCATCCACGAAGTATCAGGAGGAATCAGTGTGGCGAACTTTAGAATATATTGATCGACAGCATGTGTGCATAAGGGTAAGAAAAATAAATTTATAAATAATATGTATCTTAGAACCATTGATCTTCCATGGATAAAAATAATTTTGCTTTTTGTTTGGCGATCATCGTTATGAGTGCCTGTTCAGGGTATATATTGTCAGGTGAATTAATAATTTTAAGAAGTCTTGTATGGAAAGCCTCTTTGTTTAAGAGTTGCCTGTCTAAATACTGGCTTTGAAGCAAGTCAACTAAAAGTAGTTTGTTGTTATTAATAGATCTGGCTTTTTTAAAGTAATTTTCAGATTTTGTGTAATCCCCACCAAGCATTGGAGGTTTGCTACCATAGTAGATTGCGAAGAATAAGTTTGGGCCACCCATGAAGAAAGACTCGTCAATATCAAGTGCGCGTTGCATCAGGATTACTGCTTTAGGCATTTGAGCAAGACTTTCGACCTTATCACGGTTCATATCAACCCATTTGGCCCAACAGGAAGCTGTCCAGAAAAGAGCATTAATGGCATCTTTACTGATATGATTAATGGCAGACTGTAATGCATCTGGTGTTCCAGTTATCTGATCAGAAGTAATGTCATAACTCATAAGCGCCCTAAAACCGTGTTTTAGGCCTCTGTAATATAGTTGTGATGCTCTTTGTTTATCCGTGTCTTCAATGAATCCATAGGCAAAACCATAGTATGCCTGGGCAAGATGTTCATGTAACACAGAATTATAGGGATCGTTGACCACCATGCCTTCCATTAAGGTAATATTAGGTGGAAAAGCGGCTTCGGCTAATTGAAGGTCAGTTTCATGATTTAATGCAGTAATACCACCTTCAATCATGGGCATAGATGCACGTACGGTTAGTTGGGCAAAAGAACAGCCTGATAGTATGTTACCCAGTGTAATAAGTAGCGCTATGTTTGCAAATATTCTGTTCATTTTGGATATGTCGTTTAATGACACTGAATGTCAGAAAGTAACATAATTTGATGTATAAATGTAAGAGAAAATATCAGATAACCAGGGAATAAAGATAAAAAATAAAGGTAAAAAATGCTTAATTGCTTGCCAGTTGAAGATTTTTCCAGTCTTCATCTGAAATTTCATAAATATGTTTTTCTATAATTTCAGGATCATATTTTACAGCACCGAGTAATGCGTAATATGGATGAGGTTTATTGGTTTTTTTATAGTATTGATAGGCCAAAAAATATCCTTCAGCAATATTGTGTTTATCCGTTATGGTTAAATTATCCGGATGTCCATAAAGCGCAGGCAGGTCGATGACAGAACCAATTTGTAACTTGTCAGGATTGAGAATTGTATAACGATTTGCCTGATAGATGTGGGGCCAGTAGAAAGGGTTTATATAATTCTTTTTTGCCAGACGCCACAAACTATTGCCTTCTATAAGTTGATGTTTTGTGGCTGTAAAGTAAGCTATTTTAGTGTTTTCTGATGGATTAATTATGTCATTGCCAGCAGAGGGTAAATAATTTTGATGTGTGGGTGTCTCGGATGTAGTGACGTGACTGACTGTTATATTATGTTTTGTTTCATTGTTGTTAAATGTTAGTTGTGTCTCTTGATCAGTAGTATTTTTCATTTCTGAAGTTGATATTTCATTGAGAGATAGAGTATTGTGATTATTGTTATGTTCTGGATAAAAGATGCTGCCAAGAAGGATGATTGTAATTGCTGACAACACGCCTAAGATATATGGATAACGATTTAAAGTATTAATATGATAATTCTTGGTTGCGAGATTATTTAAATAAGGCGGGTTGTCTATATTGGGTAGACTAATTTTGTTGTGCTTGACAGTTTCATGCTGAATAGCTTTCTTCTTATCTGTAGGGAGAGGTGATTTGGGAATATTATCGTCTGTTTGATTGATACCAGTGAGTAATTTTTCTTTCAGGTTTTTAGATGCAGTGAAAATAACTCTAGGGTGAGCAGGAATAATTAATGGTTTTCCTGTTTGCGGGTTAATGCCATTGCGTTGATTTGTCCATTTTAATTTAAAACTGCCAAATTGATGTAATCGTACATGGCCATCTTCTAGTAGGCCTTGACGTATGACTTCAAAAAGTTCGTTAGAAAATTTACGTATAAACTTTTTGCTGTAGTGTGAATGAGATGACATTTGATCACAGAGGTGACCTTCATATATATTTTTACTCATTCAGGTCTCCAGGTTTTTATAAACTGTTTAAGTTTTGGAGATGATCGAAAAAAAATATTTTTTGATGACTTGTTCGAGTGAGAGTCACGTAATGCAAATGTGCCAAATCCCCTGATAATAATATTATTATCTTGTGAAAGACGTTCTGAGATAATATTAAGCTCTTGGTAAAGGAGCTGTTTAGCCTCTTTTTGAGTAATCTGGAGATGTTTGGCTAAGTACTTTATAAGTTCATGCGTGGTCATATACTGAATATAGACGTTGATAGAGTATCCAGCAAAATAATAATGGGTTTTTGACGGGTTAATGTACGAAAAATTGAGGTAAAACACATGAATATGCCTGTTATAATGTACTGTTTTTAGTGTGTACGGGTTTTATGTCTACAGGTTATTTATTATCAATAGTTGAAATTGGCGGTTACCCTGACTTTACAATGCTGTATAAAAGCAAGGGGTTTCAGGTTGATACGGCCAATAGTATGCGCAAAGCGATTAAAATTCTTAAAAGATCTCGGCCTGATGTAATAGTCGCTGAATTTAATTTTCAATCAGATTTCAGAGATCGGACCAGTAGCTTAGAATCACTAATGGCGGCCATTCAGGGTTATCCGGATACACGGGTAATCGTATTTTATGAAAAAGAGCAACGCCAGCAACTTGATCGATTGTTAGCTGTTTATGATGTTTATCAGATAATGCAATTTCCAGTGAATAAACAGCAGTTTGAACAAATACTAGAGCGTATAAAACAGGAGATTGAATGAGTATAACATTTAGTGATATGCCAGGTATGCGTGAGCGACAGTTAATTCGCAGATATCAGAGTCCTCTGTTTAATTCAAATGAAATAACTGTTGCAGACGTTACGAGTGCTCAGTATGAGGATGCTCGTGAAGTTGAAGAATTCATGAAAGAGTTTCGTATGCTGGTGCAAAAGGCTGTTGATCTAGAGGAAACTGCAGATCCGGATGTGATTTTAAAGTTAAAAGAACAGCTAGATAAAAGTTATGAGAAATGTGCAGGCCTTGCGGGTGATCAGGTTGAGATTAAGAAAATGCTTAATCGTTTGATTATGGCGATAATGCAGGTTATGTGGAAAGGAGTCGGTAATGATTATATGGCAAGATCAAAACTGGAAATGGAAGAACAGGCTAGAGAGTCTCATTATGCTTTGCTAGAATTTAAGATTATTACTGATATTATCCGCCCGGATTCGGTCATAGGTGAAGAAGATCTGGTGGCGACATTGTTGAGTGAAGACGAAACTCAGTTAGCGATTGCTATGCAACTTTTTCAATCTGAACAAAAGATTGTTATATGTAAGAAGGCTGGTGAGCTGGTGAATAAGCTGGGGGCAAATCATCCTTTAGCAGAAATATTGAAAAGTAAATTGATTGTAATGGAAAATATGCTGGAAGCAAGTAACGCCATGCCGTTATAGATTTTAATTAAGATATATTTTTTTGGATATTGAATATAAAAGTAGAGAATTATGACTGAAGATAAAAATGCCGAAATAGATAATGCTTTATTGCAGATCTCGGATGATGAAAATGCAGTAGAATTTTTAAGAAAAGAACTTGAACGCTGTAAAACCCGATTGTCTGAGTTGGCCAGGGAAAGTGATTCGCCAGAGAAAGCTAATATTAAACTTGAAATGTCCAATGCTTTATTAGGATTGAGCATGAATGTCGAAGCCTGGAATGAAGCAAAAGAGGCATTTATCATTTTCATTGAAAATGAATTATGGCCTCAGGCAGTAGAGGCGTGTGATATTCTTTATCAGACAGATCAGCCGGCTTCGATTATAGCACTTGCACATGGTGTCTGGTTATCGGTTACATATCCAATTGAGCCTGAACAGTCTATTGTTATGCTTAATTATATTATTGAAGAGACACCTGCAAATTCAGATGGTGCAGCAGTTGCAGCTGCTACTGCGCATTACATAGTAGGATTACGTAGTGACAGTGATAAGCATGATAGTTTAAGTTTTTTAACAACTAATATGATCGCTAAAGTTGCTCAACGACATAGTGATGTAAAATCACAGGAAGCACTGGATTTCTGGATGAACAAGCTTGATTTAAAAGATCCTGCAGTTTTTTTACCAAGAATGGGTATGATATTAAATGCTATCGTGGGTGAAGACTGGTGGTTTGATCGTGAAGCATTGCGTGCGAAATTACCAGTGAATTAATGTTTAATTAGATAGTCTGCGCAATTCTGTGTCTGCCCATCTAAGTCTGTCACTTAATTCACGGCCCAGACGCATAACAAGCTTAACTGCGGTTTCAGGATACTGGGCGCGAAGTTGCTGGAAATTGTCTCTGCTCAGGATCATTAACTCTGTCGTTTTAATGATTTTTGCATCTGCAGTTCTTGGTCCTGGTTTAAGGAAGGCGATCTCACCAAAAAAAGCACCAGGGCCAAATTTTGATAAACGTTTATAGTGGTTTTTACTATAAGGTAACAGTATATCAATTTCGCCTTCAAGTACTACAAATAGTTCCTGTCCATAATCATGAGTCTTGAATAAATAATCGCCGGATTTTAGTTTTTCAAATTTCATGACACGTTTAATGTTAGCAATAGTTTCGCTGGGTAAGCCGTGAAATAAATTGCTGTTTTCCAGTTCGACCCGTTGATTAATGCCTATACTGGCGTCAAGTTGTTCAAGTAATTTATTTTCTGCATACTCAATGGCTTCATCTGCATCTATAAATGTTCTTACCGGATAATCACCGGCATGTTGAGGGCTTATATGGCGTAATGTTTTATCTACTTTATGGCTGAGACCTTTGCCGCTGCGAACGTTTGTGAATATAAGTTCACCGTTGCTTTTATGTAATTGATCCGCCATTTGCTGTAGCATTTTTACCGCTGTCAGATCTACCTGTTGAACTCTTGCCATATCAAGAATAATTTGAGCTGATCGATTTAAATCGATATTCATTTCCTCAAATAATCGTTCTACTGTACCGAAAAATAAATTGCCGGTTAATTCGTAAATAATAATGCGATTCGCATGCTTGTTAAGCAAGTCGCGCTCTTCTTCGCTTCTGCGCCTTAAAGACGGGTGTTGCTCAATATTAGATCGCCGATGAATAACGGGTGTTTGTATGTGTGCAGATACAAATTGCAATATTGCTAATCCTATGCCGAGGGCAACAGCAATCATAAGGTTGTAGGCAACGGTAACACCAATTACCAGTACAGCGGTAAAAGCATCTAACCTGCTGGTCGGGCGTCTAAACCAGGAAATAATATCGCGTTCAAGCATGGAGAAAATGGCAACATGAAAGATGACACCGGCCAGAACGCTAATGGGTAATAATGAGGCTATTGGTCCGAGTAGCACAACAATTAAAATAATCAGTAAGGAACTTAACAACGCTACCCAATGACGCCCGCCGCTATTGATGGACACCATCGTGGCACCAGTGGTGCCCGCACCTGCAACACCACCGAATAGAGCCGCTACCATTTGGCCAATACCCTGACCGGTTAGTTCGCGTTTTGCTTTATGCCTCTGGCCGGTGGCAACATCGGCAACGACAGATGTTAATAAGCTATCCAGTGAAGATAATATGGCTAAAGCAAGGCTGACCGGGAGAATAATTTGCCAGTTTATATAATCCATCATCTCTGTATGAATAAGCTGCAAACTGGATAAGTCAGGTAAGCTGCCAACGACCCAGTCAGATGGGAGTTCGTTATGGGTTGCATAAATCATTAAATGGAAAAAAAAAGTACCTGTAAATAAGCCTGAAACGGTTCCAGGTATTTGAGTTAAAAATTTTGGAATTACGATAATCGAAAAAAAAGTAATGAGAGAGGTTGTCCAGGGTATCCATAAATGATTCTGTAAAAAAAGCTCATATTGATCCATATGTAGCATGTGGCCCTGGGAAGTAATCATTAAGACGGCTGAACCGGTCATAAAGCCACTGATAACCGGGTAGGGAATGAATTTTATTAAGCGGCCTCCATTGGATAGACCAATGAGTATTTGCAAAAAACCGGTAATGAATAGAAGAACAGACAGGTTGGTGAGTAAGGCTGTGCCTGTTACGCCATTAGTATTCAGGGTAAATAGGGCGCCACTGATTAATACCATGGTCGGGCCAGTGGGAGAGCTGACCATGCCTGTGGTGCCGTAACTCAAACCAGAAAAAAAACACAGCGAAATTGCCGTTATAAGGCCGGCCAGTGCACCTGTGGCAGGATCCATGCTGAAAGGTGCCCATAAGGCGATACCGAAGGCAGTTGCCTGTGGAAGAATAACAGCAGAAGCGGTTATTCCTCCCCATAAATCACTTCTGCTGTATGGATATTTCTTAAGCCACTTTTTTATTGCTGATTGTTGTATAAAGGGCGATTTCAATTCTTATGTTATTTATCTTTTTTAGTTGAATTCATATTATGGAACTGGACAACATTGGCCTTGTTCTGATCATCTACAAACTGTGGTCTATGCTGGCTTGGCATGCCCGCAAGCTCGTTAAGTTCCTTTTCACGTGCGGTTAGCAGCGCAAAACATTGACGTACATCTTCCATGGTTTGTCCACTTAATGGGTGCTTCATCCCTGGTTCTGGCGTAATGTCTCTGATGATGCTGGACAGTACCTTACGCATAGTCACAAGTATTTGAAGTTCTTTAGATAATTCCTGATCCATAATGGTATAACCTTGAATATAGTCGTAATTCGTTAGATTATATCGTATCTAGATGATTCCAGTGTCTAAACATGACTTATTTTGCCAGGTAGGCGGCATCTTGATATAATACCTGACTAATTTACTAAGGAATATTGAGGGTTAAGATAATGCCTTATTATGTGTACCGAATAGAGAATGCTGAATTGGCCATGCTCAAACAGCTTGAATTAATTAATGAGTTTGAGGCATTTAAAGATGCCAAGGCGTTTGCAAAAACCACGCGTGCGGCACAGAGTCCAGATGACCCGGCAACAATAAAGGTGATGTTTGCTGAAAATCAGTTGCATGCAGAAGAGCAGTTGATGGAGAAAAGAGAAAAGCCCATTGTTATGGAGCATGAAAAATAGATTTCGTCAGGGCAATATTTTTTCGAGATGTCTGAGCTGGTTTCATTTTATCTGCATGTTTGAATCCCCCCTATGGATGAGCAAGAGTACAGAAAAACCTACAGTGAGATAAATAACTTACGCTGTGTTTTTGAAAAAGCACTGTGTTCTCTTGGTTGTCATTGTTCAAAAGGTCAACAGTTCAGACTGGCTGATCGAATTGGTTATGGTTGTTCTATGCCCGGTGCGCAACAGCAGTGTGCAAAATTTATTGAACACTTAAGAAAACAGACCCGGTTTGTGTTTAAGCTTAACGAAATTACAGGACCTCTTCCTCATAATAAGGAAATACGAGTTCAGAATGGTGGCATGCTGGGGCTGCAAAAACTGGTTCTGGGGAATGTTAATCAGGATACAGTAACGGATATTTTCCAGTTATTACAAACAGTTGTTAAAGAATATGGTGATATTGATAAATTGCCATATGATATTTTAATGCAGTCTGTCATGGCGTATAAAGCACGTCCTAAAAGGCGTTCAGGAAAATAATTAGAGTGTTTTTTTCTAACACTCGATAAACAGCATACAAAGGTGAATCATGCGAAGAGCTAAAACAGTAGATGAATATGTCGCTCTGGTGAAAGAAGCGATATATGAAGTGGATGATATGCGAGCGGCCATTGAATATGATGAAGAAGGTATGGGTGATGTTGCAAAATTTATTGATGAGCTGGAAAGTAATTTAAAGGAAGTATTTGATGCCATGGTAAAGGGTACTTACTGCTGGCGAACAGGTGATCTTAAGTACATGGATTTGATACGTAATATGGATGAGGGCACATTACCGTTTCGTGCATTATTAGTTCAGATCAATGAGACACATAAAAAAGGTCTGGAAACAGACGAAGATTAATTGTGGATAAAAAAAGAAAAAATCCCTGGTCATTTATTTCATCAAAACAAATATATGATAATCCCTGGATTCATGTGTATGAAGATCAGATTATTAATCCGGCAGGAAAGCCGGGGATTTATGGAAAAGTATGTTTTAAAAGTCAGGCGGTTGGCATTATTCCTGTTGACGCTGATGGTAATACGTATCTTGTGGGTCAGCACCGATATACATTAAATGAATGGTCCTGGGAAATTCCCATGGGCGGTTCACCCCTGGATGAAGATTGCAGACAAACCGCATTACGTGAATTACAGGAAGAAACCGGTTTGATTGCCGGAAAGTTAGAGCAGCTTCTTCATCTGCATACATCGAATTCCATCACTGATGAAGAAGGTTATGTGTTTCTGGCCACTGATCTCGCTCAGGGTTCTATGTCACTGGAAGACTCTGAGCATGATCTCGAAGTAAAAAAACTGCCGTTAATCGAGGCAATTGAAATGGCTCAGGATGGCCGTATTACGGATGCTATTAGTGTGGCAGGGTTATTGCAACTTGCTCTGCAGGCAGATAAATACCAGATCAAGCTGATTCGAGATCATCGATAAATGGTGTTTGATAACAGGCCAGTCATTGGTGTTGCGGCATTGATAATTGATAATGGCCGGATATTGCTGGGTTATCGAAAAAAATCTCCCGGAGAAAATAGCTGGCAGTGCCCGGGTGGCTTGCTGGAAGCAGGGGAATCGCTATTTGACTGTGCAAGGCGAGAAACGAAAGAAGAAACGGGGCTGGATATTGGTAATCTGTGTATTGCACCCTATACCAATAATATTTTTAAGCGAGAAAATTTTCATTCGGTGACATTATATGTCACTGCAAGTTTACTAGAGGGTGCACCAGAGGTGTGTGAACCTGAGCTGGCAGGCAGCTGGGCATGGTTTGCAAAAGATCAAATGCCTGAATCCCTGTTTTTGCCTTTACAGTTATTAATACAGGAGCATCCCATCTTCTGGGATAATTTGTTTTAAATATTCCGCCTGATGCTGTATCGATATTTTTAGAGTAAATAAAATCAGCAAAATCGGGGCTGGTTGCCTGGTTAATCGTTTTAACGGGCAGGCAATATTCTATTTATTGCGTGTGCTATTGGCTATCATTGCCGGCCATATTTTGTAGTTGTTGGTAATTTTCTCGTCATAATCAATTCTTTCATGACTATAACCTTGATCTTTGTGTCAGTTTAATGAGTTTCTGTTCGGCAATTTTTTGTAATTGATCTGTAAAGCAGCAGGAATATCAGCATCCGATAGATAAAAAAATCATGATTGCATCACTGAATCAGAGTTGATGCTGTAAATCAGAAGAATGCCTGTTTATCTTTAGGCTAGGTATTTTGTGGATTTCTGGCTATTTATAAGGCGTCATGAAGTATAAAATGGACTATAAATAATGCATTATTGATAAAAAATGATTCAAGTCACAGAATTCGGGATAGGCCAATATGGATGATCATGTTAAATCATCAATGCAGGAGCTCTGGGATAGTGCCATGCTGGATGCCGGTAGCGCTGCATGGGTAGAAAGCCTGTATGAAGTATATTTGCGAAATCCCAATCAGGTTGAGCATCATTGGCGAAATTACTTTGATGCTCTGCCCAGAGTTGATGGGGTCGTTGTCGAAGACCTTCCGCATAGTGAAATCAGACAATATTTTCGGCAATTAACCCAGACCCGAACACATCATCCTGTTGTCGCCAGTCCATCGGTGGCAAATCTTAATCTGGAATACGAGCGTAAGCAGGTACATGTTCTGCAGTTAATTAATGCGTTTAGATTCAGGGGGCATCAGGTTGCCGACCTTGACCCATTAAAACGAAAGCCAAAACCGAAAATAGATGATTTGACTTTGCGTTATCATGAACTGTCTGAAGCAGATTATGAGACTGTTTTTGACACAGGTTCACTCTATGGGCCTGACAAAGCCAGTTTAAGAGAAATTCATGGCATTCTTCAGCAAACGTATTGCAAGTTTATTGGTGCAGAATATATGCACATTACTGAAACGGAAGAAAAACGATGGATACAGCACAGACTTGAGAGCGTTCAGGGTGAAGCCGGTTTTAATAATGAGCAGAAAGTAAAAATACTCAGTTTGTTAACAGCTGCTGAAGGGCTGGAAAAGTATTTGCATACCAAATATGTCGGGCAGAAACGGTTCTCCCTTGAAGGAGGAGAGACACTGATTCCCATTCTGGATGAAATTGTACATAGAGCCGGTGGTTATGACGTAAAAGAAGTGGTTATCGGTATGGCACATCGAGGTCGTCTGAATGTATTAATTAATATAATGGGCAAGACCCCTGAAGAATTATTTAAGGAGTTTGAGGGTAAGAAGAAGGGCTGCGCAGATACAGCTGGAGACGTTAAATACCATATGGGGTTTTCATCAGATATGAATACCTCGAAGGGGCCGGTTCATCTGGCGTTGGCATTTAATCCTTCCCATCTTGAAATTGTGGCACCAGTTGTTGAAGGCTCTGTACGTGCACGACAGGAAAGACGTGGCGATAGTAATGGCGACCAGGTTATGCCGGTACAGATACATGGCGATGCAGCATTTGCCGGTCAGGGTGTGGTGATGGAAACATTGCAAATGTCTCAGTCACGTGGCTATTCGACCAAAGGGACAATGCATATTATTGTCAATAATCAGATAGGTTTTACGACCAGTCATAATCAGGATAGTCGATCAACATATTATTGTACCGATGTGGCCAAGATGGTAAATGCGCCAATATTTCATGTTAATGGCGATGATCCAGAGGCAGTGATTATGGTGACTCAGATTGCACTGGACTATCGAATGACATTTAAAAAAGATGTTGTTATCGATATGGTATGTTACAGACGGCATGGTCATAATGAAGCTGATGAACCTGCCGCGACGCAGCCAATGATGTATAAAAAAGTCAGGGCACTGCCTACAACAAGACAGCTATATGCTGACAAACTAATTAAACAAAATATATTAAACAGTGAACAGATAAGTTACATGGTTGATAAATATCGTAGCGAACTGGATGCTGGACGCTGTGTCGTTCCTCATATGCTAAATAGCCATAATGTGAATCACAATTTTCAGATTGACTGGGCGCCTTATATTTCTGATAGCTTAAAAAGTGTTGTCAATACGGCGGTGGATCTTGATGTTATCAGGGCATTGTCAGCCAGATTAGAGCAGTTGCCAAAAGATTTTGAGTTACAAAGCCGGGTTGAAAAAATTATGATGGATCGTCATAAAATGGCCGCAGGCGCGTTACCACTGGACTGGGGTTATGCTGAGACCATGGCCTACGCAACATTGGTTAACGAAGGCTTTAGTGTCAGGCTTTCAGGACAGGATTGTGGCCGAGGTACCTTTTTTCATCGTCATTCGGTCTGGCATAATCAGATTGATGGTCGAGGCTATGTGCCGCTACGTAATATAAGTGAACAGCAGGGGAATTTTCTGGTTATAGACTCATTGTTATCTGAGGAGGCAGTGCTTGCATTTGAATATGGTTATGCGACAGCTGAGCCGGAAACGCTGGTGCTCTGGGAGGCGCAATTTGGTGATTTTGCCAATAATGCGCAGGTAGTGATTGATCAGTTCATCAGTGCAGGCGAGCAGAAGTGGAATCGCATGTGTGGACTGACTATGTTGTTGCCACATGGTTTTGAAGGTCAGGGTGCAGAACATTCATCAGCGCGTCTCGAGCGTTATTTGCAGTTATGTGCTCAGGAGAATATGCAGGTATGTGTGCCTAGCACGCCATCACAGATTTTTCATTTATTGAGAAGGCAAATGGTACGAGCCTGTCGTAAACCATTGATCACAATGACGCCGAAAAGCTTGTTAAGGCATAAGTTGGCAGTGAGTACGCTTGAAGATTTAAGTGAGGGACAGTTTTATACCGTGCTGGATGAAATCGATGATTTAGATCCTGAAAATATTAAACGAATTGTTATGTGTAGTGGTAAAGTTTATTACGATCTTCTTGAATATCGTCGTCAGGCAGGGATCAGTGATATTGCCATTATTCGAATAGAAGAACTCTATCCATTTCCAGTTAAACAGATAAATAAAGTTGTCGCTCAGTATGTAAATGCAAAAGAATTGATATGGTGTCAGGAAGAGCCAAAGAATCAGGGCGCGTGGGATTATTTTGAACCAAGATTTGCGGCTAAGCTTGAGCATAGTAGTGATGTGCGATATGTCGGTCGAGATCCATCTTCAGTACCTGCTGTAGGTTCTGCAATTGTTCATGCACGACAGCAGAAGGCATTAGTGACAGAAGCATTGGGTATAGAAATTGAATAAATACTCTAGGAATAACAACTATGACTATTGAAGTGAAAGTGCCAACATTGCCAGAATCAGTAGCAGATGCAGTTGTTCTTGCCTGGCATAAGAAACCGGGAGACACCGTCAGGCGAGATGAGTCGTTGGTTGATGTTGAAACAGATAAAGTTGTACTGGAAGTGCCGGCACCAGCTGATGGCGTATTGAGTGAAATCAAGCAGCAGGAAGGCTCAACAGTGGTTTCTGATCAGTTGCTGGCAATTATGCAGGCAGGTAAAGTGGCAGAGAAAGCAGATAGCGTAGAAAATAAAATAGAAAAAAAAGAAAATAATAATTCAGTTGAGGTTGTGATCTCGCCATCAGCTAAGAAAATGATGGTTGAAAATAATATTTCAGAAAAAGAACTATCTGGTAGCGGGCGTGATGGCCGTATCCTGAAAGAAGATGTGATTAAATATTTGTCTGACAATAGAGATCACAATAAAACAGATAGTGTTTCGACTGTTACGGCAAAGCCGGTAGTTAGCGGTGAGGGAAGAATCGAAAAACGTGTTCCAATGACGCGGTTACGGGCTCGCATAGCAGAGAGACTGGTGGAAGCGCAACAAACGGCAGCGATATTGACAACTTTTAATGAAGTTAATATGAAGCCAGTTATGGATCTACGTAAAAAATATCAGGACAAATTTGAAAAAGAATATCAGGTGCGACTGGGCTTTATGTCATTTTTTATTAAAGCTGCAATCGAAGCACTAAAACAGTTTCCTGCAGTTAATGCTTCGATTGATGGTAATGATATTGTCTATCATGGTTATTTTGATATAGGTGTTGCAGTATCGTCACCTCGCGGCCTGGTAGTGCCTGTTGTTCGTGATGCAGAGCAGATGAATCTGGCTGATATTGAAAGAACAATTAATGATTATGTTGAAAAGGCGAAAGGCAATACTATTGCCATGGAAGATATGATGGGTGGGACATTTACTATTTCTAATGGGGGCGTCTTTGGTTCGCTCTTATCCACGCCTATTCTGAATCCTCCTCAAAGTGCAATTCTGGGTATGCATAAAATTCAAGACCGCCCCGTGGTAGAAAATGGTGAAATTGTTATTCGGCCAATGATGTATCTGGCCTTGTCTTATGATCATCGAATCATAGATGGCAAGGAGGCCGTTCAGTTTCTGGTAACGATAAAAGACTGCCTTGAAGATCCAGCACGTATGATAATTGGTGTTTAAATACAGGTTAATAAAATGTCAGAAAAATATGATGTATTAGTGATGGGGGCAGGGCCTGCAGGATATGTTGCTGCCATTCGTTGTGCACAGCTGGGTTTAAAAACTGCCTGTATCGATAATTGGATTACTAAAGACGGAAAGTCGGTATTAGGTGGTACCTGCTTAAATGTTGGTTGTATCCCATCAAAATCATTGCTTGAGTCATCTGAACTGTTTTCACGCTGTCAGCACGGCCTGGTAGATCATGGAATTAATGTAAATAACATAGACCTTGATCTGTCTGTCATGATGCAAAGAAAAAATAAAATTATTGAGGATCTGACAAAGGGAATTGAAACATTATTTAAATCGAATAAAGTTGAATGGATAAAGGGGCGTGGTCGTTTATTGACAGATAAGCGGGTTGAAGTTGATGTTAATGCAGATGGGATAAAAATATATCAGGCAGAAAATATTATTATTGCGACCGGATCATCATCAGCTGACATTTCGTGTGCACCACAGGATAATGAATATATTGTTGATTCAACAGGAGCGCTTGAGTTTTCTGAAGTGCCTAAGCGGTTAGGTGTTATTGGTGCGGGTGTAATTGGTCTTGAACTGGGTAGTGTCTGGCGCCGTCTGGGATCAGAAGTCGTTATTATTGAAGCGCAGGATACATTTCTTTCTATTGCCGATGAGCAGATATCAAAAGACAGTAAACGAGAATTCAAAAAACAGGGTATAGATATCCGTTTAAATGCACGGCTCATGTCGGCTGAAGTGGTTGATGTTGATCAGGGTAAACAGGTTGAAGTTCATTATCAGGACACGAAAGGCGATCACAAGGAATTGTTTGATAAATTAATTGTTGCGGTTGGCCGGAGACCTAATTCTGATAATGTATTTGAAAAAGAAGTTGATTTGTTACTTGATGAGCGTTGTTACATTCATGTTAATGATCAGTGTGAAACATCTGTGCCCGGTGTCTATGCAATTGGTGATGTTGTTCGCGGTCCTATGTTGGCCCATAAGGGATCTGAAGAAGGGATTATGGTTGCCGAGTTGATTGCAGGCAATCACGCTGAAGTGAATTATGAATTAATTCCATCTGTTATCTATACACATCCTGAGATTGCCTGGGTTGGAAAAAATGAACAGCATTTAAAAGCTGCCGGTGAAAATTATAAAACAGGAATATTTCCATTTGCTGCAAGTGGTCGAGCGCGTGCTTTAGGAACGATAACTGGAATGGTTAAAATTTTGTCTCATGGTGATACAGATAGAATTCTAGGTGTGCATGTCTTCGGTCCACAGGCATCAGAAATCATTGCACAGGCAGTTATTGCCATGGAAATGGGTGCAAGTTCAGAGGATCTGGGCTTGACTGTATTTGCGCACCCAACATTATCTGAGTCATTGCATGAGGCAGCATTAGCGGTTAATAATAACGCCATACATATTGCGGCAAAGAAAAGCATAAAATAATTTAAAACATGTTTCAGGCATGTTGTTATAGCGAGTGTTCGCGGAGTTAATCATGAATTTGCATGAGTATCAGTCAAAGCAGTTATTTAAGAAATACGGCATGCCCGTACCTAATAATCACGTTGTCAATTCAGCTGCTGATGTACAGGCTGCCCTGGATGATCTGGGAGGTGATCGTTGGGTGGTTAAGGCTCAGGTACATGCCGGTGGACGAGGCAAGGCAGGGGGTGTCAAACTGGTTACCAATAAAGAGGATGCTGCACATGAGACCGGACGTATGTTGCACTCCAGGCTGGTTACTTATCAAACCAATGCAGATGGGCAACCAGTAAGTCATGTATTAATTGAAGAAGTCAGTAATATTGATCGTGAGCTGTATTTAGGTGCTGTCATTGACCGTGCCACGCGCCGGGTTGTTATTATGGCATCGATCGAAGGTGGTGTTGAAATAGAAAAAGTTGCTGATGAAACGCCAGAAAAAATATTACGCACAACTATTGATCCTATGCTGGGTTTAATGCCATATCAATGTCGAAAACTGGCATTTGGTTTAGGTCTGGATGGAGATCAGATTAAACAATTTACAAAGTTACTGACAGGGCTGGCAAAACTGTTCGTTGAAAAAGATTTAAGTCTGGTAGAAATTAATCCGCTGGTAGTAACAAAAGAAGGCAACCTTCTTTGTCTGGATGGAAAAATTAATGTTGATGACAATGCGTTGTTTCGTCAACCGGATATGATTGAATTAAGAGACAGCAGCCAGGAAGATGACCGGGAAAATCGAGCCAAAGAGTGGGATTTAAATTATATTGCTCTCGATGGCAGTATTGGATGTATGGTGAATGGTGCGGGGCTGGCCATGGCGACCATGGATTTAATTAAATTGCACGGCGGTGATCCGGCAAACTTTCTTGATGTTGGTGGTGGTGCAACCAGGGAGCGAGTTGCAGAAGCGTTTAAAATTATTTTGTCGGATAGCAATGTAGAAGCCGTACTGGTGAATATTTTTGGTGGTATCGTACGTTGTGATTTGATTGCCGAAGGTATTGTCGGTGCTGTTGAAGAAGTGGGTATCCAGGTGCCTGTTGTTGTCAGGCTGGAAGGGAATAATGCTGAAAAAGGCTTTGAGATTTTAGATTCAAGTGGCCTTAACCTGATTACGGCACATGGATTAACAGAGGCGGCACAAAAAGCGGTTGCCGCAGCTGGAGAGAAAAAATGAGCGTCTTAATAAACAGTGAAACAAAAGTAATCTGTCAGGGCTTTACAGGTAAGCAGGGTACCTTTCATTCTCAGCAGGCACTGGATTACGGCACCAAAATGGTGGGCGGTGTTACACCGGGCAAGGGTGGTCAGATGCATCTTAATTTGCCGGTATTCAATACAGTGAAGGAAGCAGTAACCAATACTGCGGCTACTGCGTCGGTTATTTATGTGCCAGCACCCTTTTGTAAAGATTCAATTCTGGAAGCGGTTGATGCGGGTATTGAGCTAATCGTTTGTATAACAGAAGGTATACCCACTCTGGATATGCTGGAAGCCAAGATTGCTGTTGATAATGCAGGTGTGCGATTAATCGGGCCTAATTGTCCGGGCATTATTACGCCGGATGAATGCAAGATCGGTATTATGCCAGGGCATATTCATCTGGCAGGCAAGGTTGGAATCGTGTCACGTTCAGGTACGCTGACCTATGAGGCAGTGAAGCAGACCAGTGATCTTGGTTTTGGTCAGACCACCTGTATTGGCATTGGTGGTGACCCAATACCAGGTACCAACTTTATTGATTGCCTCCAGTTATTTGAAGATGATCCGGAGACAGAAGCGATCCTGATGGTGGGTGAAATTGGTGGCACAGCAGAAGAAGAAGCGGCTGAATTTATTCAGACTAATGTTAGCAAGCCGGTAACTGCATTTATTGCCGGTGGTACAGCGCCTAAGGGTAAACGCATGGGGCATGCCGGTGCCATTATTGCGGGCGGTAAGGGTACGGCAGAAGAAAAGTTTCTGGCACTGGAAAAAGCTGGTGTCCATATTGTTCGTTCACCGGCGGACCTTGGTAAGGGCGTTGCTGAAGTGACTGGCTGGTAGTGATTATTTGCGACCAGGATAAGAGAGATTACGCACGGCCGGTTAGCGGTTAGTCAGTATCAGATCCTGGGCCTATATTGATGCCAGGTTTGACAGTGTTAGGCTGTATCAGATCCTGGGCCTATATTGATGCCAAGAGACAGGCGCATTTCATTGCTTTTATTTTCAGTGACTTCATGAATCATATCCGGCGGAAAAAACACCATCATGCCTTCTTTGGGCGTGACGTGTGTGGTGAAATTATTGACTGTTAGAATGAGTTCGCCAGAGTTTTTCGGGACTTTGACATAATAGACGGCTGACAGTAGTTCATCATCGTCGTCATGCCGATGTGCAGTGGTGGAGTCACCCGGCTGCATGGCATTAAACCAGAGACCGGCTTTTAGATCGGATGGGCTAATATCCAGTATTTTGCTGGCAGTCGCTATGACGGCCTGAAGGATGAGCGATTTTTCAGGTATTTTCTCGCTCGAAATATAAATATTCTCATAACGGCCTTCAAAAAGATGTGTCCGTTTATTGTCCTCATCTTGCAGATGCCGGTAGAAGCCGTCAAGCAAGCGTGCATTTACGTTGTCTGCATTGTCCAGTAAATTTGAATATAGTGATGGGTGTTTAAACATGCTCATACCGATTATCCAGTCAAAACCTGAAATCATTTTAAGTGATCTGACTCTATGGTGTAAAATAGATATCTCTTATTGAAGTTATGTGGCTTCTATTGATGGTCGAAAAATCGAATAAACGAGATGTAATCTATACGCAGACGCTTGAAAAAGTGGCTGACTTTGTGTTTGATGAAAATGTCGTTCAGGTATTCAAGGATATGATTGGCCGATCAGTGCCGGGTTATGGCTCGCTGATTTCAATGATGCCTGTTCTGGTTAAAAAATATGTAAAGCAGAATACCCATTGTTATGATCTGGGCTGTTCTCTGGGTGCGGTGACGCTGGCCATGAGGCATTCAATAGCGGCCGATGCAGTCAAAATTATTGCCATTGATAATTCCTCTGCCATGGTTGAAAAATGCAGAAGTTATATTGCTGGTGATAAAGCCCAAATTCCTGTTGAGATTAGATGTGAAGATATTCGGAATACTGTGATTGAGAATGCTTCATTTGTAGCGTTAAATTTTACTTTGCAGTTTATTGAAATGAATGAGCGCATGTCAGTGATTGATAAAATTTATAATGGCATGAATGATGATGGTGTTTTATTAATATCTGAAAAAATATCATTTGATAATGAGGTCGAGCAGCAATGGATGACTGATTTGCATATCGAATTTAAAAAAGCGAATGGTTATAGTGAAATGGAAATTAGTCAGAAGCGAACAGCACTGGAGAAAGTGCTTATTCCAGAAACAGAAGCACAGCATATAAAAAGATTAAAAGCAGCAGGCTTCAGAAAAGTTATGGTCTGGTTTCAGTGCTTTAATTTTATTTCTATACTGGCTGTTAAGTAATGAGTTATCAGTCGTTGTTTAAATTAATACAGGGGACTCAGCTTGAGCCATGGCTGGATACCATTGAACAGCAGATTGATACGGGCTTAAGTGAAATTCGGCACGGTGAATTACCAAAATGGCAAAAAGTATTAAAGGAATTGCCTGAAATAGAAGTTGGTCAGGTTAATCTGGACGCGCCCGCGATTACTGTTATTGCAAAACAGAAACTGGATGAAAATAAAAAAAATGAATTAAAAGCCTTATTGCAGCAGCTAATGCCCTGGCGTAAAGGTCCTTATTGTATTCATGGTGTCGACATCAATACTGAATGG
>JAOUMX010000038.1 GCA_029881275.1 Gammaproteobacteria bacterium | reverse complement strand
ACCACGCCACCCACGGCATCACTCCCGTAAAGAGAGGTACCCGGACCTTTGGTAATTTCAACGCCAGCCGATTGCGGAATGTTCACTTCATACAATGCATTGTGATTAAAAAAACCGGTGGAGCGAGTGGGAATACCATCTTCTAAATAAAGATAAACCGCCTTGGTGGTCATTGGCTGACGAATCGCAGCGGTATGCCCTTCACCGTTGGTCACACTGATATGCACGCCGGGAATACGATCAAGAATTTCAGCCGGGTGAGCCGGTTTGGTGTCCTGTATGATCTGTTGATCAAGCTGGTCACTGGTTTCGGCAGTTTCAGCTTTTAAAACCTCTTCCCGTGTACCGGTGACGGTAATGGTGCCGGTTACCGCGTCTGCCGACTCGGCAACAGCTACCGGGGAAAGGATAGAACTGATTATAAAAGAGAGAACACTTAACTTCGAAACCACCTGCAACTGCATACCCATACTCCAGACAATTATTAATTATTCCGTGGGTTATTGCAGCTTACGTGCCAATGACAAGCGATTGAAATCACAACTATTTTTTTGAGACGAAAAATAAATTGCGCGATATGACGCAGTTTATTCAGTCAAATAACACAGTTACTGTTCTTTTACCGTATCCAAATTTCATCAACGGGTCATACATAGCATTCAGGCCTTCCATACACATAGTAAGGCCCGTTATTTTGCTGTTTCAATCTGGTGTTAAGCTTTAAACTAAGCGGATGCCTAAAGATTACACGCTCACCCGCACAACCACTCACTGGCTGGGCCAGTTTTCTGCCATGGCCAGCCCCTGTGAAGTATTGATTGCCACCGATAATCAAAAAATGGCTGAACACATTGCCGCACTGGCCTGCAATGAAGCCAGACGCATTGAACAGAAGTTCAGTCGTTATCGCGATGACAATATTACTTATAAAATCAATAATGCTAATGGCAGAAAAATAAAAGTTGATGATGAGACTGCCAACATGCTCGACTTTGCCGATCAGTGCTATCAGTTAAGCGACGGCAAGTTTGATATAACATCCGGTGTATTAAGAGCCATCTGGAAATTTGATGGCAGTGATAATATTCCCACGCAACAACAAATCGACGCCATTAAAATAAAAATCGGCTGGGATAAAGTCATCTGGCAGCGCCCTTACCTTACCTTGCAGCCGGGCATGGAAATCGATCTTGGCGGCCTCGGCAAAGAATATGCTGTGGACCACACGGCACTGTTAATTAAACCCATTTTAGAAACGGGCGTACTGGTTAATTATGGCGGCGATATTTTTAGCCATGGCACAAAAGACAAAAACCAGCCCTGGCGAATTGGTATTGATGATACCCATGCCACCGGCAAAAAAGCCCGTGGCCAGGTCGAACTTAATAAAGGTGGTCTTGCCACCAGTGGTGATGCACGGCGTTTTTTAATTAAAGACCATGTACGCTACAGCCACATTCTAAATCCCTTAACGGGCTGGCCGGTACCCGATGCACCGCGCTCGGTCACCGTGATCGCCAGCACCTGTCTGGACGCCGGCATGCTCTCCACCTTCGCCATGCTGGAAGGAAAAAATGCAGATGCATTTCTCAAAGCACAGGGCGTGCAATATTATTGTCAGTATTAATTAAAATTAAGCCCCTAAAAAAGGTGACCCCAGAATCACTGCTGTCCCACAGTTTAAATCATAAAGCCGCCTTTTTTATTATTACAGTATGAAAATACTACCAGTAGAATGAATAACCCACCTGAATAACAAAGGCACCCAGATCGGGAACAATATCCTGACTGCCCGCATCACCCGCTAATGTTCCCACTGCACTATCCACTTTAGAATAGGACTGTACAATCGATTCAGCGCGCATACTGAGCTCCTGATTACCTTTGAAAGGTAATGCATATTTCAGTCCAATCGTTGTGGTGGTTAATTCGCCCAACCGATAATCGGCGCTGGCATATTGCGCAACACCCACCTGAGTATCGAGAATATTATGAGTAAAGAATTCCGCCGCCGATTGTGTGTAATAACGAATATGCGGTTGCAGATACGCGCCACCGTTTAATTCATAACGATAATTCAGATCGATGGTGTGAGAATTAATATCCCAGTCATCGGTGTGATATCGATAAGCAAGATTAATCACATCTTCATTCAGATGATGTACCGTTTTCCAGTAGAAGGTCTGGCGTGAACGGGAATCGGGACGGTTCTCATAGACGTAAGGGAGATCGTTACCCACTGGTGCCAGACGCGTACCGGTAGCATCCACCACTGTCAGTACCTTATAGGGATCATTCATATAACCGGAACTGCTGCTTAAACCCAGGTTAAACTGCATCAAAGTTTTACGATCAATCACCTGGGTGACACCGAACATTAAATCAGTAATGGTTTTACTTTCTGAAGCTTTATCACGATTGGTGCCTGACCCTGCCACCATCATATTGGCAAAGGGTGTCGGCACATCACCCACCGGACTGATGGTATCCGCATTCACACCCAGCGCTGCCGAAAAGGTGGTATTACGATTATTAAAATCTCGCAGGAAGGTTGCACTGACACCCAGCGACCTGTAATCGAATTCCTTGGAAAGATTACCACCGACAATAATACGACTCATATCATCCAGTATCGGCTGCTCCCAGTCAGCACTTAAAGCGACACGGGTATCGTGAAAGGTATCGTCCAGCGGATTTTCACCGGCGGCAACGGTGTAACTGCCATTACCCGATGGCCTGGTGAAAGTCTGTGCAGTACCGGAAGCATGTGCACCATTAGGCGTAGCACCGGTTAATGCATCCAGCACCAGTTTGACACCGAAAAATTTATCTTCACCCATTTCTTTTCTGGCCGACACAATTGGCTCTATGGCAGTAACCCGACTGTCATTTTCTGAATAAATCATTAAGGCTGAATCAATTTCCCATTCATCGCCAGCCTGTGCAGTTGAACCCGCAGTCTGTAACAGTGCACAGGTTGCCAGCGCCAGTTTTTCACGAATGGATTTCGTTTTATTGTGCTTGTCTTTTAGTTGCATCCGCAGCCACCTCCGCCTACACCCTGACCACCCAGAGAGGCTTCTTTACTGAAATAAATATGTTCGTCTAATGCATTGTCCAGCTTATCCGCTACCAGTGCCATGGAAGGCTTGGCCAGCAAATCTTTTTCCCAGGGCTGAACAGTAGAACAGGCTGCCAGTACCCAGGCAGTCAACATCAATAATACAATCTGCTTCATAAATAACTATCCACTTATTGTTGCAACAACTTGGCCACGCTCTGTTCCAGCCTGGCTATATCTTTTTCACGAAACCCCGTGTGTCTGCCCTGCACATTACCGTCCCTGTCGATCAGGTAACTACTGGGCATTCCCTTAACCTTGAAACTGCTCGCGCTATTACCCTCGGGATCGAAGGCAACAATAAAGTTAGCCGGAATTATCTGCAGAAATTTATCTGCCAGCGCTCTTTCCTTATCGAGGTTGATGGCAATCACCACCAGGCCCTGATCCTTATATTGTTGTTGCAGCTGATTCAACCAGGGAAAAGATTGCTTACAGGGTTTACACCATGAAGCCCAGAAATCCACATACAGCACCTTGCCCTTAAACTGTGCGGGTGTAATTTCGCCAGTGGCCGTGGGTAATTTAAAATCCGGTACTTTAACAGACTCTGCTTTAATCGCAGCCGAGTTCATCAACAAACAAAAAGTGATGAAAATAAACAGTTTTTTCATGCGCTAACCTCAGGGAGCAATGGGAATCAATCGAATAGATAAAAAAAATACCCGTCAGCACCCCACGGATATTTAAGGATTCATTATAGCCTAACAATCATGAATGGACATTCAGCCGGATCACAAATACCTGGACTCAATTTACAGACATTCTGAATCAGGATGTTTTGTAACGACTGACTCGTGAACAACAATACAGGCATCCTGAAACGCAGAACCCAAAAATAACCGAACTTTTTACATCTCTAAACAATTATTTTTAATGCTAACTCAAGTAGCATAATTTACTGATGACCCCTATTTCACATTACCAGGACATTCAAATCTCAACTTATGCCCTCTCTCAACAATCTGCACCACCACCACCCGGGGTTTTGATTGTGATTCGATCACCCGCCTCCAGTTGCAAGGAGACTTTTCCTGCTATGGCTTGATCATTGAGAAAATTCTGACCTGTCCTGGCAGGTGCGCCACCCTGCAACCCCCAGGGGGCATGCGTTCTGCGTTCCGTTAATAAAGTAACCTGCGCAGGCGCCAGAAACTCATACTCACGAATTAAACCGTCACCACCTTTATATTTACCTTCACCCCCCGAATGCCGGCGCAAACTATATCGATTAATACGTAACGGGTAACGCATCTCCAGTGCTTCAACGGGGGTATTCAGTGTATTGGTCATATGTGTCTGCACTCCATGACATCCATGCTGATGAAGACTGGCACCCATACCGCCACCAATGGTTTCATAATAATCCCAGGCACCCTGTTGCATACTGCCCACTGACCCCATAGCGATATTGTTCATACTGCCATGACTGGCAGCAGCCATTTTTTCGGGAATCGCCTGAGCCAGTGCCCCCATGACCACATCCACTATTCGCGTGCTGGTTTCAACATTGCCGGCCGCGACAGCAGCCGGACGATTCGCATTTACCAGACAGCCTTCCGGTGCCTTAATGATTATTGATTTAAAACTACCGGCACAGGCCGGTGTCTGCGCCGGCATTAAACAACGAAACACATAAAACACAGCGGCCGCGGCAACTGATAAAGGGCAGTTAATATTGCCTGCCACCTGCCTTGAAGTCCCGGAAAAATCCGCTTCGATACATCCCTGCCGGATCGTTAATTTTAGTTTTACAGTGATAGCACGGTTACCCATACCATCATCATCCATTACATCCGTAAAATGGTATTCCCCGGCAGGAATATCACTCAGCACCTGATGCGCCAGACGTTGTGCATACTCATTCAGTTCACCTAAATCATGCAGATAAGAGACCAGCCCCTGCTTTGTAATCAGCGCCTGAAGTCGCTGCAGCCCTCTTTTATTAGCACTGATCTGAGCACTGAAATCCCCCATGGATTCCTGCGGGTTACGCAGAGTTTCCATCAGCCGGTTAACAACACTATTCTGCATCTCACCCCGACAGATAATTTTTGTCGGCGGAATAATCAGCCCTTCTTCATGCAAATCTTTTGAAATCGGCATGGAACCGGGACTTTCAGCGCCTATATCCGCATGATGCGCCCGGTTAACCACGAAACCCGCCAGTTGTGCATCGACAAACACCGGTGCGATCACAGTGACATCGGGTAGATGTGTCCCCCCCAGATAGGGATCATTCATCATCACCATATCCCCGTCAAACCAGTCGATACCCGACACTATGCCCTGCATGGCATAGGCCATACTGCCCAGATGAACAGGAATATGGGCGGCCTGGGCACAAAGTTCGCCGGCAGCATCAAATACAGCACAGGAAAAATCCAGACGATCTTTAATATTGGGCGAAAAGGCGACCCGTTTAAGGACCGCACCCATTTCCTCACAGATCGCCTCAATCCGACTGGCGAAGATACTTAAGGCGATTGAATCCACTAATTATTTCCTGAAATGACTGTAAAAAGGACAAATACCCATTATTTCAGTATTATTCACTTGAAAAATAACGCTGTCTAACATATCTTAATGCCCCACTAATTTAATCAAGTATTTTTATTAACCCCTAGGAATAACAAATATGAATCCATTATTGACGATCAAAGGCACTTTAGCCGTTGGTTTTATCCTTGCTCTAGTAATCGCATTCGGTCTTGGCAATGGCCTGGACGGATTACGCTCTGTTATCTGGCTGCACGTCCTGGCTGGCGTGGTATGGATCGGCTTACTTTATTACTTCAACTTTGTTCAGGTTCCTGGCGTGGGCAAAGCACTGGCAGAAGCCAATGATGGTGGCCCCGGCCCGGCAGCGATCAACAAGTACGTAGCCCCGACTGCCCTGTTATGGTTCCGCATGGCGGCTGCAGTCACCTGGCTGACCGGCCTGAGTGGCCTGGCACAACTGGGTGGCGGCATGCAGGGCATTATGGATGCCTTCATGATGACCAATGGCATGGGTGTAATCGGCCTGGGCGCCTGGTTAGGCACTATTATGCTGTTCAATGTCTGGGTTCTAATATGGCCAAACCAGAAGAAAATCCTCGGCCTTGACGGTCAGCAACACAGCGCTGAAGTAATTGCCACAGCCAAAAAAGTTGCCTTACTGGCTTCACGTACCAATACAGCTTTATCTATTCCAATGCTGTTATGCATGATTGGTTACGCCCACGGTATGGCATTCTAATCAAACGCACAAAATAGCAATTAAAAACGGCGAGTTATACTCGCCGTTTTTTTTCGCCCAAACTCAATATAAGAATATTGCAGCTAAACAATCTGCACCCAAAAAAACCATCATAAATAACCTGCATTTACTACACAAATATTCAGTTTTTAATCTAGAATATTTTATATGCCGTATCCGATTAATTAGATGAAATGGATTAATTAGATTATCAATGATGATTGAATTCGCTTGTATGCCTGCCCATTAACAAATACAGATCATGGAAATTTAGTGCTCATCTATTTAAATTTATGCCCGTAATTTTTTCCAAACAGCTTAAATTCTTGATAAAACCAACTGTTATACTTGGTTTTTGTACCTTCATTTTTGCGTCCAGTACAGTTGCCAACAACAGTACAACCTTTACTGTTGGTATAGTGCCCCAATTTGAAACCCAGCGTTTACATGCTATCTGGCGTCCAATTCTGACTCATCTGGAACAAAGCACCGGCCTAGAATTCAAATTACGTGGATCTCCCTCAATACCTGAATTTGAACGTGAATTTTTACAGGGAAAGTTTGATTTTGTTTATATGAATCCCTTTCACATATTACTGGCCAACAAAAAACATGGCTACATACCTTTAGTCCGTGATCATGGCAAAAAGCTCTATGGTGTCCTGGTAACCAGAAAAGACAGCCTGATTAAAAATATTCAGGATCTGGAAGGCAAAACAATTGCCTTTCCCGCACCTAATGCTCTAGGCGCTTCATTACTGATACGTGCTGATTTGAAAAATATTCATAACATCAATATAAACCCTGTATACGTTAAAACACACGATTCAGTCTATCTCACAGTGGCGCTCAATCAGGCTGCAGCAGGTGGCGGCGTACAGAAAACATTCAATAATCAAAACCCGCAATTACGCGAGACATTAAATATTCTCTACACTACACGGAAAATAGAAGCACACCCTTTTGCCGCACACCCCCGCATACCTGAAAATATAATCACCCGTGTACAGAAAGCACTACTCGAAATGGAGAAAACCAAACATGGAAAACAATTACTAAGCCAGATTCCAATAAAACAAATTGGCCCAGCCACTATGGATGATTACCTGCCTTTATCTACCATGGGGCTGGAAGATTTCTATATTAAAGATTAACTGCTGATGGGATTACGTTCAAAACTTTTATTACCCGCACTGCTTGGCTTCAGTATTTTCGCTTCTGTTGTTCATTTCAGCTGGGTACCCGCCTATCTGAAACACGAAAAAGAAATGTTTGAAGAAAATGAACTTCATGTACTGGAGCTTTTAAGCCCCTCACTGATTCGATTAATATTATCGAATGATATGGCCACATTACACGCCTCCTTAAACGATCAAATGAATCAGCACAAAGATCACTGGATAAGCCTGACATTATACAATGCAGATAATCAACTCATTTACCCCATACAAATCACACCACAGGAATATTCTTCCCAGACAATCAGTATTACCAATAAACTCAGCCTGTCTGGCGAACAATATGGACATATAACACTATTACTAAACTGGGGAGCAGGGCTAGATGAAAAGACGAATACCATTACCAATATCGAGCAATTCTTACTGTTTGTATTTGGTCTTCTTTTTGTTATTACGTCTTTTCTTCAGGGAATCATAATCAATAAACCTTTACTGCGTTTAAAAGATGCTGCCATCAAACTGGCGAATGGAGATTTCACGTCACAGTTACCTGAAATTCAGTCCGATGAAATAGGCCAGCTCACCCAGGCATTTGATAGTATGCGGAGACAACTAAAAGAATCACATACTGATTTACATCAGGCCATCACTCTTGCCAGATTTCATGAAGAACGCCAACGCGCCGTTATCAATACCATGTCTGATGCTGTAATTACAATTGATCCTCATGGAATGATAGAAAGCTTCAACCCTGCAGCAGAACGAATTTTTGGTTATGATGCCTTCGAGGTTCTAAATAAGAACATATCTATACTCATCCCGCATACCGATAAAAATCATCATAACAATTTAATGGAAAGGGACATTGCTTCAGAAGACTCCAAAATACTTGGTAAAAAAAATGAATTCAAGGCAAAACACAAAAATGGCAGAATTATTGATATCGAAATTACAGTCAGCGAAATAAAAACCGACGATATATTTATATTTAGCAGTATTATTCGTGACATCACCGAACAAAAAAAAGCCGAAGAAGAATTACGCATTGCCGCAATCGCCTTTAATACCCATGAGGGTATCGTCATTACAGATGCTGAATCCACTATTCTAAAAGTTAACAAGGCTTTCACTGAAATCACCGGCTACACTGAAACCGACGTCGTTGGAAAAACACCAAAAATCCTTCAGTCAGATCATCAGGATAAAGACTTTTACCAGAACATGTGGCAGGAACTCATTAATAAGGGGCGCTGGGCCGGCGAAATCTGGAATAAACGTAAAAATGGTGAAATATATCCTGAATGGCTGGCTATTACCGCAGTAAAAGATGAAACCGGCACAACCACACACTATGCTGCCAACTTTCTTGATGTCTCAGAACAAAAAAACCAGCAGTTACAATTGCAACAAAAAGCCAAAGAACTGGAACTGGCGAAAGAAGAAGCTGAACAGGCATCAATTGCAAAATCGGATTTTCTTGCCAACATGAGTCACGAAATTCGCACGCCAATGAATGGCGTGCTTGGCATGACACAATTACTATCAGATACGGACCTGCAACAGGAACAACGCGAATATCTGGAAACTATTCAGAGTTCGGGACAGATGCTGCTTAGCATCATCAATGACATCCTGGATTTTTCTAAAATAGAAGCTGACAAAATGATCCTGGAATCGATCACTTTTAATTTTGAAAAAACAGCTTTTACAACACTTCAAATGTTTAATAACAAAAATAAAAAAATTGAATTGTTATTTAATTATTCACAGGACTGTCCAAAATATGTGTCAGGTGATGCTGGGCGCATTCGGCAGATACTTGCAAACATCATTAGCAATGCCACCAAATTTACTGATGCAGGACACATTCTTCTTGATATCAATTGTGAAAAAACCACTGACAACCATGCACAATTTCTGGTAAAAGTTGAAGACACAGGCATAGGAATTTCTGACGAAGCCAAAACCAAACTCTTCAAGGAATTTTCTCAGGCTGATTCATCAACAACGCGCAAGTATGGCGGCACAGGATTGGGGTTAGCCATTTGCAAAAAACTTATCCATTTAATGAATGGCGAAATTGGAATAGATAGCACACCCGGAAAAGGTTCAACTTTCTGGTTCAGAATCACTCTTCCTTTTATAAAACAACCGTCACCAATACCTAGAGCAAAAATTCAAAACCTGCATACACTTATCGTTGATGATAATAAAATAAATCGTCGCATACTCACTGAACAACTCAATAAATTTGGTTTACAGGTAAAAGCAGTTGCTGACGGCAAGCAAGCACTGGAAACATTACGCCAGCATGCAAAAAACAGCACACCATTCCAGTTAGCCATACTGGATTACATGATGCCTGAAATGGATGGTGCAATTTTAGGCAAGACGATACGCAATGATCCCGATCTAGGCGGTATACCACTTATACTACTAACTTCAGCCGGACAAAGAGGAGATGCAACCCATTTCAAGGAAATTGGCTTTAATGCTTATTTAACCAAACCAGTCAACCCTGAAATTCTGCAACAAACACTGGAAGCCGTAACAGGTTTCAAGGAACAAAACACGCCACATGAAATATTAACCCAGTACAGCTTCTCTGATGAACTTGACAAAACGGCTAAAAATATAAAATTTACCGGAAAAGTTCTGCTGGCAGAGGATGATTTAACCAATCAGAAAGTCGCCAGTGGCATATTCAGACAATCAGGTCTGACGCTGGATATCGCCAACAATGGTCATGAGGCCATTGAGCTGTTTGTTAATAATCATTACGACCTGATTTTTATGGATTGTCGCATGCCGGAAATGGATGGCTATGAAGCCACAGGAAAAATCCGCGAACTCGAAACCAGCAGCCATATTCCAATCATAGCTATGACCGCGAATATTCAACCCTCAGATCAACAAAAATGCATACAGGCCGGCATGGATGACTTTCTTGGCAAACCCTTTCAGGTACCAGAACTGCATTCTATTTTATCCCGCTGGCTAACTACTGAAAATATTGCTGAAACGGACACAAATGACATACATGCCGATGACAAACTTAATAATTCATCACCTGTTAACCAGGCCATTCTTGATAGTCTTCATCTCGCCCTAAAAGATGATTTCGAGGAATTGATTACTGTTTTTGCCTCGGACCTTGATCATAAAATCAACCAGATGAATAAATGCCTGAACACAGATGATTATGCTGAACTGAATATGCTGAGTCATAGCATGAAATCCAGCAGTGCCTCCCTTGGCGCAATGCAGTTGGCAGCCCTTGCCGAAACCCTGGAAGCCATGGCCGGCGCTGGTGCCAATGACAAAATCGCCAATATCATTTCCAAGCTTACAGTCGAAGCCGATCGCGTTAAGGCCTATCTACACAATCAGCTTCAGTCCTGACACCCCGGGTCATCCGCCTGAACTTAAAAAAACGACATTTGAAATACCCATATATCAGAGTATAATCTTATCTTCCGCGGCAGCATTTGACTGCCGTTTTTGTTTTTTAGGACCCTGACAATTAAGGGCTAACGGTAAGACAAATGGCTGGATCTGAACATTTAATGACAACCTACGCTTCATTACCTGTTTGCTTTGATCGTGGCGAAGGCGCCACACTGAGCGACACTAATGGCAAAGTTTACCTCGACGCATTATCGGGTATTGCTGTATGTGGCCTGGGCCATGCACATCCAGCCGTAACCAGGGCCATTAGTGACCAGGCTTCTCGCCTGATACACACGTCTAATCTGTACTGCATTCAGAACCAGCGCACACTGGCAGATAAACTGGCCAGAATTTCTGGCATGGACAAGGTTTTCTTTTCCAATTCCGGCGCTGAAGCCAATGAAGCCGCCATCAAACTGGCTCGCCTCTATGGCCATCAGAAAAATATTGAAAACCCTGCCATTATCGTTACTGATGGCAGTTTCCATGGTCGTACCCTGGCCACCTTAACCGCAACCGGTAACCGCAAGGTACAGGCAGGGTTCGAACCGCTGGTACAGGGTTTTATACGTGCGCCTTATAACAACATTGAAGCTCTGCGCAACATCGCCAGGAACAGTTCTAATGTTGTCGCCATTCTGATTGAACCCGCACAGGGTGAAGGTGGTATTAATTTACTCGACAAAGATTTTCTCCAGCAGTTACGTGAACTTTGCGATCAGCAGGACTGGCTACTCATGCTGGATGAAATACAGACGGGTATGGGGCGTACGGGAAAATGGTTTGCCTTTCAACATAGCGGCATATACCCGGATGTTATGACCCTGGCCAAGGGTCTGGGCAACGGCGTGCCTATCGGCGCCTGCCTGGCGAAAGGCAAGGCTGCTGATGTATTCAAACCGGGCAATCATGGCTCAACCTTTGGCGGCAATCCTCTGGCCTGTGCAGCAGCCAATGCTGTCATTGACACTATTGAAGAACAGCAGCTTCTTGCCAGAGCCACTGAACTCGGCAACAGACTGACTTCCGGTTTCGAACATCATCTGGCGGACGTTGAAGGCGTGAAAGCTATTCGTAGTTTTGGCCTGATGATTGGCATTGAGCTGAACAAGGAATGTGCGCCACTGGTTTCACAGGCACTGGAGAAAGGCTTATTAATCAATGTGACTGCAGGCAATGTGATTCGTCTACTTCCGCCATTAATTTTAACGGATGAGCAGGCCGATCAGATCATTACGGTAGTAAGTGATCTGGTAAAGGCATTTTTGCTTTAATCACGGAGAACTCATGGCACCAAGGCATTTTCTCAGTCTACTGGATCTGACACCTGATGAATTACGTCAGATAATACATCGCGCCATCAAACTGAAAGCCATGCAACAGGCAGGGGAGATTTTCGAACCGCTGAAAAACAAAGTACTGGCGATGCTGTTTGAAAAATCATCTACCCGTACCCGCGTTTCATTTGAGGCGGGTATGTCACAGCTCGGTGGCCATGCCATGTTCCTGTCACCCCGTGATACCCAGCTGGGTCGAGGCGAACCTATCGAAGATACCGCCCGGGTATTATCCAGCATGGTGGATATCATCATGGTACGAACCTTTGAACATGAAACCATTGAACGTCTGGCGGAATACTCATCGGTACCGGTGATTAACGGCCTGACCGACTGGCTGCATCCCTGCCAGCTGCTTGCTGACATGCAAACCTGGACAGAACATCGCGGTGATATACAGGGACGCACGGTGACCTACATTGGTGATGGCAATAATATGTGTAACTCATATATTAATGCCGCTAACCAGCTGGATTTCAATTTACGTTGTGCCTGCCCCGAAGGATACGACCCTGATCCTGAGCTGATTATTGCCGCCGGTGATAAAGTCACCATTTTACGCGACCCCAGGGAAGCCTGTATAAATACCGACCTGATTGTCACAGACGTCTGGGCCAGCATGGGACAGGAAGACGAACAGAAACAGCGTGAGAAAATATTTGCACCTTATCAGGTAACGCAGGAATTACTGGATCTGGCTAACGACGATGCCCTGTTTATGCACTGTCTACCTGCCCATCGCGGAGAAGAAGTGAGCGCAGAGGTCATGGACGGACCCAAAAGCGTGGTTTGGGATGAAGCTGAAAACAGATTACATGCACAAAAAGCATTGCTGGAATTTTTGTTAACACAATCCTGACAGACAATGATACAAAACCATCTCCCTCAGATACCATGTGCAGGGAATGTATCTGCCAGCTAGCCTGATGTTTACATGCCATAAACATTTTATCGGGAATTTTTTTGTTACATTGAAGCTCAAATCATTTATGCCATTACTGCCAAAAAATATCCTGCCATTTTTACTGCTATGGCCTCATATATTATTGGCTGAAAACACCCTGGATAATAATCAATGGCAGAACTGCCCGGTCAATACCAACAGCTATAAAACACCTGACAGTTTCCCTGAAGAAAAAAAAGATGAAACCCGCATTAGTGCCAGACAGGTACAAAATGCGGCAGGCGACATCACCACATTTAGCGATGAAGTCATTATTGAAAGAGACAGGTTAAGACTGCAGGCCGACCAGGTTATATTTGATCGCACCCGGCAGAGACTGGACATTCAGGGCAACATTCACATTAATGCCGAGAATCTGGCCATCGACAGTGATCAGGGCTGGTTACTACTGGAATCCAATCAGGGTGAATTTACAAATAATCAGTATTTTGTCCCCGAATCACATTTCAGAGGCAGCACTCCGGGATTGTCTCTGGATGGAAAAAAACAGACTTTGCTGATAAACAGTAGCTTTACCAGTTGCCCGAAAACATCTGAAGACTGGTCACTAAATACATCGTTGCTGGAACTTGATCACGAAACTCAAACTGGAACGGCAAAACATGCTGTACTCTGGTTTAAACAGGTGCCTATTTTTTATACTCCCTATTTAAGTTTTCCTCTGGGCGATGAAAGACGCTCCGGCTTTCTTATGCCACAAGCTGGAACATCTGACTCAAGAGGCGGGGAACTCAGTATTCCCTGGTACTGGAATATCGCGCCTAATCAGGATGCCATTATCACACCCAGGCTGATGAAAAAACGTGGCGCCCAGATAAAAACAGATTATCGTTATCTCACTCAAAGCAGCCATGGTGAAATGAACCTTGAATACCTTGATAAGGATCAGGAAACCAAGGACAAACGCTATTTAGTAAAATTCAATAATCATTCAAATATCGGCAATCATCTCGACTTCGATCTGCTGATTAATGATGCATCCGACTCGGATTACCTTGAAGATCTTGGCAGCAGTATCGCGATTGCTAACACAACCCATCTGGAACGTAATGCTCGCCTTGCTTATACACAGGGTCCCTGGACCGCCAGTCTCTTTACCCAGACCTTTCAGACCATTGATAACGACATCGCATTACTAAACCGCCCTTACCGTCGGCTTCCACAACTTGCTCTCCATGGCAGTGACAACATTTATACTTCCGACATTATCTGGTCACTGGACAGTGAATGGGTTGAGTTCGAACATGAAAGCGACAGTAAAATTAAAGGCCAGCGCTTTGATGCCTATCCTAAAATAAGCTGGCCACTGATGGGAAGCGCCTGGTTTTTTACACCATCCACTGGTTTCCAGCATTCCTCATACACATTAACAGATGCTGCGGGTAATTCACTGTTAATAGACGATCGAAACCTGAGTATCTCAAGCATTGATACTGGTCTATTCTTTGAACGCGAATTTGCCAGCCACTATATACAGACATTGGAGCCACGACTCTATTACCTTTACATACCCTATGAAGACCAAAGCACTATCCCGCTATTTGATACCGGGCAGTATGATTTTTCTTTTGCGCAATTATTCAGGGAAAATCGCTTTACAGGCATAGATCGCGTCGGTGATAGTAATCAGGTTACACTGGCATTCACCAGTCGCCTGCTGGATAAAAACACGGGAAGTGAATTTTTAGGCATCAGCATAGGTCAGATATTTTACAATGAAGATCGCCGCGTCAGCATTGATAATACCGTGGCCACTCAGAATCATTCTGATGTCATATCAGAACTAAGCAGTCAGTGGAACAACTTTAAAAGTCGCGCCACCGTGCAATGGAACCCGGAAACCAGAGAAGCTGATAAACAAAGTATTCAATTTAGTTACAAAAACGATGCTCGACAGATTATTAATCTGGGTTACCGATTCCGTCGCGACCCTGTTGATGAAATCAATAACCTTGAACAGGCAGATATGTCATTTAACTTACCGATCAGCAACCAGTACTCAGTATTTTCACGCTGGAACCGGTCATTAACAGAAAACAGAGATATTGAGACCCTGTTTGGCATAGAATACGACTCCTGTTGCTGGGCGATGAGAATACTGGGCCAACGTTATCTAAAAACCGTGGATGGCAATGATTTTCATGACTCTTCAATTATGTTCCAGCTTATTTTGAAAGGGCTTGGCAGTGTCAGCGATAAAGAAGCATCTAATATTATTAAACAATCGATACTGGGATACCAATCGGATTATTAACATGAAATTTACTACATATATTTTAACACTGCTATTAACATTAACCTGCGGAAGCAGTTATGCCATCCAGCAACTTGATAAAATTATTGCCGTAGTGAATGATGATGTCATAACTGAATCCGAATACAAGCAGAAAATTAATGACTTCGAACGCCAGTTAAAAGCAAAAAATAAAAATATTTCTGATACGACCGCATTGCACAAACAAATTCTGGAACGCATGATACTGGATGAAATCCAGATGCAACTGGCTGCTGCACAAGGCATTATAATTGATGACATAACCCTTAATCGTATGATTGAAGAACTTGCACGCACTAACAAACTAACACTGGAACAACTTCGTTCTTCCGTTATCAAAGAGGGCGTCAACTTCGAAACCTTTCGCGAACAGACAAGAAAAGACTTCACTATTCAACAGTTACAAAAACGCATGGTCTATGACAGAGTCAATATCTCAGCCCAGGAAATTGAACAGTTTATAGATCAACAAAAACAGGCCGGCGCCATCGCTCATGACAAATACCATATCGGTCATATTTTAATTGCAACACCTGAAGCAGCAAAACCGGAAGATATTCAAAACGCTCTTGATAAAGCCAGAACAATACACAATGAGCTAATTAGCGGCAAAGAATTTAACGAGGTTGCACTTCGCGAATCAGAAGGCCAACAGGCTCTTAAAGGCGGCGATCTTGGCTGGCGCTCTGCCGCTGAGCTTCCACCTTTATTTGTTAATGCTATTGAGAAAATGAAAAAATCAGATATTAGCCAACCATTACGCAGTGCTGGCGGCTTCCATATTATTAAATTAATAGACAAGCAAACCCAGGAACACCTGGTAACACAAACACACGCCCGACATATCCTGATACGCCCAGATGAAATCAATAATGATAACCAGACCAGAGAAAAAATGCAGTCATTAAAAAAACGCCTTGATAATGGCGAAGATTTTTCAAAACTCGCCAGAGAATTCTCGCAGGACCCGGGTTCAAAAAACAACGGTGGCGATCTTGGCTGGTCAAAAGAAGGCAGCTTTGTTCCACGTTTTGAAAAAGTAATGAACAGCCTGAAACCAAATCAGATATCTGAGCCTTTTAAGAGCCAGTTTGGCTGGCACATCATTCAGGTGTTAGAACGCAGACAGCAGGACGAATCCACTCAACTACTCGAAGACCGTGCGAGGCAGTCTTTACATAAACAAAAAGCAGATGAAGAATTACAACTCTGGCTACGTCGTATACGCGATGAGTCTTATGTTGAATATTTTACTGCTAATTAATAGCTTATTATGCTTCCTGTTATTGCATTAACACCCGGCGAACCATCCGGCATTGGTCCGGACATTACAGTAAAAATTGCACAAACAAATATTAATGCCCGACTACTATGTTTCGCAGACCCTGAATTATTAATACAAAGAGCATCCCTTTTAGGCATCACGATTAGTATCAATACCATCACTGATCCAGAAAAAACACCACCCCATACACCAGGCCAGTTATCAGTTTTCCCTGTCAGCTTAAAAAAACCTGTTTTAGCCGGAAAGTTAAATAAAGAAAATGCAGCTTATGTTTTACAAACATTAACAACGGCTGTCAGTTTTATTAATAACAAAACTGTACACGCCCTCGTCACCGGCCCTGTACACAAGGGAATCATCAATGATGCTGGCATCAACTTCACAGGCCATACTGAATTTCTTGCCGAATTAACTGGTGGCACTCCGGTCATGATGCTGGCCGCACATAAACTACGTGTTGCACTGGCAACAACTCACCTGCCTTTATCAGAAGTCAGCAATGCCATCACACAAACCAGTCTGGAACAGGTAATCAGGATTCTTCATCATGATCTGCTTACCCTGTTCGCTATACACAATCCCACTATACTGGTTTGTGGACTTAATCCACACGCTGGCGAAGATGGACATCTGGGGCATGAAGAAATAACCATTATTAAACCTGTTCTTGAAAAACTTAAAGATGAAAACATGAATCTTATTGGTCCTTTACCCGCTGATTCATTATTTACACCTCACTATTTAGAACAGGCCGATGCTGTACTTGCCATGTACCATGATCAGGGCTTACCCGTATTAAAACATGTCGGCTTTGGTCACTCTATCAATATCACCCTTGGCTTACCCATTATTCGAACCTCGGTTGATCACGGTACAGCACTGGAACTTGCCGCTACAGATAAAGCAGATACAGGCAGTTTACAGGCTGCTATCAAACTGGCCATTGATCTTGCTAAAAAACGCTTTACTCTCGACAAACAGACAAATGTTGACCACAGTTAAATTATTATGAAACATATTGCACGTAAACGTTTTGGACAGAACTTTTTAATAGACACTTCAATCATTGATCGTATTATTCAAAGCATTAATCCACAGGTTAATAACAGGCTGGTTGAAATTGGGCCTGGACTTGGCGCTCTTACCTGCCCTTTACTCTCGGTTGCCGGAACACTTGATGTCATTGAGCTTGATCGTGACATCATTCCTTTACTTAAGAAAAACTGCGCAGATAAAGGTGACCTGACCATACACAATCAGGATGTTCTGAAATTTGATTTTCACTCACTACACCGCACCAATGAAAAATTAAGGATTATTGGTAATTTGCCTTACAATATTTCAACACCCATTATTTTTCACCTGGTTAAATTCTCATCTATTATTAGTGATATGCATTTTATGTTACAAAAGGAAGTTGTTGATCGGCTGGCGGCAAGCCCTGGGAATTCTGATTACGGACGTCTGTCTGTAATGACCCAGTACCATTTCAATGTCACCCCGTTATTTCTGGTTCCACCAGAGTCATTTGAACCCAGACCAAAGGTAAATTCTGCCATTGTGCGACTTAGACCCCATGAAAAACCTCCGATTACCGTTCCTGATGAACAGGCATTTTCAGACCTTGTTAAACAGGCATTCTCTCAAAAACGCAAAACCCTGAGAAACACCTTAAAAAACCGTTGCTCAATTGAACAACTTGAAGCTGCAAATATCAAACCAGGCCAAAGAGCCGAAGAATTAACCCTTAAGCAATTTTCTGATCTCAGCAACATTCTTCACCAGCCCTGATTCCAGTATAAAATTCCGGTCAATTAACCAGTCATATCTGATACACTAGGCAGTAAATACATTATTCAGGTCTGTGCCAGCCACATAGGCATAGTCAGTTATCACGATTTTTGAGTAATATTATATGAGTATCAATGATTACAAAATCAATATTGAAGTTATTCCAACCTATATAGAAGATCAGTCAAATCCTGCCAGCAGTGATTATGTTTTTTCTTATACGGTAACTATCATCAATGACGGAGCCATACCCGCCAAGCTTCTTACACGTCACTGGATTATTAGAAATGCCCACGGTGAAATTCAGGAAGTAAAAGGTGATGGTGTTGTTGGTGAACAGCCCTATCTGAAACCAGGAGAAGGTTTTCAATATACCAGTGGTACGCTAATGAAAACACCTACAGGCTCAATGAGCGGAAGCTACCAGATGCTTGCTGATGATGGTCGCCAGTTTGATGCAGCTATCCCTGAATTTTATCTGGTAACTCCAAAGACTTTACATTAATCATTAAAACTTATATTACTGCCTAAAACATATATAAGAGCAACTTATCTTTATCAATTTATAATTAAACAGTAGCATAGAATTAAAAGACAAATACAATGACAATCTATGCAATAGGTGATGTTCAGGGTTGTTTCCAGCAACTTCAACAATTACTGGATAAACTGGGATTCGATTCTAATAATGATAATCTCTGGTTTGCCGGTGATATCATAAACCGTGGACCCGATTCCCTGGCAACTCTTCGTTTTATCAAATCCCTGGGCGATAGCGCTATTACTGTACTTGGCAATCATGATCTGCATTTACTGGCAGTAGCAAATGGCCGTCGTAAACAGGGAAAAAAGGATACTATCAAAGATATACTGTCTGCTCCTGATCGCGAAGAATTACTCGACTGGTTATTACATCGACCCTTAATACATTACGACCATAAACTTGATATATGTCTTGTACACGCAGGCATTTATCCTCACTGGAGTATCGAGCAATCCCTCAACTATGCCAGTGAGGTTGAAAATATCTTAAGAGGCAAAAAACATCATGAATATTTTCATCATATGTATGGAGATAAGCCGCCAAAATGGTCAGAGCACTTAAAAGGCTGGGATCGCCTCAGATTTATAACCAATGTTTTCACTCGCATGCGTTACTGTATGGATGATGGACATCTTGATCTAAAAGATAAAAGCTCACCTGGTTCGCAACAATCAGGTGTCATCCCCTGGTTCGACCATCCTGAACGTAAAACAGAAAA
>JAOUMX010000161.1 GCA_029881275.1 Gammaproteobacteria bacterium | reverse complement strand
GCTTCACGTTCAATTTTCAACTGAATTAATCGACGTTCCAGACGATCCATGGATTCCGGTTTGGAATCCATTTCCATACGAATACGACTGGCAGCCTCATCAACCAGATCAATGGCCTTATCGGGCAGTTGGCGATCGGTGATATAACGATGAGATAACACAGCGGCAGAAACAATAGCGGGATCGGTAATATCAACACCATGATGAACCTCATAACGTTCTTTCAAACCACGCAGAATAGCAATGGTATCTTCAACCGTGGGCTCCTCCACCAGTACTTTCTGAAAACGCCGTTCCAGTGCCGCATCTTTTTCAATGTATTTTCTGTATTCATCCAGCGTAGTGGCACCGACACAATGTAATTCACCACGTGCCAGAGCAGGCTTTAACATATTACCTGCATCCATAGCACCTTCAGCTTTACCGGCACCGACCATGGTATGAATTTCATCAATAAATAAAATAATCTGTCCTTCCTGCTTGGCCAGATCATTCAATACGGCTTTTAAGCGTTCTTCAAACTCACCGCGAAATTTTGCACCTGCAATCAGTGCGCCCATATCGAGTGATAATAAACGTTTGTTTTTTATGCCATCGGGCACTTCACCATTAACAATGCGTTGTGCCAGACCTTCAACAATAGCTGTTTTACCAACACCGGGCTCACCAATCAGTACCGGATTATTTTTTGTGCGGCGTTGCAGCACCTGAATAGTACGACGGATTTCTTCATCACGACCAATGACCGGATCCAGCTTGCCCTGTTCGGCTCGCTCGGTAACATCAATGGTGTATTTTTCCAGTGCCTGACGTTGATCTTCGGCATTCGGGTCATCAATTCGCTGGCCGCCACGAACCTGATCAATGGCATCTTCCAGTTTCTTTTTATCGACTCTGAATTCACGCAACAACTCACCGATACGACTTTTATCCTCGACACAGGCGAGCACAAAAATTTCACTGGATAGATACTGGTCTTTACGTTTTTGCGACAGCTTATCGGCAACATTTAATAATCTACCGAGATCACTGGAAATATGCACTTCACCTGCTGTACCTTCCACCTGCGGCAGACGCTCCAGATCTTCACCCAGACGGGAACGCAACCCATTTACATTGGCATCCACCATGGTTAACAGATGACGCACTGTGCCACCATCCTGATCCAGCAGGGCCAGCATCATATGTACCGGTTCAATAAACTGATGATCACGACCTACCGCTAGCGATTGCGCCTCGGCCAGAGCCATCTGGAATTTACTTGTTAAGCGATCCATTCTCATGGATATACCCTCTGTATGTTTCTATTAACCATAAAATGCGGGTGATTTACTATTTTTCAAGTAATAAGATTATTGATGTTTCAATAAATCATCTGCCGGCATGGGCTTGCCAAACATGTACCCCTGTGCCACATCACAGCGATTGCGCTTCAGAAAATTCCACTGCGCCTGGGTTTCCACCCCTTCTGCAGTTACCTTGAGCCTCAGCTTGTGCGCCATGGCAATCACCGCTGCGGTGATTGCCATATCATCTTTATCTTCGGGAATATCAATAATGAATGAACGATCTACTTTTAATGAATCAATCGGCAGGCGCTTTAAATAACTTAATGAAGAATAACCGGTACCAAAATCATCAATGGAAATAGAAATACCAATATCTTTAAGTTGCTTAAGTACACTAATGGCATGATCCATATCTTCCATCAATAAAGTTTCAGTAATCTCCAGTTCAAGATTCAGTGGATTAAATCCAGTACGATCAAATATAGCCTGTATCATTTCCAGCAAGTTAGGATCACGAAACTGACGGGCCGACAGGTTAACGGCCATTTTTGAAATTTGCAGACCTTTGCTTTTCATAGTATGCCATTGCTGACATGACTGTTTCAGAATTTGCCATCCGAGGGGAATAATCAATCCTGTTTCTTCTGCCACCTGAATAAACTGGTCCGGATAAATAATACCGCGCTCAGGATGATTCCATCTTACCAGTGCTTCAACACCAACTAATTCATAATTACTGAGAGAAACCTGTGGCTGAAAATGTATTTCAATTTGATCCTGATCGAGAGCTTTTCTTAAATCATTTTCAATTTCAAGATGTCGAATAGCTCTTTCATTCATTTCACTGGTAAAAAACTGATAATTATTCCGGCCCTTGGATTTTGCCCGATACATAGCAAGGTCAGCATTTTTTAATAAAATATCCGCATTTAAACTATCAGCAGGCGCCATAGTAATACCAATACTGGGCGTGATAATAATTTCATGAGATAACAGACGAATCGGTTTATTCATAACCTGCAGAATTTTTCTGGCAACTAATGTAGCCCCTGTCACTCCATCAATATTGGTTAACAGAATAACAAACTCATCTCCCCCCATACGCGCTACTGTATCCTGATGACGCACACAATCTCGCAATCGATCTGCCACATTCATTAATAGCGCATCACCTACGTCATGCCCTAATGAATCGTTAATGCGTTTAAACTGATCAAGGTCAAGATATAAAATTGCCGCATCAGTTTTAGTACGTACAATGTTTTTTAAAGCCTGTTCAAAACGATCTCTGAATAAAACCCGATTAGCCAGCCCCGTAAGTCCATCAACATAAGCCAACTGCTCAATTCTCGACTGTGCATTTTTAAGCTGCGTAATATCTTCACCCACAGCTACAAAATTAATTACATTTTCATTGTCATCTTTAATTGGAGAAATAGACATCAACGACCAGAAAACTTCGCCATTTTTCTTTCTGGTTGATATTTCCCCCTGCCATGCATCACCCGAAATAATGGCCTTCCAGACTTCAGCAAGCTCACTCGCCTTAAAACTGGATGATCTTAAAATCTTGACATTCTGCCCGGTAATTTCATCTGCCATGTAACCGGTTAATTCACAAAGTCTGGGATTAACATATTGAATAATACCAACCTCGTTCGTAATCATAACAAGAGTGGCACTTTGTTCTACTGCACTTGATAACAGTTTAAGCTCCAGGTCCTGCTTTCTAATATCCGTATCATCTATTACACCCACAACTGTACCGTGATACTCCTTTCCATTTTCAAAAATAGGTGACAGCGAAATTCTGACATAAATGGCGTGACCATCTTTATGTAATAATTCAAGGCCGCGACTGTAACTTTTAGTTTTGGCATATTGAATCAAAAGATGTTTCCAGACAGCCTTATCCTGTTCCGCCATGAAATCAAAAATATTTTTACGCAACATCTCGGCCACAGAATAACCCAGCAGATTAGCCATAGCCTGATTTACAAACTGTGTATTATGATGTTCATCTACCAGCCAGACACCTTCGTGCAGACCCTCGATTAACTGATGATACAAATCATTTTCTTGTTTGCTTTTACCCATTTCCCTTATCTTGCATGAATCCAGTTTGTTAACAGGCCTTTTCTACTGGCGAAAATATTCTCAACCTAATAATAGACAGAATAAACAGGAATTGCTGATAAGCAGAAAAAGAAAAAACGAATTAATGTATTGTTTTACTTATAAATCTTGCGTCGAAACAGGTCAGTGCGCCGACTGACCAGACGATCCAGAAATAACAGACCGTCAAGATGATCCAGTTCATGCTGTATGGCTCGCGCCTCAAAACCGGTACTGGTAATTTCATGTTTTTCACCCAGCTCATCCATATAATTGAGCACAATACTTTCCGCACGAATCACATTGCCAGTAAAGTCTGGTACAGACAGACACCCCTCCCGCCCCATCACCATACCATCCCACTGGGTAATTTCAGGATTGATCATAATCATATGACCGTGGTTATCACAGGGCTTTTTCATATTAGAAACATCCACTATGGCAACCCGCTGAAGCACACCCACCTGGGGTGCTGCAATACCCACGGCACCCGGTCCGGCAAGACGGGTTTCTTCCAGATCACGAAGAAATCTCTGTATATCCTTATCAATCTGATCAACGGTGACTGACAGCTGTTTTAGTTGCTCATCAGGATAAGCCAGAATATCCAGAACCGACATATTAACCCCGTAATGTATCGATTTCTGTCAAACTGATTTCGATGTCATCAGCCAGATTCTTAATCGCTTCATGCAAAGCCTCTATTCCCTGCTGCGCATTACCTTCGATAGACATAATATAAATGGGCTGTTCTGCACTACCACCCACGGCAGTTTCCAGATCAACAATATTTAAACCGGCATCGGCAAGTAAACTGGTAACCTGTGCCACTATACCGGTTCGATCTGCACCATATACAGTAATGTGCACATCAGGTTCAATATGATGAGACGATGTAGAAACATCGTCATCCAGATGCATATGCAAACTCATTTTATCCACCACGGGTTGCAGCACGCTTTGCAAATTCGTAGCCGCATCATGAGCAACGCGCAACATAATGGCAAAATTACCCCCAAGTCGCATCATGGAGGCTTCTGCTAACTGACAATTAGCTTCAAATAACATTTTTGTAACTGCGGCTACTATACCTTTTTGATCAGCACCCACCAGTGTTAACACACTCCAGTTCATCTTAGCCCTCCATCCAGATCATGGATGCAATACGCCCGGTATCACCATCACGACGATAGGAATAAAAACGTTTACTTTCTGTATAGGTACAATAATGTCCACCACTGACTGACACAATGCCTATTTTATTTAATCTTATTTTTGCTAACTGATAGATATCCGCAAGATAATGACCGGGACGACCCGTTTTGAATGCGACTGCAGTTTCAGGCATATCATTAATGAAGGCATCTCTTACTTCGCTACCCACTTCAAATGCAGTCGATCCAATTGCAGGCCCCAACCAGACAAGAATATTTTCAGCTGGCTCCTGCAATACATGAACGGTGGCTTCAACAATACCGGCCAGTAAACCACGCCAGCCTGCATGGGCAGCGGCCACTTTAGTGCCCTGGCGATTACAGATAAGAACGGGTAAACAATCCGCCGTTAAAACAGTGCAAATGGTATTGGGTTGATCTGTATATGAGGCATCAGCAACCACGGGCGGCAAAACCGTCGACGCATTAACGACACCCACACCGTGCACCTGATCCAGCCAGACTGGCTGTGCCGGCAAAGCTAGCTGATCGATCAGTAACTGCCTGTTTTTTTCAACACTGGCCATATCATCATTGACATGACTGGCCAGATTTAAACCCGCATAAACACCCTGACTGTATCCAGATAATCGGGTGGAGGTAAAGGCTTTAATATTGTCAGGCGCCAACCAGTCGGGATAAATACATTCAATCAAATTCAGGATCGTCCATATCGTCCATGTCTTGTGCAAGAACATCGAGAAGGTGTTTCATATCTTCGGGCA
>JAOUMX010000037.1 GCA_029881275.1 Gammaproteobacteria bacterium | reverse complement strand
TTCTAATGTTTTACGCGCCTGTCTGATGTAAGAAAAAATTATAAAGCTGACTAGAATAAAATTATAAAACGATTAAATGAGATAATTATGAATCTAAATATCAAAACCTTTTTGATAATTGTGTCAATTGGTCTGTTATTATCCGCCTGTGATGATTTGCCTGTGTCACCCATGAGAGTGGGCACCAACACATGGATAGGCTATCAGCCACTTTATCTGGCAAAAGATCTGGATTATCTGAATATGGAAACCATACGTCTGGTGCAATACCCATCTGCTAGTGAGGTTTTACGGGCATTTCGAAACCAGACACTGGAGGCCGCGTCATTAACGCTGGATGAAGTATTGCAATTACGTCAACTTGATATTCCAGTTGCCGTGATACTAATACACGATTTTTCCAATGGGGCTGATGCTATTATTTCCCATTCTGATGTTAAATCGGTTAAACAGTTAAAAGGCAAAGTAGTCGGTGTTGAGAGTGGTGCGCTGGGAGCTTATTTGATTACCCGAGCACTCGAACTCAATAATATGAAGATTGGCGATATTGTGGTTAAAAATATTGATTTTAATTTCCACGAAAAAACATTTCAGAATAAGGAAGTGGATGCTGTGGTGACTTTTGATCCGGTCAGGGCCAGGTTGTTATCATACGGAGGTAATCAAATTTTTGACAGTACCATGATGCCCGGTGAAATCGTTGATGTTCTGGTGGTGCATCAGGAATATATCGACCGTCATCCTGATGTTATCAAAAAACTAATCGATGGCTGGTTCAGGGCAGTTGATTATATGGTTAATAATCCCGCTGATACCTATTTAAAACTGTCCAGGCGGCTGCACATAAGTCAACAGGAAGTCGAAACAGGTATTAAGCAGATTGTTTTTCCTGACAGGAACAAGAATAACCAGTTACTGGGTGGTAATAATCCACAGTTATTCACCACTGTTCAGCGACTGAATAAAGTCCTTATAGCCAATAAGTTGCTTCATCTGGAAATAACAGACAAGGATCTGTTAACGAATGAATTTTTAAAAGATAGTGAATAGTTAATGTATCGTTTACTGAGTTTGCGTTTCGTTCTGCCTGCGCTTATTGGCCTGTTGATGCTGATAGGGATTCTGTTCTCGTTTTTGATTACCCGTGATCTAATTTTTGATGAAATTGTTGAGCAGGAAACAGTTCACCTCCATGATCGTCTCAACTTTCTGCAAGGTGTGATGCAACATTATTTACGATTCGACGAGGTTGAGAGTGTAAGGCAGGTTGTGTCCAGTCTAGCATCAGAGTCTGATCTGGCATACTTGATGATTGTTGATAAAAATGGAAAGGTTATTGCGGCAAGTGATTTTATAGACCATGGTAAAGACTGGCAGCTGGGTAGTCATAAAATCAATGCTGCCATGGTTGAAAAAGTTATCGCAGGTGAATCAGCCAGTATCCATCATGATGTGGCTGCATCCATGATTAATGGTTATAGTAGCCTGTGTATCCATTCTGGATCAAATGGTTTACGTTCAAAGGATTGTGGCTTTATTTATTACCAGATTGATCTTGAATATCACTTTAAACTGTCCGAGGCATCGATCTATCGCGGTTATCAGTTTGCGGGCTCGCTACTGCTTATTGGTGTATTGCTGTTCCTGTTATTGATTGATCGATTGATTACCCGGCGTGTGAATCTGCTTGTTAATGCATTAAAACACTATTCGAGTGATGATCGCTCAGTGCGTCCTGAGTTGAAAGGACATGATGAATTAAACTGGCTGTCAAAATCGATTGCCAGGTTACTGGATGATATCGAATTGGCTAACGCCGATATCATTGAGCGCGAAAATAAACTGGAAACTTTATTTCAGACAGTTCTCGATGCCATAGTGATCATTAGCGATAAGGGCATATTATTGCGCGTTAACGCAGCGGCGGAAAAAATGTTCGGTTACACTGAAAATGAACTGGTCGGACGAAATGTTTCCATTCTTATGCCGGAGCCACATCGATCTGAACATGATCAGTATTTAAGGAATTATAAGAAAACCGGAGTTAAAAAGGTGATAGGAATAAGCCGCGAAGTCACTGCGGTGAATCGTAGTGGTAAAAGTTTTCCGGTGGAAATATCAGTTACCGAAATGCTTGTTAATGATCAGAAAACCTACTCCGGTATTATAAGAGACATTACTGAGCGTAAAGATCTTGAGCTTGCTATGAAGTCGATCAATGATGAATTAATTTTGTCGAATAAACGGCTCAATGAGTATGCCACCAAGGATAGTCTAACCAATATCTTTAACCGGCGCAGTTTTGATATCAGGATCAATGAAGAGCTTAACAGGGTGACTCGTGATAAATTGCCATTATCACTACTGATGTGTGATGTTGATTATTTTAAACTCTACAATGATACCTATGGACATCAACAGGGTGATGACTGTCTGTATAAAGTGGCAACGATTATTAAAACGTTTTTTCAGCGCGGCGGCGAAATGGTCGCCCGTTATGGAGGAGAAGAATTTGTGGTTATTTTACCGAATGCAGATGCAGAGCAGGCTACATGGCTGGCGGGTATGTTGATCAAGGCCGTTCATGAACTTGATGAGCCCCATAGTGCATCCAGGGTAAGTAATAGAATAACCATCAGTATTGGTGTCGGTACTTATGAACCCTCCGGTAAAATCCCACCGTCAGCCGATAAATTAATTCGATCAGCTGATGAGGGTCTGTACAAGGCGAAAGCCAATGGCCGTGATCGTGTTGAGTTCGGGGTATTAATCGATTAATTGTTTTTATGTGTTTTTGTTAAGTCTGTGGCTATTGCCTGCTGACGTCTACCAGGTTATCAACTGACTCAATGACGTTGTTTTATTGATTAAAGTTGGTTATGGTGAGTCGGTTTTTAGTGTTCGATGATTGTCTGGTTGCCACTGGCGTCTTTTGTGTTTAAAAAATATCCTTTCGTTAATTAATATCAATACTTTAATTACAAAATAATGGTAATGAATATTCACGCTAAAGGAATATGAGGTTTCTGTATTTATGGTAGAAATATTTCATGATTTTATTGTCTAATTGTCATGAAATGCTGGAATTGAGTTTAGTCAGGGAAGTGAACTTTATTATGTATCGTGAGTGAACGTTAACATAAGGAGATTTAAAATGACCAAAGCAAGCAAAAAAGAAACCACCGTGACACCCTTTGCAAAGGGTACCGATGTTGAAATAGCAAGGCCTTCCCGTTTAATGACGCCCTTTGATGAGCTTGACCGGATGTTCGATGAGTTAATGTCGCGCGGCTGGATGAGTCCATTTAGATTGGGTCGAAGTCATCTGTCTGCACCATTCGAAGGCAGAACACCTGATGTCGATATGGTCAATCGTGATGACGAGATTTTTATCAAGGCTGAACTGCCCGGTGTTGATAAGGATGATGTTGAAATCACCCTTACTGATCGAACCGTTACGATTAAAGGTTCCACCAGGGCCGAGGAAAAGGAAGAAAAAGGAGATTATTACCGTTGCGAAATTTCGCAGGGGTCATTCTCCAGAACCTTGTCACTACCTGACCAGGTTGATACCGATAAGGCCAAAGCTAAATTTAAACACGGTGTTTTGAAATTAACCCTGCCAAAGGTTAAGTCATCAAAACGTGCTAATGTAAAAATCGAATAGCCTTTGACGGCGATGCTTTCCCGGTCGCCGTCACTATTTTATGACTCTTGTTGTTATTAACTGTAAAGTTAAAATTTACAGCAATATGTTTTGGCAGTTGAATTACGGTAGATACTAAAGCCTGTCTGCCGTGAGGAGTTGTATGTGTTATTTCGAATCGCTGCCGATCTTATTGTGTTATTTCATTTTGTGTTTATTCTATTCGTTCTGTTCGGCAGTATTCTATTATTTAAATGGCGCTGGTTAGTCTGGCTGCATATACCCTCCGTTATCTGGGGCTCACTGGCCATCATGTTGCGATGGATTTGTCCATTAACACCACTTGAAAACTGGTTGCGTTATTCTGCCGGTGAAGAGTTTTATACAGGCAGTTTTATTGAACGTTATCTTATGCCCGTGATTTATCCTTCAGAGTTGCATCAGAATCTGTTTGTTGTCATGGGGGCAGGGGTCATAATTGTTAATCTGATTGTTTATAGTATCTGGCTTGGCAGGCGTCATAAATAATCGGCCCGGTTAGGTAACTTTTTTTCTGTAAAATTTCCCGTGTGCTGATTGTCTTCTTGATATGGCGCAAATCAATCACTAATATCAGGCGTAAATTGATATATGTGATGTAAATATTTTTTGCTTATCGAATTGAGTTCTTCAATTCAGGAGCGTAAAAATGAAAAAACTTGCTCTTTTTTTTCTTCTCACTTTTCTTGTCTTTCCATACCCCTCTGTACAGGCGCGTGATATTGAGCTCGGCACTATTATGATTGCCGGTGATACCTCGTTCGATGACAGTACGATAAAAATGGATTACGACTGGATACATGAGAAAACAGAAACCACGGTATTCGATGTCACGGCTGGTTACTTTTTTGCCAGAAATCTGGCGGCAGGTCTGTTGATTGCTAACGAGGATAGCAGGACCAGTGATGGCATGAGCGTGGTGAGCACCTGGATCAATATGTTTGGCCCAGTCATAGCCTATAATATCAGTCTTAATCCGGATTTTAGTCTGATGCTGACAGCCGGATTTTTTAAAGTTTCAGGTGAGATGAGTGCCGGTGCAGGAATGGCCGATTATGACGGTAATGGTATTTACCTGATGGGTTCAATTGCCTATTTCATCACGGACACTATTGCCGTCAATGTCGGGCTTCGTAAGACAGACAGTGATGTTGACATTACAGCGTCTGGCATAAACTTCTCGGCTGATCTGAGTGAACTTGCCACCGCGATAGGTCTTTCTGTTTTTTTCTAACGGAAAGACACGTGATGAATACCGAGACATAAATAGTTATCGCTATCCAGCGTCTAACGGGCGGATCTGATTGTTGCCATTTAAAATAGCTGTCTATAATATTTTTAAGCTGATTTTAGTCAGTATTGTGGTGAGCGTTCAGGTATTGTTTATTTGTGTTAATGTTTTGTTATCTGTATAAATCAGCTCTCTGCGTACCAGCCATTTTTCAATTTCGACTGCAACTAAAATTAGCGATGACAACAGGAAACAAACGGCTAGATCATATACTGGCAAAGCCTGTGTATGAAATACATCATTCAGAGAGGGAACATAAATAACTGCCATCTGTAACCCAACGGTAAACATCACTGCGCCCAACATCGGCAAATTCGTCGACAATCCTGATGTAAACAATGACACCCGATCACTGCGCACGGCCAGGCAATGAAACAATTGCGACAGTGTTAAAACGGTAAACACGATGGTTTGCCAGTATTCAACGCCACGCGCAATGGCCCAGGCCTGGGCGGCAATGCAAAGACCACCGACCAGCAAACCGACCCATACAATATGCTGCCACATCCCGTGACTGAAAATATTTTCTTCTGGCGGTCTGGGTGGACGTTGCATAATATTCGGCTCCGCAGGTTCGGCAGTAAATGCCAGTCCCGGCAGGCCATCGGTAACCAGGTTGATCCACAGAATATGAATCGGCAATAAAGGAATAGGCAAGCCAAGAAACGGCGCCAGAAATAACGTCCAGATTTCGCCCGAATTTGAACTCATCGTATATTTAATAAATTTTCGAATGTTATCGAAAATACGTCGGCCATAACGAACGGTTGCCACGATGGTACTAAAATTGTCATCCAGCAACACCATGTCAGCGGCTTCACGTGCTACATCTGTTCCTTTCTGCCCCATGGCGACACCAATACCGGCACGCTTCAGTGCGGGCGCATCATTTACGCCATCGCCTGTCATGGCAACAAACTCACCGTTTAATTGCAGTGCTCTAACAATACGAACTTTTTGTTCTGGATTAACACGGGCATAGACGCGAATGGTTTCAACTCGATGAGCAAATTTCTCATCCGATAATTTTGCCAGTTCTTTTCCTGTCAGTATGGCTTTACTATTGTCTGTAATACCCAGACGTCTGGCAATGGCCATGGCCGTACCCGGATGATCACCGGTAATCATGACCGGTGTAATGCCGGCAGTCAGACAATCCTTAACCGCCTGTGGAACTTCTGCTCGCGGTGGATCGATCAGCGCTACCATGCCCAGAAAGGTAAGCTGGCACTCAACACTGTCTGGTGCGATGTTATTCGGCAGCTCACTCCATTCACGTTTCGCTACGGCCAGCAGACGATACCCCTGATTCGCCAACTGTTCAGCCCTGACGAGAAGTTTGTCAGTCTCAATCGGAATAACACCCTGACCACCTGCGGCATTGATACAGTTTGGCAGAACACTCTCCGGTGCCCCTTTTACATAAGCAAGAACAGCTGTCGCCGCCTGATGCAAGGTGGTCATTTGCTTGCGTTCACTATCAAAAGCAATTACGGCCAGACGTGGTTTTTCCTGTTCCAGAACATTCTTGTCAAAACCGGCGTTATGAGCCGCTTCATATAAAGCTAACTCGGTTGCTTCTCCCGTGGCGACACCATCCCGTTCGGCAACATCATTATTTAATGCCAGTGCATGGGCCAGCTCGATAAATGATGAATTCAATTCAGACATTGTCAGGTTTTGCGAAAGCTGATCAGCGGTAATAAAAAGTTCGGCCGTCATGTGATTTTGAGTCAGGGTACCGGTTTTATCCGTGCAGATATAAGTCACAGACCCCAGTGTTTCAACCGCAGGTAAATTTCTTACCAGGGCATGATGCGAAATTAACTTACGCGCACCAAATGCCAGTGACAGCGTCACCACTGCAGGCAAGGCTTCGGGTATGGCAGCCACGGCAAGACTGACGGCGGTGAGAAACATGAGCAGTACAGCCTGTCCCTGCAACAGTCCTGAAATAAATACCACAACACAAATCGCCAGTACCGCAAGTGCCAGATAACGACCGAAGCGAGTCAGTCTTTGCTGCAACGGAGTTTTAACACTTTGCTCAGTTCTCAGTAACTCCGCAATATGACCCATTTCAGTATTTAATCCAGTGGCAATCACCACTGCTTTACCTCGTCCACGGGTTATCAGGCTGCTCTTGAAAACCAGATTGGTTCGATCACCGAGTGTCAGCTCGGCATCAGCCAGTGTATTAATCTGCTTATCCACGGCGTGAGACTCACCGGTTAATGCAGATTCATCGGCCTGCAGTTCTTCCGATTCCAGAAGACGACAGTCGGCTGGAACAATATTGCCTGTTTCCAGTAATACAATGTCACCGGTCACCAGTTCTGCTGCTGCCATGGTCAGCGTTTCACCATCACGCATGACCAGCGCATCGGGTGCCGCCATTTCACGTAATGCGGCAACGGCACGCTCGGCCCGGTACTCCTGAACGGTGCCGATCAGGGCATTAAGAAAAATAATAACCAGAATGGCGATGGTATCCTGAGGCTCACCGATAAACCCGGATATTACTGCAGCCGCCAGCAATACCAGAATCATGAAGTCTCTGAACTGATCGAGTAACATTGCAAACAACGAACGTTTGCGTGCTTCAGGAATAATATTGGCACCCTGTTCACGCAGACGTTGTTCTGCTGTGGTTGATGATAGACCCTGTATGGATGACTGAAGATGCCTGAGCACTTTGTCAGCATCAATCGTATGCCAGTGATGCAGCGGCATGCTATGCCACCTCAAACAGGTAAATCAACAGAATTGTCAGCAGGGCAATTGATAATGTTTGCAGGCCACTGCGCAACCAGGAGACACCTGAAATGCGCCCCAGAAAAACACCGAGCATAAAGATCAGTACAATGGCAATGGCAATGGCGAGATAGATGGGTGAAATAAACAGAATAATCCCGGTAGTCGAGAGCCAGAGCGGCATAATGATCAACAGGGAAATGACCAGGGGTGCCAGACCGTTCACCAGTGCGATCAAGACAGGCACCATGCGTGCCGCTTCAGCATGTGCACTATCACTGAGATCACTCACCATTGCGTCTTCCAGTTCGCTCAGGGCTCGTCGTCGTTCAGCCTGTTCACTCACATAAGCACTGCTCACACCACTGACACCGAGTGCAATTGCAGCACCCAGACAGGCATTAATCATGACAGTCAGATTAGATGGCTCGCTAAAAAGAAACCCCATAATAAGACCGAGCATAGTGAGGGCACCATCAAAACCATTGACGACAAAATAACGACGCATGATGCCGTGAGTGCGTGTAATGCGTAACAGAAATCTGATTTGATTTAATGGGTACATACAAGCTGTCACCTTAAAATTTTAACAGGACTCAGTTTCAGATGTGCTGTGTACTTCGACGACATCAATACTGTGAAGTGAACCACTCATATTGGTGATAGCAGCCTGAATAGCGTTAAAATCAATACTATCAGCTTCAATTACTACCTGTACCGATTCAGTCTTTTCATCCACTTCAAGAACGGTAAGCGATACATGATAGTTACTGCCAACTTCAGCCAGGCCATGAGAAAACTCCAGTGCATCTGGCTGGTGTGGTTTAAGAATATCGAGGACCAGTCGTTTAACTAAAACCATAAACTTTACTCCTTGAATATAAACACGGCAGCAACAGAACACGCTGTCAAACATGTGATCAGATGTTCATTTTTAAACAATTATTTTCATTGGTTTTTTCAGTATTGTCTATTTAAGTTTAACAATCAGGCATGAAAATACAATGAGATTAATCATAATGACGACTATTCCTGGAGCAATAAACAGCTCATCATTCCATTCGACAAGATAAATAACTGGCAGTAGATAACGCGTAAATATTTTTAGCTTAACGAATTGAGTTATTTAATTCAGGGGCGAAAAAATGAAAAAACTTGTTCATGATTTTCGTATCACTTTACTTGTCTTTACCTGTTTTTCTTACAGATGCGTGATATTGGAAGCGGCACCATTATGATTGCCGGTGATGCCTCGTTCGATAACAGTACGATAAAAATGGATTACAACTGAATACATAAGAAAATAGAAGCCACAGTATTTGATGTTACAGCAGGTGACTATTTTTCCAGAAACCCTGAGGTGAATCAGCAGATAAATTCATTAACGGGTTTTTTGCAAAGGTACAGATCAGTATCCAGTGCCGGGCTGACTGTTTGTCTGTTTTATTCATCGATACGCATCGATTCATGGCCAAGATCCGGTTCACCGCAATGTTGCAAAATAAATTCACGACTTTTATTACGCAGCTGCAGTGCAATATGCCAGTCATCTAATGTTTTATCGGCTGCGATATTTGCGGGTTCAATGGCGTTGCCAATATCAATATTAATCGTGCCATGGTGTGGAAACCATGAGTCAGACCGTAACATCGAACGTGTACCGCGAATGGCTACGGGTATCACCGGTACCTGAGCCTGTGTCGCTGCGCTAAAGGCACCCATGTAAAACGGTCTTAATCCCGGTACACGGGTGAAGGTGCCTTCAGCAAAAAACATCAACGCATTACCGGCCTTGAGTATGTCTACCAGTCGCTGGCTGTCGGCAATGCTTTTACCTGTTTCATAGCGGTCAACAAATTCTGTATGAATATGTTGCAACGGAATGCGATTATAAAAATATTTAGCCAGATCCTGTTTGGCGATAAAACGTAACTCACCGGGTATGGTCGCGATTAACGCATAACTATCCAGATAGCTGGCGTGATTGGCCACCAGTACATAGGCCTGTCCCTGACGGGGAATATTTTCCAGACCGGTGACCATGACTCTGGTAGCGGTACTGATGCCGAGTAATTTTGCGGCACTGCGGGCGCACCACCAGCGTAATTTAAAACCGGGTAAAAACATGGTGGCTAACCAGGTCACCACCGCCAGCAATGAGTACATTAACCAGCAATGGGCAGCATAAATTAATGTTTTGCTATAACGCCAGAATCGCCGTAACTGTGGCACAACGCTGGCTATTGAAATGCGAATGATTTGCCAGACTAAGCGGGTCTGCTTTTTACCGATGAGATTGTTTTCAAAAAGATCACGACAGGCCGTGCGACGCACTTTGCCACTGGAGGTTTTAAGAATCGATCCCGCCGGTGCCAGTATGACCTGATCCGGTGGTGAGCCGATAAGATCGGCTGCCAGCGCATTGATTTCGGTGCGCAGGGTTTCCCGTTGCTGCTTATCCTTGCTACGGGTTTCAGCCATGACGATGAGACGTTCTGTTCCACTGTGTTTATCTTTACTGCCAAATACGGCAACACGACCGGTACGAATATTTTTTAAATTGCCAATGGCTTCTTCCAGTTCATGGGGATAAATGTTGCGACCGGCGCGAATAATAATATCCTTGATACGTCCGGTAACAAATAATTCTCCGCCGGCGATATAGGCCCGGTCACCGGTATCCAGCCAGTTTTCATCAAACAGTTCACGGGTTTTTTCATTATTACGATAATAACCGCTGGTGGATGACGGGCCTTTAAATTCAAGTCGGCCTTCATGGCGTTCAGGTAATTCATGTCCGGCCTGATCAACAACCCGGATTTGATGATTCATCAGTGGTTGTCCGGTGGAAACAAATTTTAATGCCTGCTGATCATCAGCCTGCGCTTCTCTGGCAACGCCTGTGTTCATAAAAATCGTGCGCTCAACGGAATCAATCACCGGGCCTCGAGCCAGTGGCGGGAAGGTGAGGCCAACCGTGGATTCTGCCAGACCATAGACCGGCATCATGGCCTTGCTATTAAAACCGTAGCCTTTGAAATGCTGAGCGAATTTTTCCATGGTCTGTGGACTGACGGCTTCAGCGCCATTAAAAGCCGCACGCCAGCAACTCAGATCAAGACCTTTAATATCGTCATCATGCAAACGGCGTAAACAATATTCATAACCAAAATTGGGGGAGGCTGATAATGTGCCGTGATAGTGATGAATTGCCCATAACCAGCGTTCCGGTCTGGCCAGAAAACTTAATGGCGGCATGACCACGAACAGCATGGCGTAATACAGACTGCCGAGCCAGGCACCAATTAATCCCATATCGTGGTAGAGCGGTAACCAGCTAACAAATACATCACTTGCCTGTGCTTTAACCGCCGCGCCCATGGCTCGAATATTGGCCAGTAAATTCGCGTGCGTCAGTATCACACCCTTGGGGTTACCGGTGCTGCCGGAGGTGTATTGCAAAAAGGCAACATCACTGGGCTGGATCAGCGGTTGCATGGCAGGGGCAGAGGATGATTGCAATTCAGTTGCGGTGACAATGTGTTGCAGTTCGGTGGCCTGGGACTTGAGTAACTGGGCGGCCGTTCTGGCTTCGGCAAAGGTAATAAATATGCGCGCCCGGCAATTATTGATAATGCGCACATGTCTGCGTATGTGGTCTTCCAGCTGGGATGACTGTGTCGGTGGATAAATCGGTACCGGAATGCCACCTGCCAGGATAACGCCGAGGAAACTGTAAAAATAATCTGCTCCGCTGGGCAGCATCAGTACCACCGGTTCAGTGGGTGTTATGCCCTGTTGCTGCAAGCCATTGGCCACTTTCATGGCATTACGTTTGAGTTGCTGATAGGTAAGGGTTTCACCATCACCGGCATCCGTATACAACTGCACATGAATCCGGTCAGGGTGTGTACTGACATGCCAGTCGAGAACATCAATCAGCGTGTTTGCGGTCTCCGGTGTGCGTTCAACGGTCTCTGAGCCAGGTGGATGTGTATCCAGTGAGGGCAGTCGTGTTCTCGGCGTTTCGGCATTGTCTATGGCGCGCAATATATCCCGCGGAGACTGGGCTTCTGCAAAGGTTTTTTCTGCCAGGGCAAGATTGAATTCTTTTTCAATACGGGAAATCAGTTCCACCCGGGCAAGGCTGTCCAGTCCCAGATCTTTTTCAAAATGACTATCCAGGGTGATCGCTTTGCTGGGCTGCTGCGGATGAACTTCCGTCATTAGATGGTTAATAATCTGCAGCAGTACGGTGACATTATTGCTGGATTGATTCATGGACATGGAGGTTTTCATCTTCTGTGTCCCGCTGGTATTCGCTAGCAAAGCAGGAAATTGAACCTGTATTGAACCAGTATAATTATTATGCTGTTGAATTAAATGCGTTTTATCATTAACACTGTGTTTAATGATAACGTTCGTATGATCAGATCAGGGCATACTGATCAGGTGTGACAGAAATAATGACGGTGAAAATCGTTAACTGATAAAAATAGTTGATAGAAACGCTATTAATTAATTGAATGATCAACCATCATTCATGTATCTGATTTTATTTTTTTATTCTATTCTTAAAAAATCTGAGTGAATAGCAGTTTTAGTTTTCATGTTATTTATTCATACTTTTCTTAATTAACATCAAGTTAGTCATCTGTTGAAGAATACCTGGGGCATAAAAATGGCTATTATATAAGCGTGAACCATCATGAATCGACTGGAGGTTTAATTGATGAAACAACCATTGCAGATTAATTTTCGTGATATCCCACCCTCTGAAGCTGTTGAAGCAAAAATCCGTGAAAAAGCCGCCAAACTCGATGAATTCTATGACCACATTATGGCCTGTACGGTCATGGTTGCGTCGCCCCATGGGCATCATCATAAAGGCAATCTTTTTCATGTCAGCATTGACCTTACGGTACCCAATGGCGAACTGGTAATTAATCGTTCACCGAAAGACCATCATGCCCATGAAGATGTTTATGTGGCTATCCGGGATGCGTTTAATGCCGCGCGCAGAAAGTTACAGGATTATATTCGTAAACAGCGAGGTGATGTTAAACATCACGAAGTACCACCTCATGGCATTGTTTCTGAACTGGTGCCTTATCAGGACTTTGGCAGGATTATGTCTGCCGATGGACGAGAAATATATTTTCATCGCAACAGCCTGATTGATGGTGATTTTGATGGTCTTGTCGAAGGTGACAAGGTCAGATTCTCAGAAGTTGCCGGTGACAATGGTCCGCAGGCCAGCACGGTGCATTTGATTGGTAAACACAATATCGTGGGTTAACCACAGGGGAAAATAATGACAGCCGGTGAGTACTGTAACCGTGATGTGGTGATTACGTCACCAGAGACCTCTATCACGGAAGCGGCACGACTGATGCGTGAATTCCATGCCGGTGACCTGGTCGTGGTCACCCGTCATGGAAACAGCAACACACCTGTGGGCATTATTACCGATCGCGATATTGTCATTGAAGTAATCGCTCGGCAAATATCCCCGGATGCACTCACGGTTAGCGAGGTCATGAGCAAACACCCGGTCAGTGTTGAAGAATCAGTAAGGCTGCTCGATACGGTGGCGCTGATGCAAAAGCACGGAGTACGTCGCATACTGGTTGTCGATAAAAAGGGTGGGCTTCAGGGAATTTTAACTGCAGATGATGTCATTCTGTTAATTGCAGAATCCATGACCAGTCTGCAACAGCTCATTACCCGGGAATTAAGTCAGGAAACCCGTATTCGAAGTTGATCAGGGTTTGGTCAGGCTGTTATTAATAAATGAATCCAGTGCAGTCAGGTAGTCATTGCCAGTCATGATAAAACCGTCATTATGTCCACCCTGTAGTTCAAAAAATTGTTTTGGCTTATTTGCCGATTGAAAAATAATTTCGCCTTCATCAAATGGAATAATTTCATCGTCAGGGCTGTGAGCAATCAACACAGGCGTGGTCACAGTGCGGATATATTCTTTTGTGTCGTAATTAAAGTGAACCAGCCAGTCGATGGGTAAAAATGGATAAAGGCGTTTAGCCATGGCCGGAACAGACGAAAAACCGGATTCAACAATCAGTGCGGCGGGTGAATGATGACTGGCTAACCAGGTCGCAATGGAACCACCCAGTGAACGACCGAAAATAATAATCTGTTTTTCAGTAATGCCTCTGTTACGGGTTAAATAGTGCCAGGCCGCTTCGGCATCACGGTAGCTGCCGGGTTCTGATATTTTACCTTCGCTTTGTCCATAACCGCGATAATCAAAAATAAAAACATTCAGATGCAGTTTGTGGAAAATAGCAATCGAGTCGAGGCGGTGAGATATATTGCCCGCATTGCCATGAAAAAACAGCAGGGTGGCGCGGGCCTGGTCATGGGGAATATACCAGCCGTGCAGTTTTATTTTATCAGCGGTATAAAACTCGACATTTTCAAACACCAAACCCAGTGACTCGGGTGTTGCACTGATCTTGCGTCCGGGAAAATCAGGATAATAAATAATGCTCGTCTGTTTGAAATAAACAAAGGCACTGAATGCTGCATAAACAATAAATAGTATAAATATAATTTTTAAAAAATCGGACATGATTTTATTTTTTAATAAAGCCATGAAAGACCAAGATAGGCGCCGCGATCAAAATCAGCAGAGATGCCATTATTTAGATCGGTTTTTATATTGCGATAGCCAAGGCGTATAAACGTATTATGCATAATTTCATAATCCATATTGACGATCAGCAAGGATACACTTTTTCCATCGGCGTAGGTGAGTGACTGACCGGCATAGTAATAACTGGACTCAAATTTAAAACGCTTGTGCTGGTAAATTACACTGGCACCCATGGACATGGCTGTTAAGGTGTAATCCAGCGGATCGGCAGCAATGATTTTTATTCCTGCTCCCAGGCCGAAGTCATCAGTGCTGTAGGCGGTGATGCCCGCCGTGGCAAATAAATCCTGATGATCATTCTGTTTCGTATAAAGCAGGCGTGTATCGGCAACGACGGGTGATGAAACGTCATAAATAATCGGCCTGGTATAAATAATATTAAGGTTTTTGTCACCCGTTTCGATTGTCAGTGTCCGTGCACTGCCGTGCTCTGTTATTAGTAATAACAGCATTAAAAAAGTTTTACTGATTAACCCTTTATACATATCAATGGTTCCAGTCGGGCGACCCGATGTGCAAGCCCGGCATGATCAGCCGCGTTAACCACCGCACTGATATCTTTGTATGCGCCCGGTGCTTCTTCGGCAATGCCGCGCATCGATGGACTGCGAATCATTATGCCTTTGTCTGCCAGTTGGTGCATGACGCTGCTGCCATTCCATAAACGGCTGGCCTGTCGGCGACTCATGTGACGTCCCGCACCGTGACAGGCAGAACCGAACGCTTCATGCATACTGGTTTCAGTGCCCGATAAAATATACGATGCCGTGCCCATGGTGCCGCCAATCAAAACCGGCTGGCCGGTGTTATAAAATTTTGCCGGCAGACTGGAGTGACCCGGACCATAGGCGCGGGTTGCCCCTTTACGATGCACATACAGTGATTTCATTTCACCCTTCACCGCATGACGTTCCAGCTTGCAGGTGTTGTGAGAAACATCAAACAGTAAATCAAGTTCGATATCCGGAAAAATATTTTTCATGGATTGTCGTGTTAGATGGGTAATGATTTCACGATTCGCCAGGGCACAATTGATGGCACCGCGCATGGCACCGAGATAGCGTTGACCCATGGCTGAATGAATCGGCGCACATGCCAGTTCACGATCCGGTAGTTTAATGCCGTGATCTTTTGCACTCAGCAGCATGGCTTTTAAATAATCCGTACCAATCTGATGACCCAGGCCTCTCGAACCACAATGAATACTGATTTTAATATCGTTGAGTTTAATGCCGTAATCCCGGGCAATGTCGGCATCATAAATTTTAGTCACCTGTTGCACTTCAAGGTAATGATTACCCGAACCTAAAGTACCCATTTCATTTTTCTGACGTTCCCTGGCATGTTCCGAAATCTGTTCGGGCATGGCATCTGGCATGCAGCCGTGTTCTTCGATGTACTGAAGGTCATCGTTATTACCCAGACCTCTGTTTACTGCCCAGCGAGCGCCACCAGTTAACATGGCATCCATTTCTTTTTTATTAAGGTGCAGGGTGCCGGTGCTGCCGACACCGACAGGAATATTTTTATACAGCACATTGGCAATCTGTTGCTGATGCTGCATGACCTGTTCTGCTGTCAGGCCGGTGTGCAGTGTGCGTACACCGCAGGAAATATCAAAACCCACACCGCCGGCAGAAATAACACCGCCCTGATCAGCATCAAAAGCGGCAACACCGCCAATGGGAAAACCATAACCCCAGTGAGCATCGGGCATGGCATAGGAGGCATTAATAATTCCCGGCAGGCGGGCTACATTGGTTACCTGGTCATAGACCTTGTCATCCATGTCGCGGATTAACTCTTCACTGGCATAAATAATGGCGGGAACATGCATGCCCTGTGTGGCTTCGATACGCCACTGGTAAGCAGATACTTTTTCTAATCGGTTGATATCCATAATCATTTGTCCTGATGTAGGGGAGACTGCCGGGTTACCGGGTGTCTCACAACGTCAGCTGCGTTATAAAATTCCAGGCTTACACCTGAAACATTGTTTTGTCACACATCCACCACACACTGTGCCATCCACTGATCATTGACCTGTTTAACCGCCAGTTCCGTAAACGTTGCGCCCTTGATTTCCACCGCTGGCTGGTGCTTCGCCACATCAATGGTTTCACCCCGGGCTGTTGCAGTTAATTGACCATCACTGATCGCAACGTCAAATTCGCAAAATAAAAGTTTATGTGTCGCTATCTCAAAGATCAGTGCATTTAACCAGTCGGTCAGTAATAACGCCGGATCATGATCTGCGCAGCTTATGTTTACTTTTTGTTGCGCGTTTATTAAGGAAATGTCTGTCATGATGGCCATCATTGCCAGTGCAGCCTGTTCAAATGCCTGCTCAATGCTGTTGCCATAACCGCGTACACCGATGTCAGCCTGATGTTCAAAATGTTCCCAGTGAGGAGTCATCAACTGAGCCTGTCAGTTCAGTTAGCAATATGAGTATGATAATCGTTGTTAACGACGGCTTGTTTGCTTGACGTCAAGATAATCACTGCCTCACCACGATAATATAAACCGTGAATATGGAAATGTTCTCTGTTGTAACCAGTAGCGGTTTATATGCTTACATTTAGCGAGGTAGACACAGTGCTTACACTTGCATCCAGTGGTTTCAACAACAATGAGGTCATGCCCTCAAAATACACCTGTGAAGGTGAGGATATTTCACCACCTCTGATATGGGATGATGTGCCGGAAGCGACAAAAAGTCTGGTACTCATTATGGATGATCCCGATGCGCCAGATCCAGATGCCCCTAAAATGACCTGGGTACACTGGGTTTTATATAATATCCCCGTGAGTGCAACCGGCCTGGCTGAAAACGTTTCATCATTAGCTTTGCCGCCTGGAACAGAGCAGGGGCAAAATGACTGGCGTAAAACAGGTTATAAAGGCCCCTGTCCGCCCATTGGACGTCACCGTTACTTTCACAAGTTATATGCACTGGATACCCTGTTGCCGAGTATGTATAAGCCTACAAAAGCACAGGTCGAAGTGGCCATGAATGGGCATATACTATCAGTGGCTGAACTGGTGGGTACTTATCAGAAATCCCGGTAAGTGTCGGTGGTCATAATTTAAAAAGAGACTATCCCTTTTATGTATAGTTGTAACGGAATAATAGTCCTGCGATTCAAATTATAATCGGGGCAAAAATGAAAACGCTTAATTACATTGCCAGGCGTAAGTTAGTGTTAAATTTAATGGACGTGATTAACAACACGTTTCCCCATGCCATGCCCGGTGTCAATGAAAGTCAGTTAACCCGAATACTTTATAAAACCATTGATGCCTCAATGGATACCCCGTTAAAAACAGAACGCAAAGTGGTCAGTATTCTGCTCTCAGATTTGAGAGGTTTCTCCACCATGGCAGAAGACCATTCTCCGGTGGTGCTGTTGAAATTACTGAATCGTTATTTCCTGAAAATGAGTGAAATAATCTTAAAGTACAATGGCGTCATTGATAAGTTTATGGGTGATTCCATCATGGCCGTGTTTGGTGTACCAGAAACCCGGGCCGATGATCTTGAACGAACACTGGCCTGTGCCACTGAAATGCAAATGGCCATGGGAGACATCAATCAGACCAATGAAAAACTGGGTTTGCCTTCGTTGTACATGGGCATAGGTATCAATACAGGCGAGGTGATTGCCGGCAGTCTGGGTTCCGAATTGTATAATGAATACACGGTGGTCGGTAATGAAGTGAATTTTGTTTCCCGTGTAGAAGCGCACAGTTTGCGTGGACAAATATTGTTAAGTGAAAACGCCTATCGCCTGGCTAAACATTATATCGAGGTTGGCAATGCCAATGAGGTTCACGTAAAAGGCAGAAAAGAAGCCGTAAAAATGTACGAACTGCTAGCCACAAGCCGACCCGATTATCTTCAGGTGCCCTGTCGTGAAATTCGCAGCAGCCCGAGAGTCAAGGTGAACATGCCCATGGCATTTCGCTGTGTGGCCGGAAAAGTTATTTTACCCAAGGAGTATCTGGGTACGGTCAAGGATATTAGCTATGGTGGATTATTTGCCGTGGTGCCTGTCGGGCTAAGACAGAACGATGAAGTTAAAACGGTTTTTTCCGAATCGCTAAGGCATTGCTATTCCAGTGATGTGTATGCCAAGGTCACGCACGTTGAACCCATTGAACAGGGTTATGGCTGCCATTTTGAATTCACGGCCATCAATAATGAACTGAAAACCGAACTCAAGGATTTCGTTGATCTTTTGATTGAACGGCTGCATTAATACGCAATCCATGCAGACTGTTTATTTAACACCGGTTATTAATTCTGTCGGTGCGGGCAGCCAGTTGGCCAGTACCAGAACGATAACCAGCACCGAGTAAACAAACGCAATCAGAAAACTTTTCTTTAGACTAAACGCCGGCTGTTGCCGGTGAATAAGGTGGCTGCCTCCCCAGTGCAACATGAGCAGGCCCAGGATATTGCTTAACCAGTAACCCAGAATAAAAGCAGGCAAAAACCAGTGCTCATCGATCACCGTGAATGGCCATGAAAATACATACGCCAGTGGTACATTCACCAGCATGTCATTCCACCAGGACAGGGGTGAGAGTATAAAACCCGTGCTCAGCAGTGCCGCGTTAAGCAGTGTCTGACGGGTTTGTTTTTTGGTCTTCATGGTGGAGTCAATTTAGTGTTCTGTCATCGCCAGCATTCACTGCCTGTGATTATGATGAGTATTGACCGGTCACCGAGAGGCGTGCGGTGATCGTATCTGGATCTTGCAAACATCTCTGTTTCGTTCACAGACCTCGACGTTTTACTGAAGCGTGTGGTGGGCCGGGTGACGTATTTTGTCATCAATCAGGGGCACAAAGGCCACTGGCAAAATACTGTCCACGGTAAGTTCCTCGTGTAAATCTTTTTTAAGCAGCAACAACTCCTGATGCATTTGCGGCAGACCGACGGGGATAACCAGGTTACCACCGGGTTTAAGTTGTTCAATCAGTGGTTCGGGAATATGACTGGCCGAGGCGGTGACCACAATGCCATCGTAAGGCGCATGTTCGGGCCAGCCCTGATAACCATTACCAATCTGGGTGACGATGTTCCTGTACTGGAGTTTAATAAAATGATCTATGGCCATGTGGGAGAGTTCGGCAATGCGCTCGATGGTATACACCTCGGCACAGAGCCGGGCCAGCACAGCCGTCTGGTAGCCACAACCGGTACCGATTTCCAGTACTTTATGATCGGGTTTCAGCTCGAGCAAATCGGTCATTAAGGCCACGATATAGGGCTGGGAAATGGTCTGGTGATACCCAATCGGCAGGGGGCAGTTATCAAATGCCTGATGCTTTAAATGGTCGGGCACAAACTCATCCCTCGGCACCTCGGCCATGGCATTCATGACACGCTCACTCAGTGCGTTTCTGCCAATATAGCTGCGGGTAAAATGCACCTCGTTTTTTATATCGGTGAGCATGCGTTGCAGGTCATTGTGCATGGTAAAGCCCGGTCCCCATGTTGTCTCAATCAATACCTAAGTCAACCACAGGATCGGAGTCAAATTGACTCCGATCGCCTGACATTAATAGTATCTAAAACAGCCACAGGGTTTATTGATTTTTACCGTTATAGTTTTCGATTCATGGATTTTGTTTTAACCAGGGGGTCGGAGTCGTGGGTCGGAGTCGTGGGTCGGAGTCGTGGGTCGGAGTCGTGGGTCGGAGTCGAAAAAAATGTTATCAAGAATGAAAAATGATGATCTAGATCAAGTATATTAGCAGCGGCTAATATATATTAATAAC
>JAOUMX010000036.1 GCA_029881275.1 Gammaproteobacteria bacterium | reverse complement strand
AGCGCTGGTCAAAGCAGCTCGGTGGTGCGCAGATTTATCTGAAGCGCGAAGACCTTAATCATACCGGCGCCCATAAAATCAACAACACCATTGGTCAGGCATTACTGGCTAAGTACATGGGTAAGAGTCGTATTATTGCCGAAACCGGTGCCGGTCAGCACGGTGTGGCATCGGCTACGGTGGCGGCTCGTTTTGGTATGGAGTGCGTGGTTTACATGGGGGCGGAAGACGTAAAACGTCAGGCACCGAATGTCTATCGTATGAAATTACTGGGTGCGGAAGTGGTGCCGGTGCATTCCGGTTCCAAAACCCTTAAAGATGCACTCAATGAAGCCATGCGTGACTGGGTCACCAATGTGGACAGTACTTTCTATATCATTGGTACTGTTGCCGGTCCCCATCCTTATCCGGCTATGGTACGTGATTTTCAGACCATCATTGGTCGTGAAGCCAAACGTCAGATCCAGGAGCAGGCCGGGCGTTTGCCCGATGCGCTGGTTGCCTGTGTCGGTGGTGGTTCCAATGCCATTGGTCTGTTTTACCCTTTTCTCGGCGATGAACAAGTAAAGATTTACGGTGTTGAAGGGGGTGGTCAGGGCATAGATACGCCTAATCATGCCGCGCCTTTATGTGCCGGTAGTCCGGGGGTGTTACACGGTAATCGTACCTACCTGATGGAAGACAAAAATGGCCAGATTATTGAAACCCACTGTATTTCGGCAGGCCTGGATTATCCCGGCGTCGGCCCTGAACATGCCTGGTTGAAAGACTGTGGTCGTGCTAATTATGTGGCGATTACCGATAAAGAAGCACTGGCTGCTTTCCATGAAGTGACTCGCACAGAAGGTATTATTCCAGCACTGGAATCCAGTCATGCTCTGGCCTATGGTGCCAAACTGGCGAAAACCATGGAAAAAGACCAGATCATTATTATTAATCTGTCGGGTCGTGGTGATAAAGATATCAACACCATTGCTGATATCGAAGGCATTCGTCTGTGAGTTGAATATGAGTCGATTAAAACAAACATTTACAACATTAAAAAATAATCAACGCAAAGCGCTTATTCCTTTTATTACCGCAGGTGATCCACAGCCATCAGTGACAGTAAAGTTATTACACGACATGGTGAAGGCCGGTGCTGATATTCTGGAACTGGGTGTTCCCTTTTCAGATCCTATGGCCGAAGGCCCGGTTATTCAGGCGGCTTGCGAACGGGCGCTGGTACATAATGTCAGTTTGACGGATGTGCTGGCTATGGTAAAAGAATTTCGTCAGCAGGATAATGACACGCCGGTTGTGTTAATGGGTTATTTGAATCCGGTTGAAGTGATGGGCTATGCGGTTTTTGCAGAGTCTGCGGCGAGAGCCGGTGTTGATGGGGTGATTCTGGTTGATTTGCCACCGGAAGAAGGTGAAGATCTGGTTAGAGAGCTGAAAGCCCAGGGTCTCGACATGATCTTTTTGCTGGCGCCCACCAGTACCGATCAGCGCATGAGTACTATATGTGCAATGGCCAGTGGTTTTGTCTATTATGTATCATTAAAAGGCGTTACCGGTGCTGCACATTTAGATGTGCAGGGCGTTATTGAAAAAGTAAATCAGATTAGAACGCATACCGATATTCCAGTGGGTGTTGGTTTTGGTATTCGTGATGCGGAAACGGCAGCTCAGGTTGCCGCCGTAGCAGATGCGGTTGTTGTTGGTAGTGCGATTGTTAAACGCGTCGCAGAAAATCAGAATGACCCGTTAAAAATTAGTCAGGAAGTGTGTGATTTATTATCATCCATGCGTCAGGCGATGGACAAAGTTTAAGATTCTAGCGACAGAAAATGTGTTTGGTGATTTTGTAGCAAGAATAAGAATTTATTAAGGTATCAACTATGAGCTGGTTTGAAAAATTAATGCCTTCACGTATTCGTACGGAAGGTACCAATAAAAAAGGTTCTGTTCCAGAAGGTTTGTGGACTAAATGTAATTCTTGTAATGCCGTTCTTTATCGTGCTGAACTGGAACGCAATCAGGAAGTTTGTCCAAAGTGTAACCATCATATGCGTATGGGTGCACGTGCGCGTCTGGAAGCTTTCCTTGATGAAGCACCAAGGGAAGAAATTGCAGCGAATTTACAGCCGGTTGATATGTTGAAGTTCAAGGATAGTAAGAAATATAAAGACCGTATTACTCAGGCACAAAAAGCCACAGAAGAAAATGATGTACTGATTGCTATGAAAGGTCAGGTTAAGTCTGTGCCACTGGTGGCCTGTGCATTTGAGTTCAAATATATGGGTGGTTCCATGGGTTCAGTTGTCGGTGAGAAATTTGTCCGCGCTGCCAATGTTTCACTGGAAAAAAATATTCCTCTGGTGTGTTTTTCTGCTTCAGGTGGTGCTCGTATGCAGGAAGCGCTGTTTTCATTAATGCAAATGGCTAAAACCAGTGCCGTATTGAAACAGATGTCAAAACGGGGTATCCCGTTTATTTCCGTGATGACCGACCCTACTATGGGCGGTGTATCTGCCAGTCTGGCCATGCTGGGTGATATTAATATCGGTGAGCCCAAGGCGTTAATTGGATTTGCAGGTCCGCGTGTTATTGAGCAGACGGTGAGAGAAACCTTGCCTGAAGGTTTTCAGCGCAGTGAATTTTTACTCGAGCATGGCGCTATTGATATGATTATTGATCGCCGCGATATGCGTGATCGTATTGCATCGCTATTAAGCATGATGCAAAACAAGCCCGCCGCTTAATATTTTGTCGCCAGGACGCGAACAGGTTATTAAGAAAAAATTTATCTTCTCGCGTCAGAAATAAGCTGGAATAATTTTGCGTTTTGATAATCTTCAGGAATGGCTCAACTGGCAGGAAGGTCTTAATCCAAAAGCCATTGATCTGGGTCTTGACAGGGTCTCTCGGGTGCTCGATCAGATGGGTTTATGCGCTGATTTTTCATGCCCGGTGATAACCGTTGCCGGTACCAATGGCAAAGGTTCAACAGTGACTTTTCTTGAATCCATTCTGCTGGCTGCCGATTGCAGAGTGGGTTGTTATACTTCTCCCCATTTATTCAGTTATAACGAGCGTATTCGTCTGAATGGTCAAAATGTTGATGACGCATCCTTGTGTCAGGCATTTGATTACGTTGATCAGGCACGTGGGAATGTGTCATTAACCTATTTCGAATTTGGTACTCTGGCGGCTTTATATTTATTTTCCCGCCTGGATCTGGATGCAGTGGTGCTGGAGGTAGGACTGGGTGGGCGTCTGGATGCAGTCAATGTGATCAACGCTGATGTTGCCATAGTAACGACAGTTGATGTCGATCATGTCGACTGGTTGGGGGATAACCGTGAGCAGATTGGTTACGAAAAAGCCGGGATTTTTCGGGCACACCGACCGGCTATTTACGGTGCGCTGGATATACCGGATTCGGTGAAAAAACATGCCGGCGATATTCAGGCCGAGTTATTTGTTGCCGGTCGTGATTATCTCTATCAGGGTGTGGGCACAACGAGCTGGCAATGGACCGGGCCTGGGTATCGTTATGCAAATTTACCCGTTCCTTCATTGCACGGTGCTTATCAGTTACAGAATGCTGCGGCAGTGATTATGGCGTTGCAGCAATTATCTTTGTCCTGTGATGTTGCTGAGCATGCAATTTCACAGGGCTTGCAGAGAGCACAACTGAATGGTCGTTATCAGCAGGTTTATGATCAGCCCAGGGTGATTGTCGATGTTGCCCATAACCCCCAGGCGGCCCGGGTACTGGTTGAACAGTTAAAAAATGATCCTGTATCGGGTCGGACAAAAGTTATTCTCGCCATGCTGGCAGACAAGGCAGTTGATGAAGTGGTAAACATTATCGCGCCTGTCGTTGATGACTGGTATGTTGCCGGCTTATCCGGCCCCAGAGGGCTGGATGAGGCCTCAATTGCAAAAATCGTGAAGCAAACTTTGCCAGATGTTAAACTGCGGTCTCAGTTAACGGTGTCTGCTGCCTGTGAAGCTGTATTAAATGAATCTGAAGGTAAAGATAGAATTATAATATTAGGTTCTTTTTATACGGTTGCTGAAGCCACTCATTATTTTAACAAGGTCTGATTTTGGATAGAGCAGTAAAACAAAGACTCGTAGGGGCTGTCATTCTGGCTGCTTTACTGGTTATTTTAATACCGGAATGGCTGGATGGTGCCGGGCATAAATCCCGCTATATAAAAACAGTCGAGTTACCTTCCGAGCCTGTGATCAGGCCAATTGAAGAGTTGATGGATAAACAGCCGCCAGTCAAAAGCCAGCCTAAAAATACCACCACACCGATTACCAGTTCATCCATTAATGCCTGGGCGCTTCAGGTGGGTAGTTTTTCTCAGGAAACCAATGCCATGACAATGCGTGATCAATTCAGGGCCAATGGTTATCCAGCCTATGTGGTACAGAAGCAGGACAGTTATCGTGTGCGTATTGGTCCGGAGCTGGATCGCTCGCGTATTGAAAATCTTCAGCAAAAAATCCTGGCGGAACAGAAAATCAAAGGCATACTGGTTAATCACCCTTGATCAATCTTAGACCTGTCACTTATATTTCTGCTATTATTTCGCCTTTCTGCAACAGGATTCATTAATGTCACTGGTTGATTTTGGAATTGTCCTTATAATATCCGTGCTCGTCGTCTTAGGGCTGATTTGGGGCTTCGTCAAAATAGCTATAGCACTGGGTACCTGGATTGCAGCCAGTACTATTTCATTCAGTTTTTCACCCAATTTGGCCGCTACATTTCTACAAGGTATTGAGTCACCGGCTATAAGGCTGGCTGTTGCGATGGGTATTTTGTTTATACTGACTATAATGCTGGGTGCACTGGTCAGTTTTCTGATCAGGCAAATTATTACTAAGACAGGTTTAACTGCACTGGACAGGGTGCTGGGTATGGTAATAGGTGCCACACTGGGTTTGATTATGATTGTTGCAATGGTTTTTATCGCAGGACTGACACCAGCGCCCAAGTATGAATGGTGGCAATCATCATTATTAATTGAGCGTTTTGAGGTGCTGGTGATCTGGCTGCAGGGATACCTGCCCAGTGATGTGGCTAAATATTTTACTTATTAGTCTCTAAGACTCGACTGATATTCTGAGGTTATTATGTGTGGCATAGTTGGTATTTTCGGTTACGGTCCTGTTAATCAGTTGCTTTATGATAGCCTGACTTTATTGCAGCATCGTGGTCAGGATGCTGCAGGTATAGTGACCTGTGAAGGTAAGAAATTTTACCTGCGTAAGAACAACGGTCTGGTCAGCGATGTGTTTCAGGCTGAGCATATGCTGCAGTTGCTGGGTAATATGGGTATTGGCCATGTGCGTTATCCGACTGCGGGCTGTTCTTCATCGGCTGAGGCCCAGCCTTTTTATGTGAATTCTCCTTATGGTATTGCACTCGCGCACAATGGTAATTTAACCAATGCTGAAGAACTGAAGAAAAAATTATTCAAAGATGATTTACGCCATATTAATACCGATTCCGACTCTGAAATTCTGTTAAATATTTTTGCCCATGAATTACAGCTTGCAAATAATATGCATGTTAAACCGGAAGATATCTTTGAAGCGGTGGCTGGGGTGCATAAACGTTGTCGTGGTGGTTATGCCGTAGTTGCTACTATTGTTGGTAAAGGTATTCTGGCATTTCGTGATACCTTTGGGATTCGCCCCATTGTTTACGGCAAACGTGAAACAGATAAAGGTACCGAATACATGGTGGCGTCAGAAAGCGTCGCTTTACATGCACTCGGTTTTCAGCTGGTTCGGGATTTGATGCCCGGTGAAGCAATTTTTATTGATAAAAATGGTCAGCTGCATACCCAGCAGTGTGCTGAGAAACCTCAGCTTTACCCCTGTATCTTCGAATATGTGTATTTTGCACGACCTGATTCGATTATTGATGATGTGTCTGTTTACAAGGCACGTTTACGTATGGGGCAAACCCTGGCCAACAAGTTATTAAAACAACGCCCTGATCATGACATTGATGTGGTTATTCCTATTCCTGATACCAGTCGCACGGCTGCACTGGAAGTTGCTTACAATCTTGGCGTGAAATACCGTGAGGGTTTTATCAAGAATCGTTATATTGGCCGGACTTTTATTATGCCTGGCCAGACACAACGTAAAAAATCAGTTCGTCAAAAATTGAATGCGATTGAACTGGAATTCAAAGGTAAAAATGTTTTGCTGGTGGATGACTCGATTGTCAGGGGGACAACATCAAAGCAGATCATTCAGATGGCGCGAGAAGCGGGTGCTAATAAAGTATATATGGCCTCAGCAGCACCGGCAGTGCGTTATGCCAACGTGTATGGCATTGATATGCCATCATCTAAAGAATTTATTGCAGATAATCGAAGTGAAGAAGAGATTGCAGCAGAGATAGGCGCAGACTGGTTAATTTATCAGGATCTTGATGATCTGATTGAAGCCGTGCATCGAGGTAATCGTTCTATTAAAGGTTTTGACTGTTCATGTTTTGACGGACAATATATTACCAATGATGTTGATGCGACTTATCTGCAACATATTGAACAGCTGCGTTCTGATGGTGCGAAACAGAAAAAAGATGCAGATAAACTGGCCGGCATCGATTTGTACAGTAGTCAGTAGCATGGGAGAGAACAATTAAAACGTCTATTCTGTTTAAACTGATTTTTGTTGTTTTACTGGTTATATCAGCGAATGCCAGCTCCGGACCATCGTCATGGGGGAAAACGCCTGATGATGTTTTGCGACAGACCGGTGAGCATTTAAAAATGTATCCTGATGATGCGGTTGCTCAATTTCATCGTGGTGTTGCTTTTGCCAGGCTGAATAAACTGAATGAAGCAAAAGCTGTTTTTCAGAATCTGGCAGGGACGCATCAGGATTGGCCCGAACCTAAAAATAATCTTGCTGCCGTTTTGTTAAAACAGGGAGAATTAGAGCAGGCGCAAAAAGCCATCGATGAGGCTATTAATAGCCAGCCCAGTTTTAGAGTGGCGCAAAATAACCGTAATCGGATTTATGAATATCTTGCCGCCCTTGCTTATGACAAGGTACTGGGTAATGGCAAGAAAGCGAATCCGCCTCAAATCGATATGCTTACTGAGCTGAGTATGAATCAGCCTGAAGTTAAAACACCACCGGTTGTCGTCAAAGAGGTTGTGGTCGAAAAACCACCTCAGCAGAGTAATGCTGTTAATTATATTAAACAGCGACTTCTAGCCTGGTCCAGGGCCTGGTCAGAAGCCGATGAAAAACATTATTTTTCATCATATTCGACCCGGTTCAGACCATCTGACCCTGGAAAAGACTATACTCAATGGCGTAATACAAGACTTGTGAGGCTAAGAAACTCACAAAATACGCAGGTTGTTCTTAATCAGATCAATGTCTATTTGAGTGATAACAAACAACGTGCCGTGGCCGAGTTTATACAGAATTATTCATCGGCTACCTATAAAGACAGGGTGATAAAACAGTTGGTACTTGCCGTTGAGAATGGTGACTGGTTGATTTTGTCAGAACGTGAAATACAGAAGATTGATTGATTTAGAACCTGATGTACAGAATAAAAACATTTATTTTACCTTTATTTGCGCTGTTGTTTTCTGCGCCGTTGATGGCGGATGTGCATCCGGAACAGCGTCTTTTATCTGCAGTTGATGCTATTCAGGATACCCGTATTGCAGATGCAGAGACGATTCTAAAGGGGCTTATTCAGGAGCGACCAAAATTCAAACTCGCAAATATGTTATATGCTGATTTGTTGAAATCAAAAATACAGCCACTTGATGTTCCAGGTGCGGGTCTGGGCAATAGTGAAGAACGTCAGAATTTACTCTCTGAGATTAAACTGCGTTTACAGGCCAAACATAAGGATCAATATGAAAATCTGGTGCCTGCAGCCTTAACCCGGCTGGATGACAGTTATCTTCATGCCTTTGTGGTTGACCTGGATCAGTCACGTTTGTTTGTGTTTGAGAATTATGCCGAACAACCAAAACTGGTCGCTGATTATTTTGTTTCTATGGGGCGCGGTGGACCTGAAAAAGAAAAGCGTGGTGATTTAAGGACTCCATTGGGTGTTTATTTTATTCAGTCTTACATACCACCTGATCGACTGGCGGATAAATACGGTGCCGGTGCTTATCCTATCAATTATCCCAATGCCTGGGATGAAATGCAGGGGCGTACAGGTGATGGCATCTGGTTGCATGGCACTCGTAGTGGGACTTATAACCGGCCGCCATTAGCATCTGAAGGCTGTGTTGTTTTACCGAATGATGATTTGCGTGAAGTCGGTGCCTATATTACTTTGGGGCAGACGCCCGTTTTAATTGGTAATGGTATTCAATGGTTGCCGGCGGATGAATGGAAGCAGAAGAAAGTTGAAGTGAGTGCCATATTTGAAGAATGGGTCAATGACTGGGAAAGTCGTAATACCGATAATTATCTGAGCCATTATTCAAAAGATTTCTTAACAGACAAAAAAGATTACGCTTACTGGGCAACCCATAAGCGGCGTATCGCCAAATATAAAAAAACCATTAAGGTAGAGGCTTCGGACGTCAGCATTTTGAAACATCCAAATGAAGATCTGATGGTCACTACTTTTCACCAGAATTATAAAAGTGATAATTTTGTCAGTCAGGCATGGAAGAGGCAGTACTGGCGTAAGGAAGCTGACGGTAACTGGCGAATTATTTATGAAGGTGAAATACCGGCACCCACAGTTAGTCATCTAGCAAAGAATTCTTTATAGCAATTTGCCTGCTTTTTCTGGTCTCATCTTTAGGTACATTACCTTTTAACCATCTAATAAGATCAATCCAGATGCGACTGACTTCCTGTTCACTTGGCATAATGCCGGCGTAAGGTAATTCAACAGTCACCACCGGAATATCTAACTGTTCCCCGGCAAAATTTCCCAGAGAGCCAGGATAAGTACCCAGTAAGTGCAAATGTAAGGGGCCAAGATGTGTCGGTGGTTTTGGTGGTCCATCAAAATCAACGATGCCGTAGGGTGCATGCACTGCCACAATTGCATCGGGTCTGAATTCGGTAATAAGTTGATGCATCCATTGAGTCTCTACTTCACTCATGGGTTTTTTTCCAGGGTAACGCCTGGGATCACTGTTGGTATATTTTTGCCAGTATTGCAGTCCGGCATTATCATTGATGCCATTTTTAAAATTGCGGTTAAGATCCACGCCATTAGCATTCATGCGCTGAGATTTTCTACGTAACAAACCATCAGGGTTAATAAGTGGTGCGACTTTCCAGTGAAATAGTCCGCTATGGTGTTTGTCCAGGATGCTCATCCATTTGAACATAATGGTGACAGAGGAATATTCGTCACCGTGAATGCCACCGAGTAATAAAATTCTGGCCTGTGGTTCCCTGCTTCCCAGAGGAGGGTATTCCTTGATGAGCAGAGGGGTGTTGTTTTCCGAATAGGATGTCGAGGTACGCAGATTTCGTTCCAGACATTCACTTAAACTTATACTGGCAAGTTTGCTGGCAATGCGTTTACAGGTAATGTTGACTTCGTTGTCAGTGGCGTAGGCAGATGAATGGATTAGTACAACGATACTAAAAATAATCAGTTTTGATGTGTGACCTAATCGCAAATAAAACATGTCGATAGCTACAAGTCCTGTTCTCTGCCTGTTATTGGGCATATCATATAGTCCAAATACTAGATGGAAATGACTATGACATCCAGCAGAGTTGATATTATCTTAATTCGGATTTCAGAACAGCGTTTATATTTGCTTGATGAGAAAGACCAGGTACTGGTTGAGTACCCTGTTTCAACCTCATTGTATGGAACGGGTAATCAACAGGATAGTTATCAGACACCCTTGGGGCTGCATCGGATAAAAGAAAAGATTGGAGATGGTATGCCGGCGGGTGAAGTTTTTATTGGCCGACAGCCCCAGGGGTTGCTGGATGATTTGATCGCCAATAATGTTGGGTTGTCAGAAGATATTATTACCAGTCGAATTCTCTGGCTGGAAGGGTTGCAAGCGGGTATTAATCAGGGTGGTGATGTGGACACATACCAGCGTTACATTTATATTCATGGCACAGTGGATGAAGACAGTATCGGTCATCCGGCATCCCATGGCTGTATCAGGATGCGTAATCAGGATGTAATTGATTTATATGACCGTGTTGATATTGGTTGTGCGGTGAACATTATTGACTAGAGGATAATATGACAGATTTTGATGAATTAATGTTGAACGAGACCCTGGGCTTCGCCACAAAAGCAGTGCGTGCAGGTCAGAAACGCACATCGGAAGGAGAACATGGTGAACCCATTTTCCCAACTTCCAGTTATGTGTTTTCATCTGCTGCAGAAGCTGCTGCACGATTTTCTGGCGAGCAACCGGGAAATATTTATTCTCGTTTTACTAATCCTACAGTCAGGAATTTTGAACAAAGACTGGCGGCTCTTGAGGAAACAGAATGTTGTGTCGCAACTGCTTCTGGCATGTCCGCAATTCTGGCGACCTGTATTGGTCTGTTGAAAGCCGGTGATCATATTGTTTCATCACAGAGTATTTTTGGTACAACAACTGTTTTATTTACCAACTTTCTCGCCAAGCTGGGTATAGAAACCACATTTGTTAATCTATCTGATGTCAATGCCTGGAAACAGGCTATTCGACCGCAAACAAAATTATTTTTTCTGGAAACGCCGTCAAATCCCCTGACGGAAATCGCTGATATTCAGGCACTGGCAGACCTGGCTCATGACAATAACTGTTTGCTGGCTGTGGATAATTGCTTCTGTACACCCGCATTGCAACAGCCTGTGAAATTAGGTGCCGATATTATTATTCATTCAGCGACCAAATATCTGGATGGTCAGGGGCGTTGTATGGGTGGTGCCATATGTGGAACAAAGGCAGTGGTGGGTACTGATGTGTTTGGTTTTTTAAGAACGGCTGGTCCAACATTAAGTGCGTTTAATGCATGGATATTTTTAAAGGGCCTGGAAACACTGCAAATACGGATGAAGGCTCATTGTGATAATGCATTAGCGCTGGCTCAATGGCTTGAACAGCAGGATCAGGTCGCTCGGGTTTATTATCCTGGACTGGAAAGTCATCCACAACATGAACTGGCAAAACGGCAACAATCAGGGTTTGGAGGAATTGTTTCCTTTGAATTAAAAGGTGGTAAGGATGCAGGATGGAAATTGATTGATGCAACCGAGATTGTTTCTATCACTGCAAATCTGGGCGATACTAAAACCACCATTACTCATCCAGCGACGACAACTCATGGCCGATTAACGCCTGAACAAAGAACTGATGCAGGTATTGCCGATGGTTTGATACGCGTGGCTGTGGGTCTGGAAGACATAGATGATCTAAAAAAAGATCTGGCCAGAGGCATGTAGTTAACGACGTTTTTTATATCTGTTTTTTACAAAGATAAAAATAAATGAAAGATACCATTCAGATGGAATTGAGCGTTTCAGAACGGCATACACCACTGATTCTGGTGGTGGATGATGATTCTGTCATGCGCATGTTGTTAAATAAGGCGCTGACTACAGAAGGTTATGATGTTATTGAAGCAAACAATGGCGTTACTGGTGCTGAGTTATTCAAAGAATGTCATCCTGATCTGGTATTGCTAGATATTTTAATGCCATTAATGAATGGTTTTGATGCCTGTTCGTTAATGCGCGAATATGACCCTCAAAATATCACCCCAATTATCATTTTAACCGGTAATGATGATGTCGATTCTATTGATAAAGCTTTTACTCATGGTGCAACTGATTTTGTAACTAAGCCCATTAACTGGGAATTATTTGTACAGCGTATCCGTTATGTGTTGCACGCAAAAAATATGGATGTTGCATTAAGGGAAAGCCAGTACAAAATTCAGCATGCATTGAAAGTAGCAAAACTGGGTTACTGGGATCTCGATTTTTCTAATGATAGAATTCATATGCCGGATGATGTTCGACAAATGTTGTCACTTGAAGGCCGCCCTTTTATGGATGCCGATGAGTTTTTTGAATTGGTTAATCAGGAAGACAAAGATAAGGTGCAATATGCATTTAATCAGGCCATTAATTCTGCATCCGGGTTTTCAGTAGAATATAGAATAAAAGGTCATGATGGCAAAGAGCGTTACGTTTTTCAACAGTGCGATGTGGTTCGAGATCATAATAATCAGGCCAAGTTTCTGTTAGGAACCATTCAGGATATAACAGCACTGAAGCGTGCTGAAGAGATGATTTTACATCAGGTGTTTCATGATAACCTGACAAATTTACCTAATCAGGCCTTGTTCAAAGAGCGTCTGAGTCATGCGTTGAAAGTATCAGAACATCGAAATAATCGTAATGCGGTTATTAAACTGGATATTGATCGATTTAAGGTGATTAATGAGAGTCTGAGTCACGATGCAGGTGATATGTTGCTTGTTCAAATGGCGGGGTTATTAAGTCATCTTGTTCAGGATAGTGACACGGTTTCACGTGTAGCGGCTGATGAATTTGCAATTTTACTTGAGGCTATTAAATCGCAGGATGAAGTGAATCAGATGATTCAGCTTATTCGGTCTACCATGGCCGAGAAAATTTTTGATCTGAATGGCGAGCATGTTCATATATCCCTGAGTATAGGTGTTGCTATATCGCCTGATGATGCTATCAAGGCAGATAATCTGGTGCAGTGCGCGAACAAGGCTATGCGTAAGGCAAAATCTCAGGGTGGTAATCAGGAATGTTTTTACTCCATAGACATGGATAAGCGGGCGCATGATCGTCTTGCAATGGAAAGGGATTTGAGAACGGCACTGATAAAAGATGAGCTGGAAATATTTTATCAGCCTCAGGTTGATGTTAATAATCGAAAAATTGTTTCAGTTGAGGCATTGGTGCGCTGGAATCATCCCCAGCATGGTTTGATATCACCAATTCGTTTTATTCCATTGGCAGAAGAAACAGGTTTAATTCGTGAGCTCGGAAAATGGGTGTTGAATCAGGCGATTGCTCAGGCAGGTCAATGGCATCAGCAGGGTTATTTGCTACGTGTGGGTATTAATTTATCGGCTAAACAATTTGTTCAGGATGACCTGGTCGAAAGTGTGGCCAGTATTCTTGACAGGCATAAGTTTCCAGCAAGCTACGTGGATCTGGAAATAACAGAGCGTATTGCCATGCTTGACGCGAACAGCAGTATTACGCAAATGCATCAGTTAAAGAAGCTTGGTGTAAATATTTCAATGGATGATTTTGGTACAGGTTATTCATCATTAAGCTATTTAAGTGAGTTCCCGCTTAATGTGTTAAAAATTGATCAGTCATTTGTACGTGGTATAACCGGTAAGGAAGGAGAAGGTGCTATCGCTGGTGCTGTTATTGCCATGTCCAAAAGCATGGGTCTGGAAGTTATTGCAGAAGGTGTGGAAAACGAAATCCAGTTTGATTTCCTTAAACAACATGGTTGTGATTATGTGCAGGGGTATCTGATATCCAGGCCATTAAAGGCAACTGATGTTGAAGAAATGTTAAATGCGTAATCATGAGCTTTACTTTTAAAGCCCTAAATGAGTTTGGGTATCTTCGGCATGAAAAAAATAATAAGTAATACCATGCAGTTTGAATACTTGTGAATAATCAGGGTTTAAAATCCTTCGGAAACTTTCCGGTCAGAATATAGGCAAAGGCAATCACCTCTGCAACAGCTCGGTATAAGGATTCTGGTATCTCTTCGCCAAGGTCGATTTCGGCCAGAATACTGATTAGACTTTTATCCTCATGTAAGGGTATGTCGTGTTCGTGTGCCAGTGCAATAATTTTTTCAGCCAGGTCATTTGCTCCTTTTGCGGTGATGACAGGCGCATTATCACCGTCGTATTCTAGTGCAACTGCCAGGCTTTTAATCTGTTTATTATTCATCAGGCTTTTTCATCCAGGAAATGTATGTCTCTGGGTATGTTTCTGGGTTGTTGTATTCTTTTTTCGAGTACGCTGATATTGTCTATGGTAAAGCCTGCTATTTTGAATGCTGACTCAAGCAGGTGTAAGTGTGCTTTGATTTTATTTGCCGTAACAGGTCTGTCAGCATGAAATAAGGTTGATATGCTTTTTTTAGATAAAATTATTTTTGCCTGAATAGGACCAAGTTCTTCGAATTCAAAATTAATAGAAACATTCCAGTTTGCTTCATCGTCTGAAGATTTATTTTTTTCTTTGTCTATTCTGAATTGAAAGACAGTTGTTTCCTTGTTCTGTTTTACGGGTAGATCAAATAGAAAAAACTGGGGGGTGTCGGCATCTTTTGCCAAAGGTAATAATTGTTGACTGGTGATTTTATTGAGCAGGCTATCCACGTTGTTCTTTAAGTTACTTAGGGCGGGTAGTTTAAGTATAAGAGTAATAAGAGTATCAATAAGATTTTTAGAATTCGGCTGGGTTTGTATATGAGTCAGTAACTGTTCGATACTGAGCGGCAATAGCTCTTTTGTTACCGGGGTTAAGTTTTGACTGGCCTGTAACTGATTTATCAGTATCTGTATCTTATCTGCAGGAAGACGACTGGTAAAAAACTGTGCCAATTCCTTAAGGCTAATTTCACCTTTTAGATACTGGCTAACCATCTGCTCAAGCTTGGGTGCTTTATTTTCGGAGGCATTTTTAATGACCGGCAATTCCTTCTCAATCAGCTGACGGATAACCTGTAACTGATTTTTAATATCCTGATTAATTGAACCCTGTTTGAGCTCGGTTGATTGTGAATTTAATAATCTGGGTTCAAGGAAAATGCCGCTATTCTGGATCAGGGTTTTAAGTTGTCTGTAATCGCCTGCCTGTTGGGGTCTGGCGATGGAATCAACTAATTGCTGTAGACGGATTTTGATATCAGTATCCAGTGTCTCAGTGGTGAGTAATTTCTGGCTGATTTCTATCAGGGGTTTAATATCCTGCTGATTATTAATAAAGCTGCGTAACAGCTGAACGATGGTCTCGCGAGTGCTAATCTGGCTTTTTATACCGAGTAATGGCTCTATACCCATTTGCTTGACCACTAGCTGAATGGTTTCACCATCTTTTAGAGTGATGGGTGTGCGTGATTCCAGCAGATGCTGGCCAAGTCGAAGCAGGATGGTATCCAGAGGCTTGCCGCCTTTTTCTACAGTGGCATTCAGTACCTGACCCACTTTCCATGTTTTGGTGATATCACTGAGGATGTCAGATTTAATATCAGTGCGGGGTTTGATTGGCGGTATATTAATCATGGTTATATTATCGTCCAGATGCCAAAAAACTGTCGAATATCTGTGTAGATGTCAGGAATTTTTGTGTTTTTATCTGTCAGATAACTGCGATTGATTAATAATTAGCCGCTATGTGTGCAGGTGTTGCACCTGTCTCGGCAGTGGGTAATTCATGGATTGATGAAAATATTATGCACAAGCTATTGAATATAAAAGAATTAAATCTATTCTTAGGATGGGTTTATTATTTTTAAGCAAGTGCGGGCACTTGAATTAAAGGCCTGAATTTATAAATAATTAAGTATGGGCATAATCCTTGCTTAAGTCATGATTACGTATAGGAGTTAAAGAATGGCATTAGAAGATGAAGAGCTAGACGATACTGAAGAAGTAGAATCGACAGAGAAAAAAGGCAATGCCACAATGAAAATTGTGTTGATTGTGAATGCTGTTTTATTACTGATTGGTATCAGTGTGGGTGTTACATATTTTCTGTTGTCAGATGATGAGCCAGCCACAAAAGTTGACAATGTAGTGGATACAGAAGTGATTAATACTGAACCTGCTGAACAGGAAGTGGCAGCAGAAGACGTTGTAGCAGAGAAGCCGGCATCAGGTAAACATATATATGTGCCCTTGAAGCCCGCATTTGTAGTTAATTTCGAAAATCCTGAACAGGTGAGTTTGCTGCAGGTCGATGTGCAATTAATGACTTATGATCCTGCTGTTGAAAAAGCTATCAATATACATATGCCAAGAATACGCAATGAACTGTTATTGTTGTTTGGCGGCAAGCAGTACCATGAAATTAATACCCGTGAGGGTAAGCGTAAATTGAGCCAGGATGCGATTATGGAAATACAACGAGTGCTACAGGAAGAGGGTGAGCCTTCTTCTGTAGAAGCCCTTTATTTTACAAGTTTTGTGATGCAATAAAATGTCAGCTCAGGACGTACTTAGCCAGGATGAAATCGATGCCCTGTTACATGGGGTTGATGGCGGAGATGTTGAAACCGAAACAGATGAACCGTTACGTGACGGGATTGCCCGTGGTTTCGATTTTAACTCTCAGGATCGCATCGTTCGGGGTCGTTTACCAACACTGGAAATGATTAATGAACGCTTTGCACGTAATCTCCGTGTAAGTCTGTTTAATATGTTAAGGCGTCAGGCGGAAATTGCTGTGGGTGGTGTGCAAATGCTCAAATTTGCGGAATATGTCCATAGCTTGTTTGTGCCTACCAGTTTGAATCTGGTCAAAGTGTCCCCGCTGCGAGGTACGGCACTGTTTGTTATTGATCCCAAGCTGGTATTTATTCTGGTGGATAATTTCTTTGGTGGTGAGGGTCGGTTTTATAACAAGATTGAAGGACGTGAGTTTACGCCAACAGAACAGCGTGTCATTAAAATGCTACTTGATCTGTTGTTTGCAGATTTGAAAGACGCATGGAATCCGGTAAAGAAACTGGATTTTATTTATCAGTCATCGGAAGTTAATCCGCATCTTGCGAATATAGTCAGTCCGACTGAAGTTGTTGTTGTGAGTACTTTTCGTGTTGATCTTGAGGGTGGTGGTGGTGATTGTCATATCACTTTCCCCTATTCAATGATTGAGCCGATACGTGACCTGCTTGATGCCGGTGTGCAAAGTGATGTAACGGATATTGATGCTCGCTGGGCATTATCGCTTCGAGAAGAAATATTTGAAGCACAGATTGAAGTTCGTAGTAATTTGATTGAAAAAGAAATGACTCTGTCAGAAATTGTTGACCTGAAGCCTGGAGATATTATTCCTTTTGATATGCCAAGTCATGTCATTCTGGATGCCGAAGATATTCCGATATTTAAAGGTAATATTGGTGTTTCAAGAGGTAATGCTGCAGTGAAGATTGTGAAAAAAGTAGGGCGTCAACAGTTAAATATTAAACCTTATGAGAGTTAGGGCGGAAAGATGAGCGACGAAGAAAATGTTGATGATGTGTGGGCTGAGGCATTGCAGCAACAGGCAACAGAAGAAGCTGCTGCTGTAGGCAAGGCATCCTTTCGTGAAGTGGTAGATGATAGCAAGCCGGACACAGATGTTAATCTGGAAGTTGTACTGGATATTCCAGTTAATATTTCCATGGAAATTGGTCGCACCAAAATCAGTATTCGTAACCTGTTGCAATTAAATCAGGGCTCGGTTGTTGAGCTGGATCGTCTGGCGGGTGAACCTATGGATGTTCTGGTTAATGGTACTTTGATTGCGCGAGGTGAAGTTGTTGTAATCAATGAAAAATTTGGTATTCGATTAACGGATATTATCAGCCCTGCCGAGCGCGTGAAGAAACTTCGTTAATTTAGTTATGAAATTTTTATTGATAATAATTAGCTGGATGTTTTTTTATTTTCCCGTATCTGTTTTTGCGGATACGGTAACGCAAACCACAGCTGTTTCCCGAGTAGAACCTTTTTCATTTGTTAATATGATGAATATGGTAATGGGGCTGGCAATTGTACTGGCGCTGATTCTGGGGCTTGCCTGGGTGCTGCGAAAGTACGGTAGATTACCAGTGACTAACCAGGTCGAAATGAAAATTCTTGGTGGGCTTTCTCTGGGGACTCGTGAACGTGCCGTGCTGGTTCAGATTGAAGGCCGGAAGTTGCTGTTGGGTGTGGCGCCGGGGCGTGTAAATATTTTACAGAATATGTCAGCTGATTTCAGTCAAGACAATAATTTTGATGAAAAACTGACCCAGGTATTAGAAGGTCAGGTATGAAGTTTCTGGCCGGTATTTTGTTAAGATTATTTACAGGTATATTGCTTTTTTCGCTGCCTGTTGCTGTTATAGCTGAGCCAGCATTGCCTGCTCTGATTGTTGAAGATGTCAGTGGTGGTGGTAAAAGTTATTCATTATCTATTCAGATATTAGCCCTGATGACCTTGTTGTCATTGTTGCCAGCGCTGTTGCTGACGATGACATCATTTACACGCATTATTATTGTTTTGTCTATTTTGCGGCAGGCTCTGGGAACAGCACAAACGCCATCTAATCAGATATTAATTGGTCTGTCTCTGTTTTTAAGTTTGTTTATTATGTCGCCGGTTTTTACCAAGGCTTATGAAGATGCTTATCAGCCTTATATTGCTGAACAGATCAGTGCCGATGAAGCACTGGAAAAATTAAAAGCACCTTTTAGAAAATTTATGATGGCACAAACCCGTGAAGATGATATTGGTCTGTTTTCACGTATTGCCGAACATCAGCCTTATGCCACACCTGATGATGTTCCGTTTACTGTATTAATGCCGGCTTTTTTGACTTCTGAATTGAAAACAGCATTTCAGATTGGTTTTATGTTATTTATTCCTTTCCTTATCATTGATCTGGTGGTCGCCAGCGTTTTAATGGCCATGGGTATGATGATGTTGTCACCTTTGATTATTTCTTTGCCTTTCAAGTTGATGTTATTTGTTCTGGTTGATGGCTGGGCGCTGGTTATGGGTACCCTGGCTGCCAGCTTTGTTGTTTAATCACACGTGTTTTGTATTTTTTCTGCGGGATTCTTTTTTTGTGCTTGTCCCAGGTGGTTTTAGAGATTAATCTAGGCTTTAGTAAGGTACATGGAAGTTTATTTGTAATATTGATTGATGGTGAAGCAAATGCCTAAAGTTCTAATGTATTGTACCCGCTCCTGCCCCTATTGTTTACGTGCTGAAAAATTGCTGAAGAAAAAAGGTGTAGATATTGAAAAAATAGATATTGGTCAAGATCGCCAGAAGTGGAAAGATATGGAAAAGCTGACCGGGCGTAAAACGGTTCCACAGATTTTTATTGATGATTTTCATGTTGGTGGTTTTGATGACCTTTCTTTACTGGATCATTCAGGGAAGCTGGATGGCTTGCTGAAATAAAAAATAATTAAATACCTCTATACTTGATACAGCCTTAAACCTGCTCATTATTTAGCCATTGCCAAAGGGATATAGACCTGATTCTGGTGTCTCACTAAAATCGTGGCCTGTTCCTGACTACGAGGATTTACCGTGGATTTCCTACCGATTTTTGTCAATATCAGAAACCAGCCCTGCCTTGTGGTAGGTGGTGGTGAAGTCGCCGCCCGTAAAGTGGCTTTGCTTAGAAAAGCGCAAGCCCAGGTCACTGTGGTGTCTCCCGAACTGGGTCGCGAATTAACTGAAATGGCAGAAAAGGCCGAGATAACCCATGTGGCTCGTCATTTTCAGGATGATGATATCAATCATCCTGTTCTCGTCATTGCAGCTACTGATCAGGGTGAGGTTAATGAAAAAGTCTCCTCCCTGGCCAGGGCACGCGGTATACCCGTTAATGTGGTGGATAACCCACCTCTGTGTTCATTCATAATGCCATCCATTGTGGATCGTTCACCTGTCCAGATAGCTATATCCACTGGCGGCGCTTCACCAGTACTGGCGCGAATGATACGTACCAAGCTTGAAGGTTGTATTCCGGCGGCATATGGTCGTCTGGCGGCTTTAGTGGATGGTTTCCGTGACAAGGTAAAAGCCAAATTTGGTAATGTGGAAGAACGGCGTATTTTCTGGGAAGCAGTTCTTGAAGGTACCGTGGCAGACCGTGTGTTTTCAGGGCATGAGCCTGAAGCGGCTGAAGAGTTACAGAAAGCCATTGATGCGGCTAGTGCTAAACCCGATTTTCAGGGTGAAGTGTATCTGGTGGGAGCGGGTCCCGGTGATCCTGATTTGTTAACGTTCCGCGCTTTGCGCTTAATGCAGGCTGCGGATGTTGTGGTCTATGATCGTCTGGTTTCGCCGGCTATTCGTGAACTGGTGCGCCGTGATGCGGAAATGGTTTATGTCGGCAAGGAGCGCGACAAACACACTATGCAACAGGAGAATATTAATCAGTTGCTGGTGCGTCTGGCGAAGGAAGGTAAACGTGTCTTGCGCCTGAAGGGGGGGGATCCCTTTATTTTTGGTCGTGGTGGTGAGGAAATCGAACTGCTGGCCCAGGAAGGTGTGGCATTCCAGGTGGTGCCGGGTATTACTGCAGCAGCCGGTTGCGCATCCTACGCGGGTATTCCTCTGACACATCGAGATTATTCTCAGGCCTGTGTATTTGTTACCGGTCATTTGAAAGATGGATCGATTGATCTGAACTGGCCAGCGCTGGCACAACCGAATCAGACGGTGGTGTTTTATATGGGCCTG
>JAOUMX010000160.1 GCA_029881275.1 Gammaproteobacteria bacterium | reverse complement strand
ATCTTCGAGCCGATCGTCATAGGCCTGGACGGTGCATCTACCAGATACTTGTCCAGTTCACCGGTTTCAACCAGACGTTCATACTGTAACTTGTGTTCACGTTTGAATTCCTCCAGTGACTGCGCGCCAGTAAACATGACCACATCCGGTGGTGGCAGTTTGTCAGGACGGAAATGGTTGTTGAAGAAATGCACCGTGAACAGGAAAACGGCTGCCAGGAAGGCTTCTTCACCATGTACCAACATGACCACGTTAAAGACCCAGCCGGGGAATATCGAGGCTGTAACCCCCGGGAAGGCCAGCATCATACCGCTGCCACCAATAATACCCATACCCCAGAAGACTGCCCAGTAATCAAATTTTTCCCAGTAGGTCCAGCGTTCAAATGACGGTCTGGGGCCCATACCGAGGAACCACTTGAACATACCGATGGCATCGGCGAGATCTTTCCAGTTGGGCACCAGTGAGTCAGGGCCGAACCAGCGGAAGGTCTTGCGTTTTCGATAAATATTGATGCTGACACCGACCAGGTGCAGGAAGAAGATACTCAGCATAATGGTTGCCGCAATACGATGGATAAGTCCGGCCATTTGTGGTCCACCAAGAAGCTCAATCACCACAGGTGCCCAGGCAGTATAGGAGTAAATGACTGCAGTGCCGGTTAGTATCAGGACCATGACGCTGAGTGCAAAACACAGGTGGCCTATACGCCAGATCAGTCCAAAGCGACGGACCTGTTTGTTCTTCATGCCCGGTAATTCATCGGTCAGGATATGCTGTTGGTGTTTATGTGCCTTGCGGTCTTTATATTCGCGGTACCACCAGAGCAGTGAATGTGCCCAGAAATAACTGAATACAAACAGCAGCAGGCCGTGCATGAACTTGGCGGCGATCCACATCTGGGGATAATGCTCAAAATCATGGCTGGTGGCATGTGGTCCAAAGGTCAGGAAGCTTTCCGTGGCTTTGGGTAGATCTTTGCCATCATGACATTCCTGGCAAGTTTCCAGGCGGTTATCCAGGTGTATGGTTGAATCTTCATTATCAACACCGTGGATTTCGTGGCTACCATGACAGTCATAACACTTCGCGGTGTGAGCATAACCCAGCGTATTGATCTGGCCATGATACGTGCTTCGATAGCTGGCAAATTCTTCTTCGTGACAACTGCCGCATTGTTTGGTGACCAGCAGTTGAAATGGATCTCTTTCCGTTTTGCTGATAGCGTGTGAGGTATGACAGTCTACGCAAACAGCGGATTTCGGATTCTGTTTGTCAATGGATTCCTTGCCGTGAACCGATTTTGAATAATCTTCCAGCGCCTCATCGTGGCAGGTTTCACCACAAAGCTGTGGAACCGTCAGGTGCCAGTCGGTGCGTTTTGAGGTGCCTGTGGAAGGTACGTTAAAAAAATGTGAGTCATGACAATCTTCGCAGTAAGCCTTGAAACCCGATCTGGTGGAGGCCTCTTTTGCATGAAAGGATTCCTTGTAAGCGTCGATGTTGGCTACCACGATTCCCAGCCGGGCTTTTTCTTTGGTCAGATCCTGTTCTTTAGCCTTTTCCCACAGTCCTTCATGGCAGGTAATGCAATCGGGTTTTGGAATATCGTTTTTTGCATGTGATGTGTTGCTGTCGGTGATTTCCTGATGACAGTCGATGCAGGTCATGTCACCGTGCACGCCTTTGATAAATTTGTCTTTAGGAATATTTAACAGGGCACGGGTTTTGTTTTCATCATCTTCAGCAGCCGTATTTTCAACAGTGATTTTTTGACTACCGTCATGACATTCCAGGCAGTTTGCATTGTCGAGGGCTGCGTTAGGGCTTCCCGGGTTTGTAGCAGCGTTAACCTCGGAAGGCCAGATTGTCTGGACAGAGATGAGGTAAAATAATCCGATTAATAAATACTTCATCGGTTGTTTATTACGCATGTCATTAACTCCCCCAATTGGTCGTACATTCAACGCTCAATTACAATCCATCAAGTAAATGCAGACTGTCTGACGGTTGTGGAATTAGCATCAGCAACCGTCAATATTTATTTTTTTAATTTAAGTTACTTGAAGCTGCCGAAGTAATGAACCAGTGCTTCGGTATCGCCCTCCTTGAGTTTGCCATATTTCTTTTTCATTTTTTTGGTCATGGGGCGATCACCATCACTGTATTCTTTCAGTGACTGTCTGATATAGGACATCCACTGGCCTGCCAGAATACCGCTATCATCACTGGCAAGGCTGCCGCCCTTATCGTGGCATTTTACGCAAAGATCTTCATGAATAGCTTTGCCTTTTTCAGCCAGTGCCGGATCGAATGTCTGGTTGGTCGCACGGACGAAAGGCTTGGCAGCAAAATCGGCTGCTATTTTTTTTATCTCGTCTTCGTTCAGTTCTTTGGCAATGTCACACATGGTGGTTTTTTTGCCTTTTTTATCACCGCTCAGATATTCTGCTTCGGGGCAGGGTCTTTCTTTTGCCTTGTAAGCAATCATGCTGTCAGTGATATAAGGAGCAGAAAACCCACCGATGATGGGAGCATCCTGACTGGTACTTGCGCCATCCTTACCGTGGCAGTCAGCGCAGGAGTTAATTATCTCTGCGATATCGGCTGCTAGAACGCTGGTTGCGCCTGAAATACTCAATACAATACTTAAACTTAAAATGCTGAAAAAATTTTCTATTGGCTGTTTCATGCCTGGATCCTCTTTATTGTATTGTTATTGAAGATATTCAGATTGCCTGAATTCTATTTGATAAGATCTTTTGTCAATATTAAAGCACATTTAAAATCATTAGTGGCTAATAAAAAAGCGTTGTGATCGCTTGGGCGGGTGTTTATTGTTGAGAATTATCAATCATTGTCTAAGTTTATGAGGATATAAGCAAATTTTTATATAAAGAGACTTCACACAGCGTATGGTAAATTTATACTGTGTCTAAGAAAGTAAAAAAATTCATCGATTTCGGAGATTCCAATAATTAAGTCTTAAAACATGCACCCTCAATAAGGCGCATCCAGCAAACGAAAGGTGTGGGCTATGAACAAGTTCAGGATTTTGTTGCAATGGGTAGGACGTATAACGTCCCTAAGTGTGGTGGTACTAATATTGAGTGCATGTGCAGATGATGGTGCTCCGGGGCCGCAGGGCGCATCGGGTACCTTGCTTCCCGTCGAGCGGGCTTCTTCGGCAACATCTCTTGGCATTACCATTAATGGCGTCACTATTGCCAGTGCTCCGGTAGTTACTTTCACGGTGACTAATCAGGATGGTGATCGTGCCAGAGGACTCTCGACCAGCGATCTTCGTTTCACAATTGCCAAATTAATGCCGGGGTCAAATGGTGATCCCAGTGCCTGGCAGAATTATATTCTGACTAATCAGCTTGGGGATGTGGCCGGTTCACCAGGCGAGGGCAATACCGCTGTTCAGGCAACCCGGGAAAACAACGGTACCCTGGTGGATAACAATGACGGTACTTATAGTTATACCTTTGCAACCGACATTGCCAGTGTCAGTTGTCCTGCTCCCTGTACCGATGCCGAGGGTAATGCGCTCGATGTCAGTTATCAGCCAACCCTGACCCATCGCCTGGGCATTCAGACCCGTGGCAGTCTGCCAGCGGTTAATGCAGTTTATACGTTCAGACCTTCGGATGGTGCCACCAGCGGACTGTTCACCCGGGATATTGTCAAGACTGACAGTTGTAACGAATGTCACAATGAACTCGAAGCCCATGATGCACGCATCGATACGGCCTATTGTGTCACCTGTCATAATCCCGGATCAACCGATCCTGATAGCGGTCATACGGTGGACTTCAAAGTTATGGTGCATAAGATCCATCGCGGAGAGGATCTACCCAGTGGTTCTGAATATGCCATCTGGGGATATGGTGATAACAAACACGATTATTCAACGGTTGTGTTTCCGCAGGATATTCGCAATTGCACCAAGTGTCATGATGGTGCTGATAGCGGAACACCGGATGGCGATAACTGGAAAACCCAGATCAGTATGGCAGCCTGTGGTTCCTGTCATGATGATAAGGATTTTTCCAAAGATGGCACACCGCTCGGTGCTAATGATCCAGCGGGTCATTCAGGCGGTATTATGCGCGGCAACTCGTATTGTGCAACCTGTCACGGTGTGGGTACAACATGGAGTGTTGAAGAATCTCATGCCATACCCGTCAATGTGGCGGCGACCAGGTTCCAGTACAACATCCTGACAATATGCGGTACGGCCGTTTCTACTAACCCGGCAGATCCGAAACCCGATTGTGCGGGCGCTGCACCGACGGTTACCTTCTCTGTGTCTGATCCTACGGGTGCAACCACACACGGTTATGGCAATTTATATGATATAGCCGATGTTGCGACAGGTCCTGCTCCGGGTCAGGATCCGGAATACAGCACTGCCGGCGCGGGTCTGAATATTCTGACTGGCTGGGGAGATGCCCTGGCACCGATGCTGGATTACAACAATGACGCTGGTGCCGGTAGTCGGCCCGCACGTGCCAATTCTACTTCAGCAATAGCCAACGCCACGGATAATGGAGACGGTACTTTCACCATAACATTGCCTGCATTGCCCATTGCCAGTGGTAGTGCCGCGGTTGCCATGGAAGGTCATCCCAGAGGTGAGTCCGTTGTGGGTTCAGGAACATATAATCTTAATGTTCCTGTCAGGGGTGCGGTGGCCTATTTTACGGTTAACGGTGGTACCCTGGCTGAGCGTCGGGTAGCGGTAGACATCATTAGTAAATGCGATAACTGTCATAATAATTTATCACTGCACGGTGCTAACCGCGCCGATAATGCTCAGCTCTGTGTTATGTGTCATAACCCAAGAAACACCGATATCGGGCGTCGTGATAACTTCCTCGCCGATGGCGTTACTGCCGGTTCAGATGGCATACCTGAAGTCGGTCTGGATGGAAAAATGGAAGAAACCATTGATATGAAAGTTTTGATACATGGCATTCATGCCGGCGACCAGGCTGAACATGGTATCCGTGAGAATGGCATTGTTATCTATGGTTATGGTGGCAGGGCTCACGACTATAGTCATGTGCGCTTTCCCGGCATCCTGAGCGATTGTACCACCTGTCATAACACCGGTACCTATGAGTTAGACGGCGATTGGGCCGCACCATTACAGAACGGTATTCAGGCGACTACCATGAAATCGGCACCAACAGCAGTCACTGCGGGTGACTTTACCGCGCAGAAAGACGATCAATCGGATGATCTGATGACCACGCCCACAGCCGCAGTCTGTACGGCATGCCACGACAGTGATCTGTCTAAAGCTCACATGACGACCCTTGGTGGTGCCGTATTCGAAGGCAATTCGACCGCCATAGGTAACAGTTATGAAACCTGCTCTGTCTGTCACGGACCCGGTGCGATTGCCGATGTCAAAGTGGTTCACGGAGTGGAATAAAGGGAGTAGTGCTGGACGATTGAATAATCGGGTCATC
>JAOUMX010000159.1 GCA_029881275.1 Gammaproteobacteria bacterium | reverse complement strand
ACGTTATGTTACACCGGCAGAGTTTGATGAGCTCCGGCAACGCGGGCTGGAGATGGGATTTAAACAGGTGGCAAGTGGTCCGATGGTGAGGTCGTCTTATCATGCAGATTTACAGGCGAAGGACATTACGCTGTCTTCCTGAGTCTGGTCAAAGGATCGCGTCTCAGGCATTAACATCTGACCAGACCGCGTATTCATTCCCATTAGGGTCGGTAAAGTGAAACCGTCTGCCACCGGGAAAGTTGAATATGGGTTTAACAATAACACCACGCGCTTTTTCTATTTTGTACTGGGTGGCTTCAAGGTCTCTGCTGTAAAACACAATTAAAGCACTGCCGTTTACCGTGGAACAATGTTTATCCGTTTTAAAAAAACCACCATTGATGCCTTCGTTGCAGAAGGCAATATAGTCTGGGCCGTAGTCGGTGAATTTCCAGGCAAACACAGAGGTGAAAAAGTCCCTGGTTTTCTGGATGTCTTTTGAGGGAAATTCGACGTAGTTAATTTTTTCGTAAATGGTCATCGTCTGTCTTTGCTTGTGTGATTAATTAAGAATCTCAATCGAGAATGGTGTTGTTGAAAATAATCAGATGGATAGCATACACTGGAGTAGCGATTGGCAACAGATCGGTTAATCCTGTAAATTAGATCAATTGCAAATCTGGCTTAGCAATCGAAGGCATTAAGTATTATAATTTAGCGCTTTAAACTGAAGTAGTAGATGCCATGATTGAAAACCTTGCGGAAAAGTTCCTCTATGCCAGCCGCTGGCTGCTGGCGCCAATTTATATCGGCCTGAGTGTGGGTCTGCTCCTGTTAGGCCTTAAATTCTTCCAGGAAATATTCCATGTGTTACCGCTGGTTTTTGCAACCAAAGAAGCTGATCTCGTCCTGCTGCTTTTAAGTCTGGTTGATATCTCGCTGGTGGGTGGTCTTATTGTCATGGTAATGCTTAGCGGCTATGAAAATTTTGTATCCAGCATCGATATAGAAGAAGGTCAGGAAAAACTTAACTGGCTTGGTAAGATGGATGCGGGTTCGCTCAAGCAAAAAGTAGCAGCTTCCATTGTTGCGATATCTTCAATTCATTTGTTGCAGAAATTCATGAATGCGCAATCCATCGAAAATGATAAACTGATGTGGTACGTCATTATTCACTTGACCTTTGTGGTTTCAGCTATCGGCATGGCTTATGTCGATAAAATGAATAAACATTAATTTTTTACAAATAGTAAAAGCGGCAACCACATTCCTGCCTCTATTGGTTTTCTGGTTGCCGTTGATAAACGTCTTTAAAAATTAGCATTTCTGCAAGTTTCTGTTCAGCGTTATCAGGAAAGCCGCATCTTTCAGTAAACGAGGTGGTGTCCATGTATGTGCCAAATAAACGATCCCAGATCGGCAGGTCGCTAAAATTATATTTATGTACATCGTATTGATGATGTATGGAGTGTAATTCAGGTGTTTGAATGAAATAGCGTAACCATGTCGATGTTTTGATATTTGCATGATAAAAATATTCACCGGTGGCGGCAAACAGGTTGTACCAGAAACTTGCAAACAGGGAAACGCCCAGTAGCGGAAATAGAATAATGGCGGTAAGAAATGAATTGGTAAATATTTCAACGGGATGTTTGTAGAACGAAGTCAGTATTTCGATTCTCGAAGCAGAGTGATGAATTTGATGGAAAATAAGCCAGAAGCCATCTTTGTGTCTCAGTCTGTGCCACCAGTAAAAAACAAATGTGCCTGTGATCCAGCCAATAAGACCTTCAGCAATGGGCATATTTAATGTTGATAAATTTAACAATGAAGCATTGCCGAACCAGGTTAGCCATAGTTTTCCCGTTAACAGGGTGATACCTAACTGAATTAAATTGATAGTAATGGCTCGGATATACCAGCCGGTCGAGTTAGGAAGTTGTCGTCCGGGATATACCCTTTCTAATATGAGAAATAAGGCTGTAATGGAAATCAGAATTATTGTTGGTAGTGTCATAATTTTGTATCAACATATAATAAATGAGGTTAGTCGTTTACGGTCAGGCTATATTAAATCTGGCTTGAGTAAGGTTAATATTGCTCGTGTTTAAAAGAAAAAGGTTACATCCCGATGTTAAACATCTTTCCTATGGCTTCAATTATATCGGGACTGTCCCATTCCCGTGAGCCGTTAACTTTGGTAAGTACGCGACCTTGTGCATCAATCAGAACAGTGAGCGGAATACTACTGGCGCCCAGCATAGTCTCCAGTCTGAGTTTGTGATCGATATAATGCGGGAATGTGGTATTGGCCTTGCTGAGAAATCGTCGGGCGCGCTCGGGATAGTCATCAATTGAAATGCCAATCAGATTAAGATCATTACTAAAGTGTTGCTTTAGTCGCTCAAGTGATCCCATTTCAGACAGGCAGGGTGTGCAGTAACTTGCCCACACGTTAATAATTAATGGTTTGCCGCGATAATCAGACAGCAGCAATGAATGGCCGGTCAATCCCTGCATTGGCGTATCTGTTAAGATTTCGCCAGTTCTGACTTCGCCAGGAGTCGCATGGGTAGCGAAAGCAATGCAGGAGACGCTAATAATGGCAGCAAAGATATGTGCGATGCTGAATATGTTATGTGGTAATCGAAAATTTTTAAGTATCATGAATCTGATGTTTTCCCGATTATGTGACGCTACTGATTTAAGCCTGCCGAAATGAGGAATAGCGTATAAAAGGGTTATAAATATATAATAAATAGTTATACATAACAGCCAAACGAGAGAATTATTATGAGTTTATTTTCTCTCTGCAAAGCCTTGCTGAACACTCCCTCTAACAGGGCGCGACAGAAAAGTATTCATTATAAGTTTAAGTGTAAAAGGATCTTCTCTGTTCCACGGCCAGAGTGAGACTAGACGAGCCATTGCGCAGTAGCCAAATATTACCTATGCCCAGGTACCAATGCATGGTGCCCAATATAACCACTGCATGATTCCTGGAAATGCAACAATAAGAAGTAATAAATACCAGAAGCGCACCTGAACAGGAAAGGCTTTTATGCTTTTTTCTCGAGCAACATAGTGAATTAGTTGAAACAGGGTTAGTCCGATAGCCAATACAAATCCTGGCTCGTAGCCTAGAACGCCAATTGTCAGAAGTGGTGCTGTAACTAACCAATACCACCACCCAATATCCTTGTATTCAATCATAAACATAGTTATTAACCTTTTGTGCATATAATATTTTACATAAGCAGCCCACTAGCTGCCTTTCTGATAAAGTAAGTTTGCAGTGAACTGGAACAAGGCGGCAAGGGTTAGCAGTCTGTTTGATGTGCTTGTTTATATATTGTTAATCATTAGGGAAAAGATCCATGTTTTCGTTCACATACTCCATTATGTCATCATATTTCATTTCATCAATTTTATCAGCAACTACAAAACAGTATAGATATGATGAAACAAAATGAAATATGACTTGTGATTTAGATTCTTCGTCAACAGCCCAGTCGCGTTTTACCTGTTTATCATTAGCATCAATCATTTCTTGAATTAATGCTTCATTATTCGTTTTTTGCCTTTCAGCGTAAATTATTGGCGCCAACATATATAAATTATATGACGGCATTTTTGAGTCACTGGCAATTTCCAGTGCTTTAGACAGTGACTCATAAACTTCAGATAACCATTTATTCATTGTTTTTACTATTTACTCATGACGGGTTAATAAGGGGCCGCAGCGAAGCGGAGGTCCCAGCCCGCATGCTTTTTGCGGGCGATCTTGATTTGTTTGTTAGGTGCTTGCACATGAAACCTTGGCACTAAGTACCTCTTCACCACTTTCTCCCTCAAAGGGCCAATACATGTTCACTTTTATTGCTTCGCCAGGCTTAAGGGTGATACTTGAGATATCAATAGCTTCAGAAGCTAAAGTATCCTTATAACCTCTAACTGGAGCTTGCTTTCCAAATGAAGCGATAAGATATGACGTGGAGAAGCTCAATGCCTTATTTGTATTGTTAGCAAGTACAGCGGTCCCTTTTATATGCACTAGCCCAGACGACATAAATATACTTGCTGACTTTTTGAACGTCACCTGCGCCAGGAGACCATTTGTGCAATTGATGCTCTCAGCTCTGACACTGACAGTCGCTAATACTACAAAAATTAATATGCTAATTCGTAGTAGTCTCATTATTCACTTAACGCCTTACTCAGCGAAAAAACTTCCCGCGTTGCCGATAGGCGGAGCGGGTAGGTTTTCCGCTGAAGTTTATTGTTAGGTGTTGTTTCATAATTATTGTCAATTCACGCTCTTGTGTTAAACGCTCTTTTAATGCCCGTAAACGAGATGACTGCAGTAATATAGACAAGGCCAAAAATAATAATATAAGTTATTATGCCTTTGATTATTCTCTCAGGTGTAACCGTTTCAAATGAGATAAGAGTATCTATAACTCCCATTAAAATAGCGCAAGCAAGGCACAAATATAGCATTGAACTATATCGCCAGCCTTGTAAGGCACTAAATATTAAGGGTGCTAGAACAACCCAGCCATTCCAAGGTACTAATAACACGTAAAACATATCAATAAAGTCTTTGATTAGTCCCCACTCTAATGGGGCTGCTGGGATATTTAGCTTTATTCCTTTTATCTGCATAAAAGTTGCAATACCTAGCATAAATACTGCTAGAACGGCAGGAATGAATTTGAGCGACTTAATGTAAATAAATAACTCCTTGTCTAATATTTTCTTTTGCACACCTAACGCCGAGTTAAAAGGCCGCCGCTGTTTGGCGGTCATTTTTGAACGACTTGTTATATTCGCTTTCTTTTATACAATGATACCCAGTCAATACAAGGAGCCAATGTCTCAAACTCACGAGTGTCAAGGTGACGTTTTTTGAGTTCTTTTTTGCAGTTATTAATGTATTCATTGACTTTATCTAGTATTCCGTTATTTGTTTCGTCATGTATTGTGAGTTCATAGGTAAGCTTGTGGGTTTTGTATTCAAATTGCTTTTTTCTTGTTTTGACAATCTTTTTTGAATTAACGGCCCAGTACTCACCTCTAATTTGGTTGCCAAAGAAATATAGTTTTATATAACCAATTATTTCATTGAATTCCCATGCTCCACCATAGCTTTCTCTAAAACGAGACTCCCATTTCTCCTTTAGACTAGGATCTTTTTCATACGCTTTTTTTACAATATCGCTATCACTTTCAAAGTTTTTATCTACATGCTTCTGCACTTGGTCATAGTATTTGTCTTCGTCTAAGCGATATACGGGTATTACTATGAAGTAGTTATCTAATATCATGGTATATAACGCCTAAGTAAGTGGCCGCCCGCTGTTTGGGCGGTCCAAGCGCGCTTTATGCGCGAGCTTGACTGTCTTGTTAGCGGTGTTCTTCACTAAGCTTCTTAATGTTTTCATAACCTAAAAACTCATGACCAGGGTTTAAGTGCTGAAGTGGAAAATATAACGTATTGAAGAGTTCACCATTTTCTTTGTACATGAATATTAAGCCAT